>CAZWQS010000080.1:0-12234 GCA_964635925.1 uncultured Terricaulis sp. | reverse complement strand
ACCGGCCGATCGGCTCGTTCATGTTCCTCGGCCCCACCGGCGTCGGCAAAACCGAGCTCACCAAGGCGTTGGCCGAATTTCTGTTCGATGAAGAGCATGCGCTGACGCGCATCGACATGTCCGAATATATGGAAAAGCACTCGGTCGCGCGCTTGATTGGCGCGCCGCCGGGATATGTGGGGTACGAAGAAGGCGGGGCGTTGACGGAAGCGGTGCGCCGCCGGCCGTATCAGGTTGTGCTGTTCGATGAGATCGAAAAAGCGCACCCCGACGTGTTCAACGTGCTGCTGCAAGTGCTGGATGATGGCCGTTTGACGGACGGCCAAGGCCGCACCGTGGATTTTAAAAACACGATCCTGATCATGACCTCCAACGCCGGCGCGCAATATCTGGCCGATCAGCCGGAAGGCGCGGACGTGGAGGATGTGCGTGGGCCGGTGATGAATGAAATCCGCGCGCGCTTCCGCCCGGAATTCCTGAACCGGATCGACGAGATCATCCTGTTCAAGCGCCTAGAGCGCGCGCAGATGGGCCAGATCGTGTCGATCCAATTGAAGCGGCTGGAGAAGCTGCTGGCGGCGCGCAACATCGCCATGGAGCTGGACGCGCGCGCCAGCGCGGAGCTGGCGCGGCGCGGCTACGATCCCGCCTGGGGCGCGCGGCCTTTGAAGCGCGTGATTCAGAAGGATATTCAAGATCCGCTGGCGCGGCTTATCCTCGAAGGTCGCATCAAGGATGGCGACAATGTGCGCGTCACCTTCGACGGCAACGATTTCCTGTTCAACGGCGCCAGCGACAAGAAAGCGGCTTAAACAAAACGGGCGGCGCCGTAAGGCCCCGCCCGTTTCTTATCTCGCTTGCGCGTGACGCTTACGGCTGGGTGGCCGGATTGTCGTCGGTCGCGGCGGCGGTGGCGTTGGCGGCGTCATTGACAGCGCCTTCCACGGCTTCGCCCGCTTCGTGCGCGGCATCGCCAACAGCTTCGCCCGTGGCTTCAAGCGCTTGGCCCGCTTCTTCGGCGGCGGCGGAAGCGTCTTGCTCGGCTTGGTTCTGTTCCGCTTGCGTGCAAGCGGCGAGGCCGAGGGCCGCAAGAGCGGCGAGGGCGGCAATCATACGCATTGGGATCTCCCAGATTTAAGTCACCGCCTCTCGTGCGGCGGGCAAACCTAACGTGGCTTTACCATCACGAGTAGACGCAAATTTGCGAAATTTGACTCCGCCATATGCAAGGCGGGATGGTTGGGAACCAGACGGGCAGGCGGGCGTTGGTGCAAACCGTCTAAGGAAACCGGGGGCCGGATGCTGCGGGATTTAGCCGCGCGCGCGCGGCGCGAGATTGTTCCCATCGCCGCGCTGCTGGGGCTTTCGGCGCTGATTTTGGGCTTCGCCGAGATCGCCGACGAGGTGGGCGAGGGTGAGGCGCACGGGTTTGACCGGGCGCTGCTGCTGGCGCTGCGCACGCCGGGCGATCCCGCCGATCCCATCGGCGCGCGCGCGTTTGAGCTCGCCGTGGTGGATATCACCGCGCTCGGCGGCTTTGCAGTGCTTTCGCTGCTGGTGCTGCTGGCGTGCGGCTATCTGGCGGTGCTGCGTCGGTGGGGCGATGTGCTGATGCTGCTGGCGGCGACAATTGGCGGCACGCTGATCAGCGAAGGATTGAAGGCGGGCTTCAACCGCGCGCGGCCCGATCTGGTCGCGCACGTGGTGGAGACCACGAGCATGAGCTTCCCCTCCGGCCACGCCATGCTCTCTGCGGTGACATATCTGACACTGGGTGCGCTCCTGGCGCGCGCGCAGGAGAAGCAGCGTTTGCGCGGTTATATCATGGGCGCGGCGATTTTCCTGACGCTGCTGATCGGAGCGAGCCGGGTTTATCTCGGCGTGCACTGGCCGACGGACGTGCTGGCCGGCTGGTGTCTTGGCGCGGCGTGGGCGCTTGTTTGCTGGGGCGTTGCGTCTTGGCTTACGCGTCGCGCGGCGCCACATTCGCCTCTATGAGCATCAGACCCGGCGACGATATCGACCCCGCGAACAGCGACGCCTCCGCGTGCCGCTTCATCGACACCATCATCGTGCCGCGTGCGCGCGATCTCGGCGGATTCGAAGTCCGTCGCGCGCTGCCGGCGATCGAGCGGCGCATGATTGGGCCGTTCGTGTTTCTCGATCAGATGGGGCCGGCGGAGTTCGATGTCGGCAAGGGCGTGGACGTGCGCCCGCACCCGCACATCAATCTGGCGACCGTGACGTATCTCTACGCCGGCGAAATCTATCACCGCGACACGTTGGGCTCTTCACAAGCGATCCAGCCCGGCGATTTGAATTGGATGAGCGCGGGGCGCGGCATCGCGCATTCCGAGCGCACCGCGCCCGAGCTGCGCGCAGGCAAGCATCCGTTGTTCGGCCTGCAAGCTTGGGTGGCGCTGCCGGAGGCGGAAGAGGAAAGTGAACCGACGTTCGACCATTATCCAAAAGCATCGCTGCCGGTGCTGGATGGCGAAGGCAAGGATGTGCGCGTGATCGCGGGCGCGCTGTTCGGCAAAACCTCGCCGGCGAAGCTGAAAAGCGCGCTGTTCTACGCCGATGCGCGCCTGGATGCGGGTGCGAGCTTGCCGCTTGATCCTGAGTACGAGGAGCGCGGGCTCTATATCGCCGATGGCGAGATCGAGATCGCGGGCGATCGCTTTGAGGCGGGGCGTCTGCTTGTGTTCAAGCCGGGCGATCGGATCACCATCCGCGCGGTGACACCCGCGCGCTTCATGCTGCTGGGCGGGGATAGTTTGGGGCCGCGCCACATGTGGTGGAATTTCATCTCCTCCCGCAAAGAGCGGATCGAGCAGGCGAAAGAAGATTGGAAAGCGGGCAAGTTCGGCGCCGTGCCCGGCGACGACAAGGAATTCATCCCGCTGCCGGATAAGTGAGCGGCTAACGCAGCGCGTTCCATCCGTAGCGCAATGCCGCGCCAAGCGCGGCCGAGGCAGCGACCGCGGCGATAGTTGCGGCCAGCACAAAGAGAATAAGCGCCACCCCCATGCCGGCGCCGGAGCCCAAGAAAGGCGTCAGCGCGAAGCCCAGCGCCAAAGGGAGCACGAACGCCGCGGCCAGCGTTAATCCGGCGATCCTGAACGCGCCGCGCGGACGCCAAAATGCCATCCCAGCGGCGCCGACAACGAGGAGCGCAATGGTCAGCATGAGGGCGTCGGCGGAACTCACGTGCTGATCCTGCCATGACGCGGATAATGGAACGTGTATTTCGCCGCGCTTTCGCGCTTGAGCCGGCCCCTGGGGCTGGCCTTCTGATCCGCGCCGTTCGAGGAAAGGCGCGATGAAAGCCAGCGTGTTTCAGGAGACGGCGGCGGCGGTGGCGCGGCGCTTCGGCGTCAGCGTCAAGGCGCTGCGCGTCTACGAAGCGGCTGGGCTGTTGAAGCCGGCGCGCACCATCGCGGGCTGGCGCATCTATCGCGGCCCGGAGCTGGAGCGGCTTTCGGCCATTCTGGCGCTGAAGCAGCTTGGGCTGCCGCTGAAACGCATCGGCGAGCTGCTGCGCGGCTCCGGCGATCTGGCGGCGGCGCTGGCGTTGCAGGAAGCGGCGCTCATGGATGCGAAGGCGGAGGCCGAAACCACGCTCGCGCTGGTGCGCGCGGCGCGGGCGAAGCTGGCCGATCGCAAAAGCCTTTCCCCGGACGAGTTGGGAAATCTCGTCAGGAGTACGGCGATGTCAGAGTTTAAGTGGAACGATAAGATGGAGGCGTTGGCGCAAAAGCACTACACGCCGGAGCAATTGCAGGAGCTGCGCGGCCGCCCGTTCACGGCGGAGGATCAGGCGCGTGTGTCGGCGGCTTGGGAGAAAGTCTACGCCGATATCGCCGCGTTGGGTCCGAACGCGGATGCAGCCACGCCCGCCGCGCTGGAGATCGGCCGACGCGCGCAAGCTTTGATCGGCGAATTCACCCAGGGCGATGCGTCCATGTTCAAAGCCGCCGGCGCGATGAATCGCGAAGCGATGGCTGATCCCGAACTGGCCAAACACATGCCGCCGCCCGGCGTGTGGGACTTCCTCGGCCGCGTGTTCGCGGAACTGAAGAAATAACCGTTCCCGGCTCTCGGCCCGGCCTTCGCCGGGCTCTCGGCCGGGAAGCGGTTAGTTTGTTACGCCCGTACGCCGTTGCGCGCTCATTCCGATCGTGAAACACTCCCCCATCGGCCCGGTGGACGGGCCGTTCATAAGCGAGAAGCGGCGCCCGCCGCGCGGCGCCGCCCCATCCCATCAGGGAACAGAGGAGGCAGCGCCATGGCTGAAAGCAAATCCGCCAACATCGTGAGGGCAATCGCCGTCGTCGGTCCGACCGGGGCGGGCAAGACGGCGTTGATCCAAGCTCTGGCAAGCGCCGCCTCGGGCGGTTCGGGCGCAGTCTCGAACGCGGCGGGCCAATCAACTGAAACCAATTTTACAGCCATCGATTTCATGGGCGACCATTACGCGCTGATCGATGCGCCCGGCGCGGTGGATTTCCAGGCCGATTCCGATTTCGCGCTGCCCGCCGCCGATCTCGCCATCGTGGTGGCCGATCCCGATCCGGATAAAGCGATCCTGTTGCAGCCTTTCCTGCGCGCGGTGGAAGAGCACGCCATTCCCCACGCCATTTTCATCAACAAGATCGACACCGCGCGCGGGCGCGTCCGCGATCTGCTGGAAGCTTTGCAGCCGGTGGCGGCGACGCCGCTCGTGGCGCGGCAAATTCCGATCTGGGAGGGCGAAAAGGTCACCGGCTTTGTCGATCTCGCGTTGGAGCGCGCATATCACTACGAACAAGGCAAGCCTTCAAAAGTGATCGACATTCCAGCCGAGCTCGCGGCGCGCGAAAGCGAAGCGCGCTTTCATATGCTGGAGCAGCTCGCCGATTTCGACGACGGCCTGATGGAGCAATTGCTTTCCGACATCACGCCCGATCGCGACACGGTGTTCGCGGATTTGGTGAAGGAGATGCATGCGGGGCAGATCGCACCGGTGTTCTTCGGCGCCACGGCCTACGGCAATGGCGTGCGCCGGTTGCTGAAATCGCTGCGCCATGACACGCCCGCGCCGAAGCAGGCGGCGGCGCGTCTCGGCCTCCAGGGCGGGGGCGCCTATGTGATGAAGGTGTCGCACGCAGGGCAGGCGGGCAAGCTTTCCTACGCGCGCGTGTTCGGCGCCCCGCTGAGCGATAGCGATCAGCTCACGCTCGCGGATGGATCGCAGCAGCGGCCCGGCGCGATCTTCTCCGTGCAGGGATCACAAACCAAGAAAGTATCCAGCGCGCCGGAAGGCGATGTGGTCGCGCTGGGCAAGCTGGAAGCGGCTTCGGGCGATCTGCTCACCAAGAACGGCGCCCAGAAAGCCGCGATCGCGCCGGCCAAGCGCTTCCCTGTGTATCAGCTCGCCATCGCCACCAAGGACCGCAAGGACGACGTGCGCCTTTCCGGCGCGTTGCAGAAATTGGCGGAGGAGGATGCGGGGCTTTCGGTGCTGCACGATCCAGTGACGCACGAAATCCTGCTGCAAGGCCAAGGCGAGCCGCATTTGCGCCTGGTGCTGGAGCGGTTGAAAACGCGCTTCGGCGTGGATGTCTCGCACGCGCCGCCTTCGACGCCGTATCAGGAAACCATCCGCAAAAGCGCGGAAAAGCGCGGGCGTCATAAGAAGCAAACCGGCGGTCACGGCCAGTTCGGCGATTGCGTGATCCAGGTGAAGCCGCTGCCGCGCGGGGGCGGGTTCGAGTTCATCGATAAGATCACCGGCGACGCCATTCCCAAACAATGGATACCCGCTGTCGAGGCCGGCGTGAAAGATGCGATGGGCAAAGGCCCGATCGGTTTTCCCGTGGTGGATGTGCAAGTGACGTTGATCGACGGCTCGTTCCACAGCGTCGATTCCAGCGAGCACTCGTTCCAAATGGCGGGCCGCATCGGCATGAACGACGCGCTGGCCGAGTGCGATCCGGTCGTGCTTGAGCCGATCGAGAAGCTGACGATCTACACGCCAAGCTCCGGCACGCCGAAGATCAATTCAACGGTGTCGAGCCATAACGGGCAAATCCTCGGCTTTGAATCGCGTGAAGGCTGGCCCGGCTGGGATAAGGTGGAGGTGTATCTGCCGCACGCGGAACGGCAGAATTTCATCATCGACCTGCGCTCGGTCACGCAAGGTCTCGCCACCTTTGAGGCCGAGTTCGATCATATGGTGGAGGTCACCGGCCGCCGCGCCGAGGACGTCGCCAAGAAGGCGCATCAGAACGCGGCGTGATTAAAGCAACGGACTTTAAATTCGCCTGAGTTTGATGGCGGGCTCCGCGCAAATTTAAAGTCCATGAATACGCTTTAGCCCAACGCCACGCCGGGCGTGAAGGCGAGCCGTGCGGGCAACCGGAACGGCGCGCTTTTGCGCTCGGCGATGGTGGCGCGGCCCAGGTTGAAGCTGCCCGAACCGCGCAGATCGCCGCATTCGGCGCCGATAATGCGCCGGTTCTGGATGCGCAGCGACGCGCTGGTCAGCACCAGGGCGATCTTCAGCTCGAAGCGCAGCACGATGCCGCTGGGCGCGTCGTTCAGCGTCAGCTCCACCGAGGGCGTGCGCGAGAGCGCGATTTCGTGATCCTGCAAGGTAAACGTGTTCACCTCTTCGGGCGGGGCGTTCATGAAACGCTGCACGTCGCGCAATTTGCCCCAGGCTTGGCCGATCACGCCGCTGACCGGATCGCGCAGCAGCGCCTTCGCCGCCCACACGATTGCATCCGCCGCCGGCAGGCGCAGCGGCGCGGGCAGATCGCGCGCGCTTTTCAGCGCGCGGGACTCGCGCAATTTCCTGACGGCGGCCTGCGCGTCGGCCTCGGTGTCGAGCTGGAGGAAGGCGGCCAGGGTGTCGGTGTCGCTCATGTGCGCCGCCCTGGGCGGATGGACAATGATTGGCCGGCCACGCCGTCATGCAGTACGCGTGCGCCGACGCGCGCGGCCGCGATGTTGCGCGTGCGGCCGTGCACGCCGCGCGGGCGCATCGCCAGCGCGATGATCAGCAATCCCACAAGGATCGCCGCGCCAATCAACCCATAGCGCAGCAGATCAGGCGGATTCGGATTTGTTTCCGCCACTGGCGTGTCGGCGGCGGACGGCTGCGGCGCCGGCGTTGACGGCGCGCTCGGCGGCGACGCGTCCGGTGCTGGCGTGGCCGCATCGGCGGGCGGCGGTTCGGGCGTTTGCGGTGGGGCGGTTTGCGCTGGCGGCTCGGCCGGCGCTGGGGCGGGATCAGACGTGGGCGGCGGCGGCGTTCGCGTGGGCGCAGGAGTCGGCGTAGGCGCGGCGCCGGGCGTTTGCGTTGTCGGCGGATTAGGCGCCGGCTCGCGCTGCGGCGGCTGTTGCGGAACGCGCTGGGGCTGTTCCTGCGGGACGCGTTGCGGCGCATCCTGCATGATCAGCACATTGATGCTGAGCGCGAGGCGGCCTTGATTGTCGCGCATCTGGTCGGTGGGCTCGTTCATGGTCACGAACAGAACGCCATCGGCGGGCGCGCGCCCGCGATAGGCCGCGCCAATCAGAAACGGCGCGCCGTTTTCGCCGATGCGGCCCACCAAGGCGCCGCGATTGGCGTTGGGCAAAGGCGCGCCCCGGCCCGCGGGCATATTGGGATAGCCGTTTGCATCCGTGGACGTGTCGCGCGGCGCGGCGGTGACGCTTTGCGCGGGCGTGATCGCCGACCAACGCCCTTGCGCGCTGATGCGCAAGCCTTGCCCGCGCTGCACCGTCACGCGCGTCGCCATCCAGCTCGCGCCGGCGGGCAGCACGGCCTGAACGGCGCCCTCCGCGGCTTGTTGTTGCGCCGCAGCGGGCGCGGTTAAGAGGCAAAGCGCGATGAGGAGGGCGTGCCAGCGCACCATGGGCCGTCTCCGCGTGAGCGGGGCTGACGCTAGCGTACTTCCGCGGGCGCGTCGCGGATTAGTTTGGAAACAGCGCCATTTGCGTCTGGATGACGAGCGCGACAGGTTTGCCGGCATCGGTTGAAATGCGCGTCTGCCAAACGCTGGTGCGCTTGCCGCGATGCACTGGAATCGTCTCGCCCACGATGCGCGCGCCGGCTTTGGCCGCGCCGAGAAAATTGGTTTTGCTTTCGATCGTGGTGGTGCCGATTGCGCCTTCCGGCAGGGCGAGAAATCCCCCGATCGCGCCCAGCGAATCCGCGAACGCCATCGCCGCGCCGCCATGCAGGATCGCGCCCGCCGTGCACAAATCCTCGCGCACGATCAATTCGCCGCGCACCAACTCAGCCGACGCCTCCAAGATAGAAACGCCCATCAAGGTCGCGAACGGCATCGAGGCGGCGAGATTTTGCGTCATGGCGTATCCTTCTTGATGCGAGTGAGGCGGCGTTCGTCATAGGCGATGTAAAGGCAGGCGGCGATGATCAAGGCGGCCCCCGCATAGATGGACGGGCGCGGCGTCTCATGAAAGATGATATAGCCGAGCACGCTCGCCCAGACGAGTTCGGTGTAGTGGATCGGCGCGAGCTGTTGGGCTTCCGCGCGCGCATAGGCGGCCGCCAGCAGATACATGAAGCCGGCGGCGAGCGCGCCAAGCAGCAGAAACACCGGCCAATCGGCCCAATGCGGCGGCGGCGAGAACGCGATCGCCGGCGCGGCGACGATCAGGGCCGGCATTAGGCTGGACATTAGCGACACGATCACCGCGCCGTCCTTCTGCGCGCGCTCGCGCAGCAGCACCATGGCGAGCGCGAACAAGGTCGCCGAAACCAGCACGCTGGCCACGCCCCAGGCATAGAGCGGGTTTTCCGCCACGCTTGGCGCGCCTTGCGCGGCCACGATCACGCCCGCGAAGCCGATGCCGGCGGCGATCAAGCTGCTCGGCCGCACGCGCTCGCCCAGCACGAGCGCGCCAACGAACGGCACAAGCAGTGGGTAGATGAAAGAAATCGCCACCGCTTCCGCCAGCGGCAACACCGTGAGCGCCCAAAAGAACGTGCTTCCCGTGGCGGTGAGCACGAAGCCGCGCAGCACGTGCGCGCGCCACATTTCGCCGCTGATCGCCGGGCGCCCGGCGCGCGCATAGACCCCCAGCGAAAACAGCGCGCCGAACAGATACCGCCCCAGCAGCACAATCAGCACCGCATTGGTCAGCGTGAGGTATTTGATGGTCGCGTCCATCGCCGAGCCGAACATGATGGCGATGACCAGCAGCAGGGCCGGCGAAAGCGCGTGCATAAAAAAACTCCCCCCGGACCTTGTAGCCCGGAGGGAGCTTCTAGCCCCAAACGCGCGCGGGCGTTACGGGGTCGTCGTCGCCGGAGGCGGGGTCGTGGTGGTCGTGTCGCCCGCCGGCGCGCCGTCGGTGGGTTCGTCGTGCTGTTCGCCGGCTTCTTCCATCGGGCCTTGGCCCGGATCGGTCGTGCCGGTGGTGGATTGTTCGTAGGCCGTGTCGGCGGCTTCGCCGGCTTCTTCATTCGGCCCTTGGCTGCACGCGGCGACCGCGGCTAAGCTGAGTGCGGCGCCCGCCGCCAGAATGGTCTTCAACATTGTGTGTCTCCATGGCGGCGTTTCCGCCAACGGTCCTAACGTGCGTTAGCCGCACTGGTTCCTGCGAAAAAAATCAAGGCGTGGTGTTGGGGTCGCCATCGGTGGCGTCGTTCACTGCATCGCCGAGATCGCCTTGGCGTTCGGCGCCGGTTGCATCATCGATCGCTTCGCCGGCTTGTTCGAGCGCGCCGTCCTCTAGATTTTCTTCGCCTTGCGTGGCTTCTTCGATAGCTGAATCCATGTTTTCGCCGGCTTTCTCGGCGCTGCCTTCGCAGGCGGCCAAGCCAAGCATGGCGGCCGCGGCGGCCGCGGTGGCGATGATCTTGAGCATGTCTGTCTCCTAAGCGCGCCCGAATTGGGTCGGCGCAGCGGAAACACTGAAATGCCGGTTAGGTTCCGGGGTGCGGAACGCTGGCGCCGGGCGCTAACCGGGCTATAAGGCGCCAAAGAGGGAACAATGGCCGCCGAACTCACGGAAGACCAAGCACTTATCGTCGAAACCGCGCGCGCGTTCGCGCAGGAACGGCTCCGCCCCAACGCCGCGCGTTGGGAGGAAGAGGGGCTTGATCGCGCCGTGCTGCAAGAGCTCGCGGGGCTGGGTTTCGCCGGCATTTATGTGGGCGAAGAGCATGGCGGGTCGGGCCTCACGCGGCTCGATGCGGCGCTGATCTTTGAGGAATTGTCGCGCGGCTGCGTGGCGACGGCGGCGTTTCTCTCGATCCACAACATGTGCTCATGGATGATCGACAGCTTCGGCAGCGCCGAGCAGCGCGCGCTATGGCTGCCGAAGCTGACATCGATGGAAAAGATCGCGTCCTATTGCTTGACCGAACCGGGCTCCGGCTCGGACGCGGGCGCGCTGCGCACCACGGCCAAGCCCGACGGCAACGCGCATTACGTGATCAACGGCTCAAAAGCCTTCATCTCCGGCGCGGGCTTCTCTGATCTTTACGTCCTCATGTGCCGCACGGGCGAAGACGGGCCCAAGGGCGTGTCCACATTGCTGGTGGAAAATGGAACCAAAGGCCTCTCGTTCGGCAAGAATGAGGACAAGATGGGCTGGCGCGCCCAGCCCACCGCGATCGTGAATTTCGAGGATTGCCGCGCGCCGGCGGAAAACCGCATCGGCCCTGAAGGCGAGGGCTTCAAGTACGCGATGAAGGGCCTCGATGGCGGGCGCCTCAACATCGCCGCGTGCGCTTTGGGCGGGGCGCAGGACGCGCTCGATCGCGCGCTTGCGTATGTGAAGGAGCGCAAGCAATTCGGCAAACCCTTGGTCGAATTCCAGAACACGCAATTCGTGCTGGCGGATATGGAAACCGAGCTGGCCGCCTCGCGCGCGCTGCTGCACGCCGCCGCGCGCAAACTGGACGCCAAGACAGCGGACGCCACCAAATATTGCGCCATGGCCAAGCGCTTCGTCACCGACGCCGCCTTCAAGGTGGCCGATTCTGCGCTGCAATTGCACGGCGGCTACGGCTACCTGGCCGATTACGAGGTCGAGCGCATCGTGCGCGATCTGCGCGTGCATCGTATCCTTGAAGGCACCAACGAGATCATGCGCGTCATTGTTTCGCGCGAGATGCTGAAGGCCTAAAGGAAGAGCAAGGATGACGCCGCCGCTTCTCTCTCATTCCGGCCGAAGCGCAGCGAAGAGCCGGAACCCAGAGTCAACGCCGCATCGCTTACTCTGGGTTCCGGAGCGCGCTTCGCGCGTCCGGAATGAGAGAAGATTTTTCTGTTTGTTGTTTGTTGAACGGGGAAGTTCATGATCATCCGCGCCATTGGCCTTGGCTTTCTCTTGTGGCTCGCTGTTGCAGCGGCGTTCCGGCTGGGCGGGCAATATTTCTTCCTGCCTGACGCGCGCATGATCGCGTTCCTGTCCGCGCCCGTCATTGGCCTGCTGAGTGCGTGGCTCATCCTGATGCTGCTGCGCGAGGCGCCGGGCGATGAAGGTGAAGCCTCCATTGGCGTCGCGCTGCCGACGCTGTTTCTCAACGGCTTCGCCACCCACGAATTCGCTACGGCGTTTCCGAACCTCGATCCCACGCTCGACGCTACCTTCGGCGCGTGGACGCTGCTGTTCGTGGGCTCGATCCTGTTCATGGGCCTCTCCATGACTAAGCTCGCGCCGCAGGATGAGCGCTTGTGAGGCGGCGCGACGTGATCGCGGGGGCGGCGGCGCTGGCGGGGTGCGCGAGCATGGGTGAAAGCACGCACGCACGCCCGCTCATCATCGCCCATCGCGGCGCCAGCGCCTATCGCCCCGAGCACACGCACGCCGCCTACGCTCTGGCGATCGAACAGGGCGCCGATTACATCGAGCCCGATCTGGTGATGACCAAAGACGGCGTGCTGATCTGCCGTCACGAAAACGAAATTTCCGGAACCACCGACGTTGCTGATCGCCCCGAGTTCGCCTCTCGGCGCGCGGAGAAGACGATCGATGGCGTCACGGCCGCCGGTTGGTGGGTCGAGGATTTCACGCTGGCGGAAATCAAGACGTTGCGCTGCCGCGAGCGCATCCCGCAATTGCGCGCTGCTAACACCGCCTACAACGACCAGGAAGCGATCTCGACCTTCGCGGAGGTTCTGGCGCTGGCGCGCGAGGCGGGCGTGGGCGTCTATCCCGAACTGAAGCATCCAAGCTTCCTGCGCGATGCCGGCCTCGATCCCGTGC
>CAZWQS010000079.1:0-12284 GCA_964635925.1 uncultured Terricaulis sp. | reverse complement strand
CCGGCATCACGCCGTTCAACTTCCCGGCCATGATCCCGATGTGGATGTTCGGCGTGGCGATCGCTTGCGGCAACGCGTTTGTGCTGAAGCCGAGCGAGAAGGACCCCACCGTGCCGTTGCGCCTGGCGCAGCTCATGTTGGAAGCAGGCTTGCCCGAAGGCGTGCTCAACGTCGTGCACGGCGATAAGGAAGCGGTGGATGCGATCATCGCCCATCCCGAGATCAAGGCGATCAGCTTCGTCGGCTCCTCCGACATCGCGCATTATATTTACAGCCACGGCACGGCCAACGGCAAACGCGTGCAGGCCATGGGCGGCGCGAAAAACCACGGAATCATCCTGCCCGACGCGGATATGGATCAGGCCGTGAAGGATTTGATCGGCGCCGCCTACGGCTCCGCCGGCGAGCGCTGCATGGCGCTGCCGGTGGTGTTGCCCGTCGGCAAGAAAACCGCCGATGAATTGCGCGAACGCCTGCTGGTTGAGGTCGAAAAGCTGAAAGTCGGCATCTCCACCGATGCGGAAGCGCAATACGGCCCCGTCGTCTCCGCCGCGCACAAGGCCAAGATCGAATCCTATATCGGCCTCGGCGCCGAGGAGGGCGCCGAGCTGGTGCGCGATGGCCGTGGCTTTTCGCTGCAAGGCTATGAGGAGGGCTTTTTCGTCGGCCCCACGCTGTTTGACGGCGTGAAAACCGGCATGAAAACCTACCAGGAAGAAATCTTCGGCCCGGTGCTGCAAATCGTGCGCGCCGAAACGTTCGAGGAAGCGCTCGCGCTGCCCAGCCAGCACCAATACGGCAACGGCGTCGCCATCTTCACCCGCAACGGCCGCGCCGCGCGCGAATTCGCCGCGCGCGTGAATGTCGGCATGGTGGGCATCAACGTGCCGATCCCGGTGCCGGTGGCGTATCACACCTTCGGCGGCTGGAAACGCAGCGCCTTCGGCGACACCAACGTGCACGGCACGGAAGGCGTGAAGTTCTACACCAAGGTGAAGACGGTGACCGCCCGCTGGCCAGAAGGTATGACGGACGATTCCAGCTTCGTCATTCCGACGATGCGGTGATGGCTGATCGATGAGCCAGGCAGGAGCCTGACTTTGGAAAAATTTTCGGGGCGGACGATCCTTGCAGGAAAAGGTTGGCGAAGGCTGACGCTTGTCCTTACGGTGCCTATTTGGTTCGGCGGATTGCTTTGGATGCAAGATCGTTGGCCGCCGCCGCCCCGTAAGCCCGATGCCCTCGCTAGCTGCTCAAGGTACTTCCCTGAGAATGTTTCGAGTGCGTGGGGAAGTTGTGAATCTATGGCTTCGCCCGATTGGGACCTGGGGTCACTCGGTGCCGAGGAGCGAGCGAACGGTGCCGAACTGAGGGAATTCGCCCGACGTCAACGTGTTTTGGAATGTGAAGCGACCCGCGCGAGAGTGGAAGCTCGGAGGCAGGCGGATTTCGCAGCGTGCTCTGCTTTGGCGAGATCGCCCGAAAGGATCGCGCAAAGGGAGCGTGAACATAGCGCTCGCTTGCTGTCCCACGGATTGGACTTGGCGGTGCTCGTTCTGCCTATTCTGTTGGCTCCGTTTGCTCTTGTGTTGACGTTGATCCTCACATTGCGTGTTGGAGACTGGGTTCGACAAGGTTTTGCGAGCCAGCAAAGCGCAACCGAGCCAACACCGACAGTCATTCCAATTGTCTCCCGCGAGCACGACACGGGCACCGATCACAACGACGTTGGAAACTCCTGGCGACGCGCAATCCTTGCCCTTTTCGCCATCGGCGGCGGTGTCGTTCTCATTGTAGTCGTCTCGCTTTTTTCCGGCGCAACATCAACTCAGGCGGGCCAATACGCGGGTGTTTATATCGCTGGATGGATTGCCTTGGGATTGCCTCGGTTGTGGAAGTGGGCGTGGAAACCTCTACCTAAGCTCCACTCCCGCACGCACACTGACGACGATAGAAAAAGCGAATGACTGACACTCTCACCGCCGCTAGCGCCGGCCTCGCGCGCATTACGCTCAACCGCCCAGCAGCGCTGCACGCGCTCAACACGCACATGTGCGCCAACATGATCCAGGCGCTCATCGCCTGGCGCGACGATGCAAGCATCCACGCCATCCTGCTCGATCACGCGCCCGGCACGCGCGGGTTTTGCGCGGGCGGGGATATTCGCATGATCGCGGAGAGCGGCGCGAAGGATAGCAAAGAGGCGCGCGAATTCTTCTTCACCGAATATCGCCTCAACCACCTCCTCTTCACCTATCCCAAGCCGATCGTCGCGCTGATCGACGGAATCACCATGGGCGGGGGCGTGGGCATTTCCATGCCGGCGCGCTTCCGCATCGCCACGGAAAACACCACGTACGCCATGCCGGAAACCGGCATCGGGCTTTTCCCCGATGTGGGCGGGGGCTGGTATCTGCCGCGCAAGCCGGGCCAGATCGGCATGTGGCTTGCGCTCACCGGCGCGCGGCTGAAAGCGGCGGATTGCCTCGTCGCCGGCATCGCCACGCATTACATGGAAGCGTCGAAACTCGATGCCTTGCGCGCACAGCTCCCCTCCTCCCTTGCGGAGGAGGGGTTGGGGGAGGAGGGGCGTTCAAACATGCAGGCGCCTGACGCGTCGGCCCGCCCCTTACCCCCTAGCCCCCTCTCCGCAGGGGAGAGGGGGAACGCGATCGCGCGCGTGCTGCATGCCTTTGCATCCGACGCCGGCGCGCCGCGCGAGCTGACGCCGGAAAACATCGCGCGCATCAACCGCATCTTCGCCCTCGACAGCGTCGAAGCCATCTTCGCCGCGCTGGAAGCCGATGGCTCCGATTGGGCCGCCGCCCAGCTCGCCACGCTCAAAACCAAATCGCCGCAAGCGATGAAGGTGAGCTTCCGCCAGATGCGCGAAGGCGCGAAGATGCAGAGCTTTGAAGACGAAATGCGCAGCGAATATCGCCTCGCTTCCCGCGTGGCGTCGCGTCACGATTTTCAGGAAGGCGTGCGCGCGCTGATCGTGGATAAGGACAACAAGCCCGTTTGGACCCCCGCCACGCTCGAAGGCGTCACCGACGCGCTGCTCGATGAATTGTTCGCGCCCCTGCCGGCGCAGGAAGAATGGAGCCCACTATGACCCGCATCGGTTTCATCGGCCTTGGCAATATGGGCGCCGGCATGGCCGCCAATCAGGCCAAGGCGGGGCGCGAGGTGATCGCGTTCGATCTCAGCGCCGATGCGCTCGCGCGCGCGCAAGCGCAAGGCATGAAGCCCGCCGCCAGCGCCGCCGAGGCGTGTAAGGATGTGGATGTCATCATCACCATGCTGCCGGCGGGCAAGCATGTGCGCGAGGTCTATGAGCAAGCGATCCTGCCCAACGCGCGCAAGGATGCGCTGCTGCTCGATTGCTCCACCATCGATGTCGATAGCGCCCGCACCGTGGCGCGCGATGCAGCGGTGCAGGGCTTCCGCGCCGCGGATGCGCCGGTCTCCGGCGGCACGGCGGCGGCGAGCGGGGGCACGCTCACCTTCATGGTCGGCTGCCGGGATCAGGATTTCGCTGAGATCGAAACCGCGCTCCAGCCGATGGCCAAAGCCATCATCCACGCCGGCGCAAGCGGGGCGGGGCAGGCGGCGAAAATCTGCAACAACATGCTGCTCGGCATTTCCATGATCGGCACGTGCGAAGCGTTCGCCTTGGCCGAAACTTTGGGTCTCGACGCGCAAAAATTCTTCGACATCGCCTCCAAGGCCAGCGGCCAGTGCTGGTCGCTCACCTCCTATTGTCCCTGGCCGGGCCCCGTGCCCGCCGCGCCGTCCAACCGCGATTACGAAGGCGGCTTCGCCGCGGCGATGATGCTCAAGGATTTGAAACTTGCGCAGGAAGCGGCGGCGAGCTCCGGCGCGGACACGCCCCTCGGCGGCGCGGCGGAGGCGCTCTACAACGAACTGGTCGAGCGCGGCCACGCCAACCGCGATTTCTCCTTCATGCTGGAAATGCTGCGCGGGCGGGCGTGATAGAATCTACGCTGGCCCAAGCAGCGCGTTCACCGTCTCCATCAGCGCGCGCGGGCTGACGGGCTTCACCAGCACCGCGTCCGCGCCCGCCGCGCGCGCCTGTGCGCTCAGCTCAGCGCTTTTGTGTCCGCTGATCAGGATGATCCGCGCCGTCGCTCCGCGCGCCCGCAGCGCTTCGATCAGCGCCACCCCGCTCATGCCGGGCATGCTCTGATCGGCCACCACCAGATCGGCGGGCGCGGCCTCTAAAGCGGTCAGCGCGGCTTGCCCGTCGCGGGCTTCGCGCACCGAAGCGCCCGCGCGCGTAAACACCGCCGCGAGCAAGTCGCGCATGGGCGCGTGGTCATCGACGATCAGCACGGAAAGCGGCATGGCGCATAAGCCTGGCGCGCGCCGGTGAAGCAAAAGCAAACGGCCGGAGCTTTCGCCCCGGCCGCCGCTTTGTCTTGCTTGCTGCGCGCTTAGTAGCGGGCGCGCAGGGTGATGCCGTAGGTCTGCGGCTGGCTGGGGTAGATCACCAGCGTGCCGTCCTGTAGCGGCGGCGAGAACGCGCCGACATAGTAGAACTCGTCGGTCAGGTTCTGGCTCCAGAGTTCCACGCGCCAGCGGTCATCCGCGCCGCCAAAGCCCACGCGCGCATTGAACGTTGCGAAGGCATCGTTGTCGGTGATGCCGCTCGCTGGGCGCGCCAGCGTTTGCGTGCGGTATTCGCTGTTCCAGCGGCCGTCGATGTAGAACGAGGCTTTGAAGCTGTCGCCGATCGGCTGTTCGTAGCCGATGCCGGCGGTGACGACCCATTCCGGCGCGAAGGATAGCGGCTCGCCGGACGTCACCGTGTTGCCGGCCGGGGTGATCGGGTTGAACACCACGGTGCTGTCGTAATAGGCGTCCGTGTACACCACGCCGAAATTGAGCGTGAGGTTATCCGTCGGTCGCGAACTCAGTTCGAGTTCCGCACCTTGGCTGATCACATCTGGCACGTTTTGGGTGATGAAGTTGAAGCCGTTGAACGCGTTCAACTGATAGTCGCTGATCATTTGATAGAACGCATTGACGTTGAAGGTCGTCGTTCCGCCGAGGATCGTGCTCTTGAGGCCGATTTCGTAGGCATCGGTGAATTCCGGCTCGAACGCCAGGGAATCGACCGTAAAGGCCGCTGCGGAGATCGTCGCCGGATTGAGGCCCTGGAAGCCCGAACGATCGACGTTGTAACCGCCCGCCTTGTAACCGCGCGAGTAGCCGCCATAGAGCATGGCGTCGTCGCTCAGGTGATAGGCCAGCGAGGCCGTGCCCGACCATTCTTGCTCATCGCGGTCGCCGGCCCAATTGCCGTTGACGATCGGGTTCACCGCCGGATTGCACGAAAGGTTCATCAGCGACGCAGCGCCCGATGACGGCTGCTGCAGCAGCGAGACGATGCCGCCCGGGAAGAAGCCGGCCGGCGTCGTAATGCCGAGCGTCGCGGCTTCCATGGCCTGCAGCGCCGAGCAGCTCGGCGACACGCTGTTGAGCGAGGCGTTCACTTCCTTTTCGTCGTTGTTGTAGCGCACGCCCACCGTCAGCACGAGCGCATCCGTGATGGAGAATTCGTTGTGCGTGAAGAGAGACCACGACGTCGTATCGACAGTCCAATTGTCAGCTTGCTGGCCGTTGCCGCTCACGTTCTGCACCAGGTGGCCCGCGTCGAACAGGCCAACGGCGTTCACGCTGTTCACTTCGTTCATGAGCGTGGGGTTCAGCGGAGCGAGGGCTGACGCCAAGCACTGGAAAATAGAAGGCACGGCAGGGTTTAGCGCGTAGAGTTCGCAGCCGACGCCGGGGTTCAGCGATTGCGTCGCGATGGTCGCTACGGTGTTCGCGTAGACGTTGGAATGCGCGCCAGTGCGGATCGTGTCATTGTAGGTCATCGCCTCCTTGCCGTAGAAGGCGCCGATCAGCCAGTCGAGGCGGCCCATTTCACCTTGCAGGCGGAATTCCTGCGTGAAATTTTCAAAGCCGACTCGCAGGCCGTCACGATAGGCGACGTCGATGACGTTGAAATCGACGTCTTGGTTGCGCGTTGCGTCCCAATCGCGTTGCGATGTGATCGATGTGAAGTTCGCGAAGCCGAGATCCCATGTGAGCTCGGCCGAAATGCCCGTTTCCTCGGTCTGTTCGCCGTAGCTGCGGCCCGGCGTCACCGTCATGCCGCGTCCTTCGGGGCTGATGGCGGGCGTGCCGGCGCCGGCGGTGATCACGTGGATCGCATATTGGGGAACGCCGAACGGGAGCGGGCCCACCGGGGCGCCGTAGGAGAGCGGAGTGATGCCGCAGCAGACTTCGTCCGTCTCCGACGTATCGACGATGATGCGTAGCGAGGCGTCGTTGGAAATGTCCCACAACATCTGGGCGCGGGCCGACCAGCGATCGCGGTTGTTGATGTCTTCGCCAGAGATCAAGTCGGTGATGTAGCCGTCGCGGGCGCGGACCGCGCCATCGACACGGAATGCGAGATTGTCGCCGGCCGGCAGGTTCACGCCCGCGCGGATGCCGCCTTCTTCCAGGTCGTCGAAGCCAAGCATGCCTTCGACGTACATGCCGAGGTCATGGTCTGGGCTGGCGGTGATGACGCTGATCGCGCCCGCCGACGTGTTGCGGCCAAACAGCGTGCCTTGCGGGCCGCGCAGCACTTCGACGCGAACGAGGTCCGGCAGATCGGCGAGCGCCGCGCCGGCGCGGGCGCGATACACGCCGTCGATGAAGATGCCGACCGCGCCTTCAAAGCCCGGGTTGTCCGAGCCGGTGCCGATGCCGCGGATGCGGGCGATGGTGCCGGACGCGTTCGACTGGCCGGTGCCGAATTGCAGGCCAGGCACGAGTTGCGTGACGTCGCGTAGGTCCTGCACGCCGGAATTCTCGAGCGCTTCGGCGCCCACCGCCGTCACCGCGAGCGGGACATCCTGGATCGCGGCGGACCGGCCGGTGGCCGTCACAACGATTTCGTCGCTTGTTTCCTGAGCCATGACGGGGGCGATCGCACCCATCGCCGCGAGCGAAGCGCCCGTGAGCAGAATCCGACCCAGCTTCGATTTCTTGAACATCGCGTCCTCCCAGTGCCGAGGCGCCTTCTGTGGACGACCGCGGGCTACGAACTCATTAAGGGCGTATGCTTACGCGCGGGTGCTCCCCCGGGCAGCCGTGCCGCTCCTTACACTATAGCATGGAGTCTGCGCGCGCCTGTCAACGGGAGGGTCGATCTTATCTTGACGCGGGCGTCATCACGCGGGCGCCTGGTGCGGGCGGGTCACACTGTCGCGGCGTCAATTTGTTTGCGCGATCACCCATGCCAGAAAATCCGGCGCCGAATTTTCAGGCGCTGTTCGCAGGTGCAGCACACATGGAGTGTCATAAGGGTGCGCCGCGATCAGCGCATCGCGCGCCGCGCCGGCGCGCGCGGCGCTGGTTTTCACAAACATGATCACTTCGTCATCGCGCTGTAATGCGCCGTCCCAGCGATAGAGCGAACGCACGTTGGGGATGATGTTCACGCACGCGGCCAGGCGCGCATTGATCAAGGCTTCGCCGGCCGCTTCCGCCGCGGGCGAATCCGGCCACGTCGTATAAAGGCTCACCACATCCATCGCGCGCTCCGTTGCGGGCGATTATAGACAGGGAATGTCTGACGCCGCCCTTGTTCTCTTCTCCGCGGGCCAGGATTCCGCGACGTGTCTCGCCTGGGCGCTTGGGCGCTACGCCCGGGTCGAAACCGTGGGCTTCGCCTATGGCCAGCGCCACGCAGCGGAGCTGAGCCAGCGCCCGGTGCTGCTCGACGCATTCCGCGCGCGCCACGCGGAATTGGGGGAAGATCATCTCGTCGATCTTTCGGGCTATGGCGCGGTGGCCGAAAGCGCGTTGACCGCCGATCGCGCCATTGAGATGGCGGCCAGCGGCTTGCCGACCACGTTCGTGCCCGGGCGCAATCTGGTGTTTCTCACGGTGGCGGCGGCGATCGCTTATCGGCGCGGGATCGACGTGCTGGTCGGCGGCATGTGCGAGACGGATTATTCCGGCTATCCCGATTGCCGGCGCGAAACACTTGATGCGCAAGAAAAGACGCTCTCGCTGGGCCTCGATGCGCCGATCCGCATCGAAACCCCGCTGATGCATCTCAACAAGGCTGAGACTTGGGCGCTGGCGCAGGAGCTTGGCGGCGACGCCTTGGTCGATCTCATCATCGAGCACAGCCACACCTGTTACGAAGGCGACCGCGCGCAGCGCCACGCCTGGGGCTATGGCTGCGCAAAATGCCCCGCGTGCGAATTGCGCGCGCGGGGCTTTGCGGCTTGGCGTGAGGCGAAGGGCGCCAGGGCGGGCGGGGCGTGAACGGGGAGTCCCGGCTTTTGCTCGCCCCAGCGCGGCCGACTTAACGCGCGCCTGCGTGCGCGACGTAGGCGTCGGCGACCTTCTCAGCGAATTGGCGGATGGTGCGTTGCGCGTCCGTCCAAGTCAGCGGTTCGAAAAACAGATCGCGCAGGCTGGTGGTGTAGCGGCGGTGCTCCACCTCGGCCAGCACCGCGCCGTCGCTGCCGCGCAGAACAGCGCGCAAATCCGCGCCGCCCACGGAAATTGACCGCATCGGGTCAATTCCAGGGCGCGTGCGCAATTGCTGAATCGTGAAGCGATTGGGCTGGGCGTCCTCGATCACCACCTCGATGCGCACAGGGGCGGCCGCGACGTTGCGGCGCGCGATCGCTTGCTCGATCGCGCGGGTGACGTTGGCGCTCAGATACTCGCCTTCGCGGGGCCCGAGATCATCCTCGAGCTCGTTCTGAAATTCGGGCGAGTAGGACACCGATTCCAACGTCTGAGCAGAGGCGGGAACGGTAAAGGCCAGGATTGCCAGGCCGAGCAAAGCGGGCGCGAAGCGCATGATGCATGCTCCGTTTGAACAATTTTCTGCATGTGAAGATGGGGCCGAACCGGCGCGGAAACCAATCACGTTCCCGTAAAACGGCGTTCATCCGTCGCTTTTTGGCGCCTTACGCCACGCGTGTGTCGTCGATGTCGATGGTGTCGAGCGGCGCGGGCGCGGCCCCGCGATCCTCGGCGCGGCGGCGCGGCCCGGCATACCCCGGCGCCTGTGCGCGGCGGCGGTCCGGCCCGAAAAAATCCGGCGTGCGCACAAAGGGGCGCGTATCGGTCAGCGCATTGGTCATGCGCTCAAACAACACGCGCGCGCTGATCGGCTTTTTCACGAACCCGTTGACGCCGGCGTCGCGCGCGGCGGCGACGCGTGAGGCTTCGGTGTGGGCGGTGAGCATCAGGATCGGCACGTACGGATTGGGGCTGTCGCTGTTCCAGCGCAGCATGTGCGTGAAGGCGAGCCCATCGACCGGCTGCATCTTCCAGTCCACCACCACTGCGTTCACGGGCGTGGCGCGCAGGATGTCGAAGGCTTCAGCGGCGGTCTCCGCTTCGCTGATTCGCAGCACGCCGCCCGCGCGCAGCAGGCAGCGCACCAAGAACCGCATCTGCTCGTTGTCGTCGACGACGAGCACGTGCAGATCGCTCAACGTCATGACTGCCCCCTTTGGCTCAAAGGAGCACCGCAACGGCAAACAGGCGGTAAATTTCCGGCCCCGCAAGGAAGATTTCCGTGTTGGCGCCAGTATAACGCGCCGCGCCGGAAACTTTCGTCCGATTGTATACAGTGTCTAGGCAAACGTGATGGGGGGCTCACCTTAGGGAGGGGTGTGGAATCCTGACGAAACCTTACGCCGCCCCAATTGGCTTGACGGCGCCCCCCGGCGGGCGCGCTTATCGGGCCGGGAGGAGCAAACCATGAGAATCGCCATCGCCATCGCCGCGCTCGCCGCGCTTGCGGCCTGCAACCAGCAACAAGCCGAAGCGCCGGTCGAAGCGGCGCCCGCTTCGTTGCAATCGCAAGTGCGCCGCATGGCGCCGGAGATGCAGCCGGTGTTCGCCTACCAGCAATTGGCCGCGCACCTGCAGGCGCAGGGGCAAACCTGCACTGGCCCGCGCGGGGCCGAGCCGCGCGGCACCGTGCCGGAGAACGTCGCGCCCGACAGCATCTACGCCCCGTTCGTGGGCGCTGACACGTATACCGTCCAATGCGGCGAGCAGCTCACCACTGTGCGCGCCGATCCGCGCGAGCGTTGGCTGGTGGCGTTTTCGCCCGACGCGGCGGAAGCGCAATTCGTGAACTGCGCCGACGATCGCGGAACCGATCGCTGCGCCGCGCGCGAAATCCCGACGGCCGCGCCCGCGCCTGCGGCGACGCCCTAACGCTCGCGGCGAAACCGCGCGACTTCGCGCCCCGCATGGTCGGCGAGGATAAGTTCTTCGCCTTCCATGCGCAGCGCGCGCGTGACTTGCAGCGCGGCGAGGAAACGTTCTTCCGCCGCCATCGCGGGCTCGGCGCACATCATGCGCGTGAGGCCCGCTTGCCCGAAGCTGAGGCGGTCGCCTTCGCGCGTCACCGACGCAAACCATCGATTGCAGCCCGCATGGCCCGAGGCGCGCGCGCCTTCGATCGTCAGCGTGGCGCCGTGCGGGTTGGCGTCCTCATCGTCGATGCGCCGCCAGGCGACGCCCTCAATCGCGCCCGCGGGGCGCACGAAACGCATCAATTCTTCGCCATTGGCGTCTTTCAGCGTCAGCATGCCGCCTTCTTCTTCGGCGCTGCGCGTGGCTTCCAGCGCGGCGAGGAAGCGTTGCTCGCCCTCCATCGCCTCGGCGCAATACATCTCCGTCACCGCGCCGACGCCGAAGCGCAGGCCGTTGGATTGATCCACTTGCGCGCTCCAGCGATTGCAGCCGGTGGAGCCGCTGGCTGCGCCGTCGGCGAAGCTGATGCTCGCCTTGTGCGCCGCGTCGCTCGCTTCGATCCATTCGCCGCTGATCTGCATGGGCGGCGCCTCCGTGTGCGTCGGGATGGGGTGGCGATGGGCGGGCACGCACGCGCCCAGCATGGCGGCGGCGGCGATCATGAGATAGCGCATTGGCGTTCTCCTCACACAGGGTCCCACGGAAACACCGAGGCGGACGCGCCCACATCGGTGTAATTGGCTTTCATCGCCGGCAGCGCGTGCTCGATCAGCGTCTGCGGGCTCCAGCCTTCGATGCGCGCCATGCCGCGCACTGGGCGCGGCTGGTTGAACAGAAACACCTCATTGCCGCGCACGGCGAACACTTGGCCGGTCGTATCCTTGGCGCCGTCGGCGCAAAGCGCGACCGCAAGTTGCGCCACCTGATCGGCGCGCATGCTGCGCTTGAAGCGCTCCACGCGCTGGGCGCTGGCTTCGTCCTTCACCGGGATCGAAGCGATCATACGCGTCCACGCGAACGGGGCGATGATGTTTGAGCGCACGTTCTTGGCCGCATTCTCCATGGCGATGATGCGTGAAAGGCCCATGACCCCCAACTTCGCCGCCGCATAATTGGCCTGGCCAATATTGCCGATCAGACCTGAGGTGGAGGTGAACAGCACATAGGCGCCGTCCTGCTGTTCGCGGAACAATTCGATCGAGGCGCGCGTCACGTTGAAAGCGCCGTGCAGATGCACGTCGATCACCGCCTTCCAATCCTCGGGCGGCATTTTGTGAAACATGCCGTCGCGCAGAATGCCGGCGGGATTGATGATGGCGTTGACGGCGCCAAACTCGTTCTTCGCCTGCGCAATCATGGCGGCCACGGCGTCGTAGTCTGACACGCTGTCCGAATTGGAGATCGCCTTGCCGCCCGCGGCGCGGATTTCCTTGGCGACCGCTTCGGCCGGCCCGGCCGAGCCCGCATCCTCGCCTTTCAGGCCGCCCCCCAGATCGTTCACCAGCACGCTGGCGCCTTCACGCCCGGCCAGCAGCGCGCATTCCTTGCCGATGCCGTTGCCCCCGCCGGTGACGATGACGACTTTCCCGTTGAGCACGCCCATGCAGCTTCCTCCGTCGCGCATGGCTTAGCCCGTCGCGCACACGAGGTGAAGCGCGCCCCTAGGTGAGGGGATAGAGCAGCGCTCTATCCAACACTCTACCGCTTCCCGGACACAGCCCCGGCGAACGCCGGAGTGCGATCCGGGACCCAGAAAAACACGCGCTTTCGCTGGCGTTTCGCGGCTCTGGGTCCCCGCGCTCGGCCCGGCTTTCGCCGGGCTCTCGGCGGGGAAGCGACGGAATCTATCCGACAGGCTCAAGCCCGTGCGATCATGCTCCCGTTCTGATGTGGGAGGCGGTTGTCGACACCAAGTCAAACGTCATCGGAACACGGTTTGAGCGTGATGCGATCAAGACTGG
>CAZWQS010000078.1:0-12338 GCA_964635925.1 uncultured Terricaulis sp. | reverse complement strand
AGCGTTGAATTTCCACTCCGTGGGCGATGGGTGTACGACGTGTATCGGCAACAGCGGGCCGCTGCCCGAACACATCAGCAAGGCGATTAAGCAGGGTGACATTGTGGCGGCCGCGGTGTTGAGCGGCAACCGCAACTTTGAAGGGCGTATTAGCCCCGATGTGCGCGCCAACTTCCTCGCCTCGCCGCCATTGGTGGTTGCCTATGCCATTGCCGGTACGGTGAACATTGACCTGGCAACCGAGCCGCTGGGCCTGGATCCCAATGGCGAGCCGGTCTATCTGCGCGATATTTGGCCCACGCAGGACGAGGTGCGTTCGGCCATTCGCCGCAGCATTAAGCCGGAACTCTATCAAGAAGAATATGCCAATGTCTTCAAAGGCAACGAGGAATTCAACAAGATTCCTGTTGCCGGCGGTGAGCTCTTTGCGTGGGACGAGATGAGTACTTATATTCGTCGCCCACCCTTCTTTGACATTGAGTTGGCGGTTGATGATGTGCGACCGATTGAGGGCGCGCGTGCGCTGGCCGTGATGCCCGACAGCACGACCACCGACCACATCAGCCCGGCAGGTAGCATTGCACCCAACAGCCCGGCGGCGCGCTGGCTGGAGGAACATGATGTTGACCGTTCCGAGTGGAACTCGTATGGTTCGCGCCGCGGCAATCACGAAGTGATGATGCGCGGCACCTTCGCCAACATCCGCATCAAGAACGCGATGGTGCGCGATGAAGCGGGCAACGTGGTCGAAGGCGGCTGGACCATCCATCATCCTTCCGGCGACAAGATGTGGATCTATGACGCGGCGATGCGCTACCAGAAGGAAGGGCGCGAACTCATCATCTTCGCGGGCAAGGAATACGGCACCGGCTCCTCCCGCGACTGGGCGGCCAAGGGCACGACGCTGCTGGGCGTGCGCGCCGTGGTGGCCGAGAGCTTTGAGCGCATACACCGCTCAAACCTGATCGGCATGGGCGTGCTGCCGCTGCAATTCCAGGACGGCCAGAGCTGGTCGAGCCTAGGGCTTACCGGTGCGGAAACCGTCTCGATCGCCGGCGTGGCCGGCTTCAAACCCCGCCAGCAGGTGACGCTAAAAATCGCCCGTCCGGGCGGGAAAATCGACGAAGTGAGCGTGCTTTGCCGGATCGACACCGAAAATGAGGTCGAATACCTGCGGAACGGCGGTATCTTGCATTATGTTTTGCGGGGTTTGGCGAAATCGGCGTGAGACCTTTCCGGCCCGTCACGCTGGTTTGATTTTATGAGTGCGGGCGGGCCGGCCATGCTGGGGGCCATGATCGGCCGTTTCATCGCCGCCGTGCTTTTGGGGCTGGCGGCGTTCAGCACCGTTGCGCACGCGCAGACCTCTGGTCGGCGCGCAGAGGCGGTGGTGGAGCTCTATACCAGTCAAGGCTGCACGCAGTGCCCACGCGCGAACCGCCTGCTCGGCAGTTTCTCGCGTGAAGAGGGCGTGCTTGCGCTCACCTTCCCGGTCGGGATGTGGGACTACCTGGGCTGGAACGACACGTTTGCACGCCCTGAATTTTCCGATCGTCAGCGCCAGTACGCGCGCACGCTGCGCACGCGCGGGCGCTTTACGCCCCAGCTCGTGCTGAACGGCGCGCGCCAGCTCAGCGCCGCGGACTGGGACGATGCGCGCGTGGCGCTGGATCAGGCGATGGAAGCGCCGCGCGCGCTGGCGCGGGGAGACCTTTCAATTAATCGACTGAATTCAGGGCGCGTGCGCGTGACGCTGAACGCCAACGCGCGCGGCGCCGGCGCCGACATCTGGCTTGTCGCGTACGATCCCGGTCCCATCGCCGTGGTTGTGCATGGCGGGCTCAACCTCAACCGCACGGTGCTGCACTATAACCTAGTTCGCTCAGTGGAACGCTTGGACACTTGGAACGGCCGGGCCGTCTGGTACGAGCGGACGCGTTGTACGCCGCAATGCGCCGTGATCGTGCAGGAGGCGAGCGGCGGCCCTATCCTGGGCGCGGCTTACACCGTGTCGTATCGCTAATTCGCGCCGGGCACGAGCGAACTGAGCGGGGGCGCGAACGCTTGGGCTTCCATATCGGTCAACCCATAAGCCCAGGGCGCGGCGCGGTTATTGAGCGCGAGCGCTTGGGCCTCCTGCTCTGGCGCGCCGGCGCGAGCGACCAGTTTCACCCAGAGGCGTTGATCGGCGTTGATGATTTCCGCATCGATCAGTACGCCGTCGAACGTCGTCGCGCGCACGCGCGCATGCACCGCCCCTTGGATGGCCGGCGCGGGCTGCACGTCGCGCGGATTGAGCGCTGTGATCCGCTCGGCGGTAGACCGCACCACCGATTGCGACAGCGGCGCAAGCGCAGGCGCGGCGATGCGCCAGGCGTCATCGGCCGTATCGCGCGCCAGAATGTAAGCGCGCCCCTCGGCCGGCATGATTTCCACGCGCGCGATCGTCTGCGGCTCCAATTCAAGCGGGCGCAGATCGAGCCATGACGCCACATCGCGCAGCGGGGGCAGATCGCCTTCGGCGGCCCACGCCTGATCATCGTCGGGCCGGCGCACATAGAGCCCGCTGGGCTCCACGCCGAGAATGAGGTTCACCAGAAGCGCCCCGCGCCCATCCTCGATCTGCACCAGAATGCCGCGCCCGCCCTGGCGCGGATCGTCCACGCCCAGGCGCGCGTGCTTGGAGGGGTCGTTGGTCATTCGGCGCGTGGTGCGCAGCGCGCGCAAGCCGTTGGTGAGCTGCTGCAGGCGCGTGGCGCGCACTGGATAATCGCCGCGATCGCGCATCACCCACACCGCCTGCTCGCCGCGCTGGGCGCGCTCGATGCGGTAGGTGGCTTCCGCGCTGGTGATGACGATGCGCTGGCCCGAGGCGATGGTGTCGCCGATGCCGGGCAACACCAATTGCGACGCGGACTCAGGGCGCGCGGCGCGATACTCAATGCCCAGCGTCACCGCCGCCACCGCCGCCATGGCGGCGGCGATCAGGAAATAGCTGAGCGCGCGCCGCTTGCGACGCTCGGCGAGATCGTTGCTCATCGGCCTGCCCCCGCGCGGGCGCGCCGCTGGCGGCGCCAGAAGAAAAATAGCCCCGCGCCCGCCACCAAGAGCGGCATGAGCCACACATTGATGAACACGACGAGCGCTTCGAGCCGATCGACGTCGCCGCGCAGTTCGCGTTCGGTGCGGCGCAGCTCGCCGCGCACATCCGCGACACGCGCCTCAAGATCGCGCACGACGGCGGCCTCTTCCGGCGTCAGCTCCGCGCCCAGATTGCCGCTGAACGCGCCGGAGCCGCGCCCTTGCGCCTGCAATTGCGCGAGGCGCGCTTCGGTGGCTTCCAGATCGGCGCGCAATTCTTCCTCGCGGCTATCGATCGCCGCCTGCGCTTCACGCTCCAATTCGTCGATCATCTCCATGCGCCGCTGCGCCGGTGCGCGCGAGCGCAGCGAGACGAGCGCGTCCGATCCGCCCAGCACGTCGATCGCGTTGAGCGCGAAGGAGGCGTTGTCAGCCGCGGAGGCGCCGCTATTGGGGTCGATGTAGAAAATATCGTCCAGGAAATCGGCGTCGGCGACGATGACGATCTCCGCCCCCGCCTGCGAGCGCGCGAGCGGCTGCGCCGGCGGCGTTGCGCCTTCGGGCGGGCCGTTCGGATACGCCGTCTCCACCACGCCGGACAGACGCAGCGCCACGGTTTCGCGCCGCCCGCCGGCTTGGCGCCAAATGCTGGCGAGTTCGAACGGCGAAGGCCGCGCAAGCGCTGTCTCGGCCGGAATACGCATGGTGTCGCCGCTGGTGCGCGCCAGCGGCGTGCTTTCAAGGCCGGGACGCTGGCTGACGTTCAGCCCGCCGGCCATGCCGAAATTGATGCCGCGGCGCAGCCAGGCGGTCATCAGATCGTCGCGGTTCAGTTCAGCGGCTGGGATCGCGAAGAAGAGCGGTTGGGGCATATCGACAGTTTGCCCATTGTCGGGCCGCTGCACGCGGATCGGCAGCGCGCCCTCGCCGTCCAGCACCACGTCGCCGGAAAACGCCACGCCCCAGCGCGAGAGCAGCGGCTCAAGCGTGGAGGATGTCGGCGCGGGCAGCGCGGCGTTGAACGGATCAAAGCCAGCCGCGCCTTGCTCCTGCGCCATCATCGAGGCGGGATCGACCGCGATGAACGCGCGTCCGCGACGCAAAATGAACTGATCGATCGCGTAAAGCTGCGCCTCGTTCAGCGCGCCGGGATGGATGATGGCGAGCACATCGACATCGGGAATGTCGGTGAAATCGGGCGCGAGCTTGGTCACTTGCAGCAGGCGGCCCATTTCGGCGGCGAACACCGAGCGGCTGGGCAGGCCCGCCGCGCTGGCGCCGGGATCGATGTCGAGCGCGGTGATCAGGCCGACGCGCGTGCGCGTGGGGTTTTCGAGTTCGTAGATGAGGCGCGTCAGTTCGTATTCGAGATACGCTTCGCGCTGGGGATCGAAGAAGGGGATGGCGCGCGTATCGTCGATCGCGTTGGCGCCGACAATGCCGAAATAGATCGGGTCCGCGCCTTGATACGGGCGAAACGGCTGGAGGCCGGCTTCGCCCGCGACATCTTCCTCCTCGGTGAACGGTTCGACGTTCACCTCGACAAAGCGCACCCGCCCGCGCGCGCGCGCGGCGTAGGTTTGCAGCATCTCGCGCACGCGGCCCGCATAGGTCTGCAATTGCGGCACGGCCGCGCCGGCGTCGCGCGAATAATAGAGCGTCAGCGTCACCGGCTCGCTCAATTCATTGAGGATGGTCTGCGTGCCGGGTGAAATCGAATAGAGCTGATCTTGCGTGAGATCGAGCCGCCATGGGCGCAGCCAGGAATTGGCGAGCAGATTGCCGGCGATAAACATCAGCGCGAACGCCAACGCCGCGAGCAATGCGAAACGGCGCGCGCTCATCGTGCGCCCCCGCGACGGGCGTCAACCGCGAGCCCGGTGAAGGCGAGGCAAAGCGCGATGAGCGATGCGAAATACACGATGGAGCGCACCTCGATCACGCCGCGCTGGGCGGCGTCGAAATGGAACAACATCGAAAAGCGGCTGATCGCTTCGGAAAGCCCCCCGCCGACAATGCCGGAAAAGAAATCCGCCACGATCGGCGCGCCGAGCGCCGTCAGCATGAAGGCCGCCAGCACCGCGAGCACGAACGCCACCACCTGCGCGCCCGTCAGCGCTGACATCATGGAGCCGATGGCGATATAGGCGCCCGCCATCAGGAGGCTTGAGAGATAGGCGGTGAAAATGCCGGCGTTATCTGGCGCGCCGAGCACGTTGACCGTGATCCAAAGCGGGGTCGTCAGCACAAGCGCGGCGGCGGCCACCGTCCACGCGGCCAGGAATTTGCCGACCACCAGCGACCAAGTGGGCGACGGCAGCGTCATCAGCACTTCGATCGCGCCCGAGCGCGTCTCTTCGGCCCACAGCTTCATGGCGATGGCGGGCAGGAACACCATGAAGATCCAGGGATGGAACGCGAAGAAGGACGAAAGATCGGCGCGGCGCGTTTCAAAGAAACCGCCCACCTGGAAAGTGAACAGCCCGATCGCGAACAGAAACACCGCCACGAACACGTACGCCGTGGGCGTGGTGAGATAAGAGAGCAGCTCGCGGCGATAGATGGCGAGCATGGAAGCGAGGCCAGGGCGTTTCTTCACGCGCGTTCCTCCCCGCGCGTCAAAGCCGCGAACGCGTTTTCAAGGTTGCCGTGCTTTTCGATCAAGGCCGCGGGCGTTTCGTCGGCCACGATGCGCCCTTGATCGATGACGATGGCGCGCGTGCACACCGCCTCTACCTCTTCCAGCGAATGGGTTGAAATGATCAGCCCCCGTTCCTCGCCAAGCCGCTTGATCAGATCGCGCACGGCGTGGCGCTGGTTGGGATCGAGCCCGTCGGTCGGCTCATCAAGAATAAGCAGCATGGGATCGTGCAGCAGCGCGGCGGCGAGGCCGACGCGGCGGCGATAGCCTTTGGAGAGCGTGTCGATCGGGCGCTGGATGCTGTCGCCCAGGCGCGCGTCCTGAGCAGCGCGGCGCACGGCGTGGCGGGCGGCCTCAAAGCTCATGCCGCGCGCTTCGGCGATAAAGCGCAGATAAGTCCAGGGCGTCATCTCCCCGTAAAGCGGCGCGCCTTCAGGCAGATAGCCCATGCGCTCCTGCGCGCGGCGGCGCTCCTGCGCGACATCGATATTAAAAATCTTCGCTACACCTTCGTCCGGCTCCAGATAGCCGGCGATCATGCGCATCGTGGTGGTCTTGCCGGCCCCGTTCGGGCCCAGGAAACCGACGATTTCCCCCACGTCGAGCGAAAAGCCCACGCCGTCGACCGCAAGGCGCCGGCCAAAGCTTTTCCGTAACCCGTCAACCTGCAGCAGCATGTGGATGAAGCGCCCCGTTCAAGCGAGCGCCGCTCTTAAGGCGGTTTCGGCGAAAACGCCACCGGCTACTTATCCACAGACGCAGCCCGAAATCAGCGAATCAACGCGCGCTGATTCTGGGGTGTGTTGCGCACCGATTAACGTGGGCGTACGCCCTGCGCGGCGCTTTTGGTTTGCGCGCCGCGCGCTTGAAGCGCACGGCGCTTGCCGCGTCAAAAAGCCTGAAAAACAAGGCGATAAACGTAAAAAAGCCCGCGACTGGCGCGGGCTTTTTTGAAGAATGTGTCGCCAGCCGAAGCGCGTACTGGGGGGGCTGGGGGGGCTGATGGATACCCAGCACGAGCCTTTCTCCGGCCGGCGACACATGTAAGGTCGCGCCTGGTTGCGGCGAGAGCAAGTGTAAATTCGGGCAAAACCAGACACCGACTCATTTGTAATCTAGTAACGCTGAGAGTTAGCCTTGGGTTCTGGAGCCAATTCCGCCGCATGAGCCGCCGCACCGTCTTTTTCGATCGCCCTGAACTGGATCGCTTGCTGCGATTTTACGGGCGCATGGTGGCGGCGGGCGAATGGCGCGATTACGCGCTGGATTCGCTGCCTGATCGGGCGCTGTTCAGCATCTATCGCCGCGCCAGCGAGGCGCCGCTCTATCAGATCGAAAAACAGCCCGACGCGCGCCAAGGCCCTTACAGCGTGCGCGCCGTCGATGGACGCATCCTGCGCCGGGGCGATGATCTGGAGCGGGTGATCGCGGTGCTTATCCCCAGGCATATGCGGGTGGTGGGCGCCTAACTGCTCTTGGACCGCCGGCGTCTCGCGAGACGCCAGCGGTCCAAGAAAAAACGCCCCGGCTCACACCGGGGCGTTCTCGTCTTTACGTCAAGCGCCGCGCGTTAGTCGCGCGAGCTCAGCAGGCTCAGCAGCATCTGGAAGATGGTGATGAACGCGATGTAGAGGTTCAGCGCCCCCACGTTCGTCATCACGGCTTGGCCGCGCTGATCGTGCTCAAGATAGTAATAAGCTTCGCGCAATTGATTAGTTTGCGTCGCAACCAGCAGCGAGAACACGCCAAGCGTCACCACTTGCATGATCACTTCCATCATCGGCGATTTGAAGATGAAGAAGTTGAGCAGGCTGATCGCCACCAGGCCGAACGTGGCCATGATGAGCATCGAATGCAGGCCCGAAAGGTTACGCTTTGTGGTGTAGCCATAAAGCGAGAGCGCGCCGAAGGCCGCGGCGGTCAGTAAGAACGCTTTGGCCATCGCTTCGAACGTCACAGTAATCGAACGCCCGCTCACGGTTTCCGCGCTGATCGAGTTCGCGGCGATAAACACCCACACGCCGAGCCCCGCGCCCATCAGCGTAACGATCGACCAATAAAGGATGCCCGAGGCGGTCGGCGATGCGTTGCGCATGAAGAAGCTGGACCCCAGCAGGATCACCAGCGGGCCCCATTGGATCAGATAAAGCACGGGCGGCGTCAGCACGGTCATGGTGACGACGTCGACGGTGCCCACGACATACGCCAGCACCGCAGACCAAACGAGGCCAAGCCCCATCTTCTGATATACGCCCAACATGAACTTCCGCAGTCCCGGATCCATGGTCGCTTCGTCGCGACCGATCGGGATCGAGCGGGATTGATAGTCGCTCATCCAAAACCTCCTTGCCGCATGGGAATCCGCGCGGCGCAGACCCTATATGGCCACGGCTTTTGAGCCGGGCAAGCAAAAGCGGGCGCCGCCGGACGTTGCGCGCACCCCGCGCAAGCGCCAAAATTTACCCTATCGGGAACCCGGAACCCGGTCTTGCGCGTTGTGTGGGCGCTCGAACCCGCCTGCGGCGTAAACCAGGAGCGGGCTCGAATCGCGCTACCAGCGGCGCGGAGGTAACGGGGTGGCAGACGAAAACGATCCCAACCGGCCGGAAGACGATCCGCCGGGGCAGCCTCCCGGCGAGCCCGAACCGCCGCGCGCGGACGGGGAAGACGTAGACGCGCGCGCTGACGCCGGCGCCGCGCCTGACGCCCCTGACCTGAGCGAAGCCCCCGAGAACGCCGCGCCGGAAGCGGCCGAGCCGATTGAGGCGACGCCTGAGCCCACGCTTTTTGAGTCGTTCGAGCCCGATCCGACCTTGTTCGAATCCGAGCCGGCGCCGATTGAATCCGCGCCGGAGCCCGAAGCCGAGGCCGCCCCGCCTCCAGAGCCAGAGCCGGAAACGCTGCTGGTCCCACCTGAACCGGAGCCGGAGCCAGAACCTGAATTCACGCCGCCGCCGATGCAGATCATCGACGAGCCAGCGCCCGAGCCCGAAGCGCCGGCCGCGGCCGCGGACGACGTGTCCGCACACACGGAGCCAGAGCCCCCCGCCGAACCCGATGCCGAGGCGCCAGAGCCAGAGCCAGAGCCAGAGCCAGAGCCAGAGCCAGAGCCAGAGGCCGAATTCACTGAGCCCGCGGCTGAAACCGAGAACGTCGCGCCCGAGTCGGCGACAGAGCCTGAGGCCGAGCCCGAAATTGAACCGCCGCTCGAACCGGAAGAAGCAGCGCCCGCCATCGCCGCGCGCGAGGGCGATCCGCCGTTGCCGCCGCACTATTTCCGCGCCGCCGGCGATCCCGACGAACCCCCGCCAGAGCCAGACAACAGTTTGTTCGGCGCCGTCAGCGCGCGCATTGGGGCGACGCTGGCGAGCTTGCGGGCTTGGGGCGAACCCAAATGGGTGGCGTTCGCCGGCGGCGCGCGCGGCTTCTTCGGCGGCGCATGGAAAAGCGTGCGCGGCATCAAGCGCCCGCGCAACGTGCGCGAAACGGCGGTGTGGGCCGGCTGGGCGGCGGGCGCGGCGCTGGCCACGATCGTCGGCTTCTTCGTCTTCGTGACATGGGACATGCCCTCCACCGACGATTTGTGGGAGGCGCGCCAAGGCCAATCGATCACCTTCCTCGATCGCAACGGCAACGTGATCTTGCGCGAAGGCGCACAGAACGCGCCGCCTGTCGAACTCGCTTCGCTGCCGCCCTATGTGGCGCAGGCGTTCATCGCCATCGAAGACAAGCGCTTCTACGACCATTGGGGCGTCGATATTTCCGGCGTGATGCGCGCGGGCGCGGAGAATTTGCGCGCGGGCCGCGTGGTGCAAGGCGGCTCCACCATCACGCAGCAATTGGCCAAAAACCTCTTCCTCACCAATGAGCGCTCGTGGCGGCGCAAGGCGCAGGAAGTCGCCATGGCGCTGTGGCTGGAGCGTCGCTTCAACAAGGATGAAATCCTCGCGCTGTATTTAAGCCGCGTCTATTTCGGCGCCGGCGCCTATGGCGTGGAGGCGGCGGCGGAGCGCTATTTCGACCGCCCCGCGCGCGAACTCACGTTGCTGCAAGCGGCGATGCTGGCGGGGCTGGTGAAGGCGCCCTCGCGCCTCAACCCCGCGCGCCAGGATATCGCCGCCGCGCGCGAACGCGCCGAGCTGGTGCTGGCCGAGATGGTGGCGATGGGCTTCATCAGCGACGCCGAGCGCCAAGCCGCCGCGCAGGAAGAACTCGTCATCTCGCGGCGCAACCCCGCGGGCATCCTCGGCTATTATCGCGACTGGATCGACGGGCTGCTGCGCGACGTGATCGGCGATCAGCGCGACGATTTCATCATCGAAACCACGCTCGACATCGCCGCCCAGCGCGCCGGCGCGGAAGCGGTGGAAACGGTGCTGGCCGAGCAAGGCGAAGACCGCCGCGTGGATCAGGCAGCGCTCTTGGCGATGGACGATGAAGGCGGCGTGCGCGCCATGGTGGGCGGGCGCGACTACGATACGAGCCAGTTCAACCGCACTTGGCAGGCGCGCCGCCAGCCGGGCTCGGCGTTCAAATTCTTCATCTATCTGGCGGCGATGGAGAACGGGCTGACGCCCTGGTCGATCCGCCAGGACGCGCCGGTGCGCATCTCTATCCCCGGCCAACCCGATTGGACGCCGGGCAATTACACCAACGAGTTCAACGGGCCAGTTTCGCTGACCAGCGCCTTTGCGCACTCCTACAACATGGTCGCCATTCGCGTGGCGCATGAGGTGGGCCATGATCGCGTGATCGATGCAGCGCAGCGCCTCGGCGTGTCGTCGCCCTTGCACAATTATCACTCGCTGGCGCTGGGCGCGCAGGAAGTGACGATGCTCGACATGACGCAGGCTTATGGCGCGATGGCGAGCGGGGGATACCGCGTCTACGCGCACGGCGTCACGCGCATCCGCCGCGCCAACAACGACGAGACGATGTGGAGCTGGCGCGCGCCGAGCCATGCGCGCGTCATCGAAGAGCGCCCGCTGCGCTTCATGAACGCGCTGATGCTGCGCACCGTGCAAGCCGGCACCGGCACGCGCGCGCGCATCGAAGGGCGCCAGATCGCCGGCAAGACCGGCACAGGCAACGATTATCGCGACGCCTGGTTTATTGGCTTCACGCCCGGCTATGTCGCGGCCGTGTGGGTCGGCAATGACAATTACACAATCACAGGCCGCGTCACCGGCGGTTCGCTGCCGGCGGACATTTGGGCGCGCTTCGCGAATGTGGCGTTGCAGAACGTGCCGGTGCGCCCGCTCGACCTGCCCACGGACGAGGATTTCGACATGGGCGCGCCCGATCCTGACGCGATACAGAGCGTTTCGGTTGTCGGCGCCCCGATCGGCGCGGTGATCGGCGCGCCGGACGCGCCGCCCCCGCCGGACGACGAAGACCGCTCACTCGATTTTGGCCCGGAAGGCTAAGCGCTAGCGCGCCAACCCAATCGCGTGCAGCGCGCAGCCATGCGTGTGCAGCCAATCGCGGCCGCGTTCGAAATCGGCTGTGCAGCGGCGCACGTGCGCCCAGAATTTGCGCGAATGGTTCATCTCGCGCAGATGCGCGACCTCATGCGCGGCGAGATAATCGAGCACGAAAGGCGGCGCGAGAATAAGCCGCCACGAGAACGACAGCACCCCATCCACCGAACACGAGCCCCAGCGCGAGCGCAGCTCTTTCACCTGGATGCGATCGGGCTTTACGCCGAGCGTGACGGCATGATGGGCCACGCGGTCGATCAAATCGGCGCGGGCCTGTTCCTTGAAGAAGCGCAGGAGGCGCGATTCAAACAACGCCGCATCCGGCGCCGGCATGATGATGCGCGGCCACAAACCGCCCGGCTCCACCCGCGCCTTGCCGCGCCCGTGCGCGAAGACGAGTTCGTGGTCCACGCCGCGCAGCGGCGCGAACGCCCCTGGCGCCAGCGAGATCCCGCGCGGCAGGCGCGCGAGCTCGGAGGCGATCCAGCCCGCGCGCTCAGCGGCGAATTGGGCGGCGTGTTTCAGGTAGCGCGGGCTTGGCGCGGTGGCGATGGCTTCGCGGCGCGTGGGATCGATCCGCACCGACACGTGGCGCGCGCGCGGGTTCACGATCAGCTTCACCGGCGCGCGGCGGCCGTCAATCGTTTCGACCTCAATCTGAGTGGGCTCGGGCGTGGGCCGCGAATCGAAGCGCATGCGCAAGAATCTCACGGGCGGCGGCCTTCGCTCAAGCGCGGCGATCGGCCATCGGCAGTCGGACGACGCTTGCAGCGGCCAAGCACTTTCCGACTTACGAGCGCCGCACCTTCAATCCGCCACCACGCGCAGCTTCGCGCGGCGCACCTCGCCGCCGCCGCGCATGAAATCGCGCATGCGCGGGTAGATTTCCGTTTTGAAGCGCCGGCCGGAGAACACGCCGTAATGGCCGACGCCCGGCTGGATGTAATCGCGGCGCATGTGTTCGGGGATGTTCACGCACAATTCGTGCGCGGCCTGGGTTTGGCCGATGCCGGAGATGTCGTCGTTCTCGCCTTCGACCGTGAGCAGCGCCGTCTGGGTGATGGCCCCGGGATCGACCTTCACGCCGCGATGCATCATCTCGCCCTTGGCGATCGTGTAGTTCTGAAACACCTCTT
>CAZWQS010000077.1:0-12539 GCA_964635925.1 uncultured Terricaulis sp. | reverse complement strand
GTCTGAACTCGACCGCGGACACGGGCTATTTCTACGTGACGAAGAAAAACCCGCGCACGAAGACCGAAAAGCTCAAGTTCAACAAGTACGATCCCGTCGCGAAGAAGCACGTCGAGTTCGTTGAAGGCAAGATTAAGTAAGCAGGCGCGTCGCGCCGCTTTACTTTGGGTAGAGCACCATCTGCGTGCAGCGGAAAAGCGCCATCGCTTTTCCGCTGTTTTCGTTTGTGACCTCCGCATCCCACACTTGCGTCGTGCGCCCGCCGTGGATGAGGCGCGCGGCCGCCGTCACGCCTTCGCCCGCGCGCGCTGTGCCCAGGAAATTGGATTTCAGCTCAATCGTGGTGAAGCCCGTCCCGCCCTCGGGCAGCGAGATGAAGCAGCCATAGCCGCAGGCGCTGTCGGCCAGCGCAATCACGCTGGCCGCGTGCAGGAAGCCGTTGGGGGCGACGTGGTGCAAAACTGCGGTGAAGCGCCCGCGTATGAAGCCGGGGCGGGCTTCAAGCCATTCCAGCCCCAGATGATCGGGCAGGTGGCCCTTCTGGCGTTCCGTCAACGCGGCCACGTAGTCGATTTCACTCATGCATCACCTCGCGCGGCTGCTATCATGGGCCCATGACGCCCCGACAAGTCAAAGCCGCTGTCTTGCTGATCGGCGATGAATTGCTCTCCGGCCGGACACAAGACGTCAATCTGCGCGCGATCGCCAAATTCCTGGCCCCGCTGGGCGTGCAGGTGGCCGAGGCGCGTGTGGTGGCGGATACGCCCGAAGAGATCATCGCCGCGGTGAACGCGCTACGCGGGCAATACGATTACGTGTTCACCACCGGCGGCATCGGCCCCACCCATGACGATAAAACCGCCGACGCAGTAGCCGCCGCGTTCGGCGTGCATATTGGCGTGCGCGCCGATGCGCGCGCGGTCCTTGAGGCGCATTACAAAGGCGCATCGAATATGAATGACGCGCGCCTGCGCATGGCGCGCATTCCAGACGGCGCGCATCTGATCGCCAACCCCGTTTCCCGCGCGCCGGGCTTTCAGCTTGGCAACGTGTTCGTACTTGCGGGCGTGCCCTCGATCATGCGCGGCATGTTGGAAGATGTGGGCCATCGTATTGAAGGCGGGGCGGTGGTGCGCGCGCTCACCGTGCGCGCCAAGGGCGTGCGCGAAGGCGAGATCGCGCAGGGGCTCTCCGATTTGGAAACCGCCGCGGGGAATGTGTCCTTCGGCTCGTATCCGTGGTTTTCGCCGGATGGATATGGCGTGCATCTCGTTGCGCGCTCGGCGGACGAAGCGGCGCTTGCGAAAGCGGGCGATGACTTGCTGGCGCTGATCCGCGCGCGCGGCGTCGAGCCGGAGATCGTGGACGAGCCGGATTAGCCGCGCCACGTCCACATCGTGTGCGTGACGTCGGCGCGGTGCTCGAAACCCAGCTTGCGATACAGCGCGATCGCATTGGTGTTGGCGGCGTAAGCGTGCAGGAACGGCGCATCGCCTTCGGCAAGGATGCGCGCGCCGACCGCGCGCATCAGCGCGCCCGCAAGCCCACGCCCGCGATGATCGGGATGGGTGCACACCGCGCTGATCTCGACGAAGCCGTCCATCTGCAAGCGCTCGCCCGCCATGGCGATGAGTCGCCCGTTTTCACGCACGCCCAAAAAGCGCCCCAGCGTATGCGTGCGCGCACGGAACGGGCCTGGCTTGGTCAACAGCGCGAGTTCAAGCATCTCCGGCGCGTCCGCTTCGCTCAGTGGTGCAAGTGCAAAGGCGTGTTCGCCGCGCGTGAAAGCGCGCGCAACCATCTGCACGCCCGCCGCGCTCATCTTCAGTTCGATCTCCGGCGGCGGCGCCGGCGGGTTCGGCTCCAGCAACGACATGTCATCCTCGCCATGCGCCAGCGCCGCGAGCGCGGCGACGGCTTCCGCGCCATCATCGCTCGCCGCCGCGAACGGGCCGATCGTCTCGTCGAACCGCCGCGCCAGCGGGCCATCGCCGCCGCAGCGCGCCTGGCGCGTCGTCAGCGCGCTCCAAATCGGGCGATCGAGGGGGTGAGCGCGGCCAGCCATGGGGACAATTTAGGCGCGCGCCGCCCCCGGCGGAAGCCGCGCCTTGCGCCCTCGGCGCGAAGCCCCTTATCTCACGCCCGGCGCGAGCGTGGCGAAACCGGTAGACGCAGCGGACTTAAAATCCGTTCGCCGCAAGGCGGTGCGGGTTCAACTCCCGCCGCTCGCACCATCCACCGCGGCGCCGTGCGGCGCGGTGGATGCCTCCGAAACCTTGGCGAAGGGGGCTGCGCTCGCCAATGCGCCGCTTCGGATGGCTCACGCCGTTACGCCGCCAACTCGAACTTGGCCGCGCCCGCGGCGGAGGGGCCCTGGAAGGTGATCGCGCCGGCGCGGGCCAGCAGGTCGATCACCGAATCCGTCGTGGTGCGGATGTTGGCGAGGTACATGTATTCCGAAACGATCTCGCGCAATTGGTCGGGCGAGACGGTGCTGCGCCCCTCCAGCTTGCGCCGCAGGAAAGCGCGCAACTCGCGAATGGTGAGGGGCGTCAGAATAGGGCCGAGGCTTTCAGCAAAGAACATGGGCCGCACTCCATCATCCCACCACACGGCGAAGGTGGACTGATTCAGCGCCGACGCGGCATGATTTCGCGATGAATACGCCTGAGTCGCTTCCGGTTCTTCCTAGCGCGCTGGATTATGCGGGCGTGGCCGTGTTCGCGCTGACCGGCGCGCTGGCCGCCGCGCGCGGGCGCCATGACATCATCACCTTCTGGTTCTTCGCCGTCGTCACCGGCGTCGGCGGGGGCACGCTGCGCGATCTCTTGATCGGCGCGCCGGTGTTCTGGGTGGGCGATCCGGCCTATCTTGGCATCGGCCTCGCCGCCGCGATCGCTGTCTGGTTTCTGGCCGCTTACGTCGAGCGCTCCAAGGCGCTGATCTGGCTCGATGCGGTGGGGCTGGCGATCTACGCCGTGATCGGCGCGGCGAAGGCGCTGTCGTTCGGGGTCAATCCGTTCGTGGCCGCCGCCATGGGCGTATTGACGGCCACGTTCGGCGGCGTCATCCGCGACGTGCTGGCCCACCAGCCCTCGGTGCTGCTGAAGCGCGAGATCACGATCACGCCCGCCATCGTGGCCGCCAGCGCCTTCGTGGCGCTCAACGCGGCGGGCGTTCCTCCGCTTTGGGCCGGCGGCTTGGGCGCGCTCCTGGGTTTTGCCTTGCGCGCGGGAGCCATACATTATGGCTGGGCGTTCCCGTCCTTCGGAGACAAACGTGGCCAAGGAAAAACTTGAGTTCGTCGAAGTCAGCCCGCGCGACGGCTTGCAGAACGAGCCGGACATCGTCTCGACCGAGAACAAGCTCAAACTGATCGGCAGGATCATCGCCGCCGGCTTCACGCGGCTTGAGGCGGGCAGCTTCGTCAATCCAAAAAAAGTCCCGCAAATGGCCGATGGTCCGGAGGTGTTCGCCGGCCTGCCCAAGCAAAGCGACGCCACCTTCATCGCGCTCGCGCTCAATTTGCGCGGCGTCGAGCGCGCGCTGGAAGCGGGCGCGAAGGAGATCAATTACGTCTTCTGCGCGTCGGACGGTTTCTCCGTCCGCAACAATGGCGGCACGGTGGAAGAGACGTTCGCCGTGTGGCCCGACGTCGCCGCCACGGCCAAAGCCGGCGGCGCGCGTTTGAGCGCCACCATCTCCACCGCCTTCGGCTGCCCGTTCGACGGCGAGGTCGCGGTCGCGCAAGTCGTGCGCGTCGCCGAACGTTGCGTCGGCCAAGAGATTTTCGAACTCGCGCTCGCCGATACGATCGGCGTCGGCGCGCCCAGCGACGTGCACGAGCGCTTCCGTGCGGTGAAAGCTGCGATCCCGAAACACATCCAGCTCCGCGCCCACTTCCACAACACGCGCAACACCGCGCTCGCCAACGCGGTCGCCGCGGTGGAGGAGGGCGTGCGCGTGCTCGACGGCTCGCTCGGCGGCATCGGGGGCTGCCCCTTCGCGCCGGGCGCCGCGGGCAACGTGCCAACGGAAGACCTGGCCTACATGTTCGCGCGCATGGGCTTCGATACGGGCGTGGACCTGGACCGCGCCGTCGACGCCGCGAAATTTATCGGCGGCGTGCTGGGGCGCGCGACGCCTGGCATGGTGAGCAGAGCGCCGAAATGGCCGGCGAGCTGATTTCTGCTTCTGGCCCGGAACGGACATTAAGACCCGGGTCTGAACAACCACCAAAAGAGCGCCGCGCCCGCACCAAACGACGCAACCGTCACGAGCCATTCCGTGTGGTGAAGTTGAAAGAGCAATACGCCATACGCGATGCCGGAGATCGCGCCAGCCAGCAGATACGAGGCGGAGTTTTCGAGATTTAAGCGCTTGAGCAAGTAGCTGACGGGCAAGCCCAGGACGATCAACCCGCCCAAAATAAGCGGGCTTGTCCAGACAATTACGAACGCACCGCGCGCAAGCGGAGGCCCAACAGCGTAGAGGTCGGGCCGCAAAAAGAGTTCGTAGAAAAAGTTGACGATGGCGCCCGCCGTAGCGGTGGCGACGGTCGCAAGAAACAACCTCGCGACCAGACTACCTACCATCGCCCATATCGAAGGGCCGCTGCGGGCAGCTTCGTGCTTCACGGAAATACTAGGAACTATCCTTCTGCGGTCATCAATGCGGCATGTCCGCTCGCGGCGAAAAACGGACCATTCAGGTTAGCGTCATCCCGGACACGCCGTAGGCGTGATCCGGGACCCAGGGGATGGCAGAGCACGGCCCTTGCGGCTCTGGGGCCCGGGTCTCGCTCCGCTCGCCCGGGATGACGGAGTTGGCGTCTATCCTACAGCGCACAAGCACGTTTCCCCTGAAACAAGGCCTCGCACCGCAATCGCACCAAAATCTATCCCACACCTTCAAACCGCGCGTACACTCCCTCCATCGCCGTCGCATGGAGCATTTGGATCCGTTCTTCCAACGCGATGGTGCTGCAATCGAGCGTGAAGCTCTTTCCGTTTGGCCTTGAGAAGCGGCGTTGTCGCGGCGCTGAAGTCAGGGACCGGGATGTGACGGCGGAGGCGCGGACTCTTCCGTGACTCATCCCGGAGCGCGGAAAGCGCGAAGCCCGCGTGATGAAAAGCGCGGGAGGAGAGATGGGATCGTGTTGAACAACGCACCCAGCACGCCGCCGGCGATCGCGCCAGAAGAGTGAAACACCTCTTTGTGCCGAGCCGGCGTCCGAAGATTGCACGGGGCGCGTGTCATGCGCAGCGGTGCGCGAGCATCGCAAACTAGGACTACCCTCGGCGCGTCGCCCGCGCCCCGGCTCCTTTGGGAGCGAATAGGGAGTAGCGAATGGCGAATAGGGCCCGACCCTTTCGCACGATGCTTCGGCGCGCCCGATTCGCTACTCGCCATTCGCTATTACCCCCGCGCCCGATACGTCGCGACGCCTTGATCCGGCAACCACAAGCCCGCAGGCGCTTCGCCGGTTTGCCAAAACACGTCGATCGGCATGCCGCCGCGCGGGTTCCAGTAGCCGCCGATGCGCAGCCAGGTTGGCGCGATGGCGTCCACGATGCGTTTCGCGACGCCAACGGTGCAATCCTCATGGAAGGCGCCGTGATTGCGGAAGCTTTGCAGGAAGAGCTTGAGGCTCTTCGACTCCACGATCCAATCCCGCGGCGCGTAATCGATCACCAGCACGCCGAAATCGGGCTGGCCGGTCACCGGGCAGATCGAGGTGAATTCCGGCGCGGTGAAGCGCGCCAGATAAAGCGTCCCCGGATGCGGATTGGGCGCGCGCTCCAGCACCGCTTGATCGGGGCTCGCCGGGATGGCGGCGGCGTGGCCGAGCTGGGAAAGGCCAGTGTCTGTCATGGCGCCACCCATGAAGAGGCGCGCGCGCGCTGGCAAGCCGGCGCCTGCGCAAATCACGCGCGGCGGGAGAATCTCGGGGCCTCTCAGGCGGGCGCTTTGCGCAAACATGCGGCGCGCGCGCGGGCGGCGCGCCTAAGAAAGAGGCGTTCGGGCCTTTGCTGCTGTTGCGGCGCAGCAAACGCTCCGCCGGGCTTCGAGTCTGAGTGACGCTTTCTCCCGTCAAAACAGCCGCGCGCCTTCCGGCGCGGGGCGGGCGCTTGCAGCGCAGGAAAGCGGGGAAAGAGGGATGATGTCAGTGAAAAAGTGGATCAGTGCGGCGCTGTTGGCCAGCGCGGCGACGGTCGGCGCGGCGGGCGTGGCGCACGCGGAAGGCGAAGTCTCCGGCAATATCGCGCTCACCAGCAATTATGTGTGGCGCGGGCAGACGCAATCGGACAGCGAATTCGCCGTGCAGGGCGGCTTCGATTACGTCGATAGCCTCTTCTATGTCGGCACGTGGGCCTCGACGGTTGATGATTTCGGCATCGACGCCTCGTCCGAGCTTGATCTTTATGCGGGCTTCACGCCCTCGCTCGGGCCGGTCACGTTCGATCTCGGCGCAATCATGTATTTCTATCCGAACACCGACGTGGATTCGGATTTCATCGAACTGAAAGTGGGCGCGAGCTATTCGCCGATCGAGCCGCTTTCGCTGCGCGTGGGCGCGTACGCGTCGAACGATTATCTGGCGACGGGCGGGGACTCGCTCTTCCTCGAGTTCGCTGCCGGCTACACGATCACCGAGGCGTTCTCGGTCTCGGGCGGGTTCGGCAATTTCGATCAGGATACGCTGGGCGAATACGACACCTGGAATCTGGGCGGCACGTTCAGCTTCCACGGCTTCGATTTCGATCTGCGCTATCACGACACGGACGGGCTCGGGCTCGACGAGGAATTCTCTTTCACCATCAAACGCGCGTTGTGACCTGACGGCCAGGGACGCACGCACGCGGAGGCCGGCGCCGGAGGGGGGGCGCCGGCCTTTTGCGTTGCGCCCGCGCCGCACCCGCGCCCGCGTCGGCAGCTCGCGCCGCCGCTTAACTGAACATTTACGTTAACGCGTAAGCCTTATCCGATAAGCGTGGCGGCGTTCCGCCCGCCGCACAGGATTGTCGTGTATGAAGAAGGTCATTGGTTTTGCGCTGATCGCTGGCGCAACGGCGGCGAGCGCCGGCGCGGCCCAGGCGCAAAGCGTATCCGCCAGCGTGACGCTGACCTCGGACTACGTGTTTCGCGGCATGTCGCTCTCCGGCGAGGATGCGGCCATCCAAGGCAGCTTTGATTACAGCACCGATCTTTTCTATGCGGGCGTGTGGGGCACTAGCCTCGGCTCGGCCGGCACCAGCATGGAAATGGATGTCTATGCGGGCTTCACGCCAAGCTTCGGGGCGCTGTCGCTCGATCTTGGCGTCGTCGGCTATTTCTACCCAGGCGCGGACGACAACGCTGCGGAGTTCGATTTCTTCGAACTGGGGCTCGGCGGCGCCTATGATGTGACGGATGCTCTGACGCTCGGCGCGGGGGTCTATTATACGCCCGAGAATTACGGCGAGACTGGCGAGGCGACCTATGTCGAACTCAACGGCGCCTATGCATTCACCGAAGCGTTCGCCGCCTCGGCCGCGTTCGGCAGTTACACGATCGACGACGTGAACGGCCCCTTGGCCGGCGCGCCGAGCGACACGTACAACACCTGGAATATCGGCGCGAGCTATGCGCTGCACGGCTTCACGCTCGATCTGCGCTATCACGACGCCGATATCGGCGCGAGCGATGCGCTGGTGGGCGCGGGCTTCCTGACGGAATCGATGACGGATGGGCGCGTGGTGCTCTCCGTCAGCCGCGCGCTCTAGAAGCGCGTGATGCGTGAGGCGGCGTCGGCGCGCACGCGCTCAAGCGCCGGTTCGCGCGTGCTGCCGAGATAGACAAACCCCGCGATGCGCTCATTCTCATTGAGACCGAGCGCGGCGCGGGCGTTCGCGTCAAACGCCGGCCATTCGGTAAGCCAGCAGCCCGCATAGCCCATCGCATGCGCGCCTAGCAGCAACGCAAAGCACGCTGCGCCAGATGAAAGAATTTGCTCCCATTCCGGCACCTTTGGGCTGGGCTGGGGCGCGGAGACTACCATCACGCAGGCCGGCGCGCGCAGAAAAAGTCCGCGCGCGGCTTCGGCGCGGCTAGCATCGGGTTCGACCGCGCGCGCCAGCGCCGCGCCTGCACGCGCGCGCGCATCGCCTTCAATCACAACGAAGCGCCAAGGCCCAAGCTTGCCGTGATCAGGCACGCGCGCGGCGAGATGCAGCAGCGCATCGAGATCGCCGCCCGTCGGCGCGGGCTCGATCAGATGCGCGACCTTGGTGGAGCGGCGCTGCGCCAAAAGCGCGAGCGCGTCGATGCTTTCGCGGTTGGCGGCGGCGGGTTCGTTCTCACGCGGGAGGGCGGGGATGTTGGCTGCGGTGAGTGTCATAGAGGCTCCATGGCGCGTTTGCGCGCCGATGGCTAGAGATGGGGCATGACAAACATTTGGGAAGATGATGCGAACCCTTGGGTCGTGCGCGTGGTGACGCAGCCGTTCGAGAACGATTGGTTCCGCGTGGATGCGCATGATGTGATCCATCCCGGCGGCGCTGAGGGCGTCTACAGCGTGATCCGCATCCGCCGCCTCGCGGTGGGCGTGTTGCCGATCGATGCGGACGGGTGCGTGCACCTTGTGGGGCAATGGCGTTTTCCCCTGGCGCGCTATTCGTGGGAGATGCCCGAAGGCGGCGCAGAGCCCGGCGAGGACGCACGCGCCTGCGCGGTGCGCGAACTGGCGGAGGAAACCGGCCTCAGCGCTCAATCCCTCACGCCCATTCTGGAAATGGATATGTCCAACTCGCTCACCGATGAGCGCGCGGTGATTTTTCTGGCGTATGGGCTTGCCGCTGGCCAAGCCCGGCCAGAGCCGACTGAGGTGTTGAAACGGCGGCGCGCGCCGTTCCAAGAGGCGCTCCAGCGGGCGGTCGATGGGCGGATCAGGGATTCCATGACGGTTGCGGCGCTGCTGCGGGCGCACCACATGGCTGTCACGGGTCAATTGCCCCAAAGCCTTGCGCGGGCGATGTTGGGGCAGGGAGAGCATGATGGCTGAAACGTCCCCGCGAATCTTCGAGGCGTCTGGCGGCGTCTGGGCGCAATTGCGCGTTGAGGCCGTCCAGGCCGCGGCGGAGGAGCCGCTATTGGCCTCTTACCTCCACGCCACGATCTTGCATCACGACAAGGTCGAAGATGCGCTCGCCTACCATTTGGCGCAGAAGCTTGGTCACGGCGATTTGCCGGCGTTGCAATTGCGCGAAGTGGTGCGCGAAGCCTATAGCGCCGATCCGCAACTGGCGCAGATCGCGCTGAAGGATATGCGCGTGGTGCGTGAGCGCGATCCGGCGTGCAAAACTTATCTGCAGCCGTTCCTGTTTTTCAAGGGCTATGGCGGCCTGCAATCCTATCGCATCGCCCATTGGCTTTGGAATGAAGAGCGCCACATCCTGGCGTATCATCTGCAAAGCCGCATTTCCGAATTGTTCGCCGTCGATATTCACCCCAACGCCAAGATTGGCGCGGGCGTGTTCATCGACCACGCGCACGGCATCGTCATCGGCGAAACCGCGGTGGTGGATGACGACGTATCGATGCTGCATTCGGTGACGCTGGGCGGCACCGGCAAGTCTGGCGGCGATCGCCATCCGAAAATCCGCCGCGGCGTGATGATCGGCGCGGGCGCGAAAGTGCTGGGCAATATCGTCGTCGGCGAAGACGCGCGCATCGCGGCGGGTTCAGTTGTGCTAAACGATGTCGCGCCGCGCTGCACGGTGGCGGGCGTGCCGGCCAAGCCCGTGGGCGGGCCGTGTTGCGAAGGCGTGACGCCCGCCGAAGCGATGAACCAGAAGCTCGAAGATTAGAGCCAATCGAGCATCAGGCGTTCGCCTTCGACGATCAAACCTTTCATCCGCGCGCGCCCGTCGGCGCCGATGGATAGGATCGCATAGACGCGCGGTTCGCCCGCTGTTTGCGCGCGCATGATGCGCTCGATGCGCTGGGCTTCGGCCTGATTGATGTGGAAGCGATCCACGCCGAGATCGGCTTGCACAGCGCCGGGCTGGGGCGGCTGGCCTTCTTCCGCCGTTGGTTTGAAGCAAGCAGCCCCGCCGCGCACGACGATGTCGCCAAGACGCGCGGCTTCAGCGCGCGTGGCGGCGGCGCCGGCGATTGTGTGGCGATCGCCGGCGGGCGAAAGCGCGACCCAACCGGTTGGCGCCCCGCTGTCACGCGCGAAGAATTGCGATGCGTCGAGCGAGGGCGGGCAGGGCGTCTCGGCGGGCAGCGTGTCCTGCAGCGCGACGATCACGTAATGGCCCTGCAGCAGCGCGCGCGGATCGATTGCGCCCATCGCCATCACGACCTCGCGCCCGCTGTCGCGCGCCATGCTTTCGCGCACGACGATGCCGACCAAGGTTGCGACGCAAAGCGCGGCGACGATGAGGATGCGAACAGGCGCCTTAAGCATCGGCTTTGCTCCGTTTCATCATAAGGCCCGCGACCAGTGCGATGATTGCGCAGACGAGAAAAACGCCGGCGGACGCCAGCAGATCGAGGCCGAGATCGGTCAGCAGCGCGCAAATGGCGCCGATCAAACTCAACACGCCGATGACGGTGACGATGAGGTGGCGGTCAAACCGCCCGAGCGCGATCAGCGCGCCGGACGCCACGAGCCAAACGATGCGATGCGCGACGCCGGCGTTCGCGTCGCCTTCCGCGCCGAACCAGGGCAGATATCCGGCAATGGCGAAGAACAGAAGCGCGCCCCACGCGAACCAGCCGTAAAAGATGCTCGCAAACGCGCGCTCTTGCGTGAACAGCCAGCGCGCGCCGGCGGCGAACGCGCCGAGCAGGATTGACAAGAACAACAGAACGCCCGCGGCCGCTTCGATGCGCGCGCCGAACCAGCCGAAGCAATAGATCACGCCGATCGCGCCAATATGCGCGAGCGCCGCCGAACCCCAGCGCAGCGCGAGAAACGCGCCAAGCGGGGCGGCGATCAGCATCAGGGGCGCATCCGACTCCAAGCCGGAAAACCATTGCCGATCGGCGAAATCGCCGAACGCGATGAATGCAACGCCCGCGCACGCCGCGCCCGTCGAGCGCCCGGCGAACGCCAACGCAAAAGCGGCGGCGCCGGCGATGTAAAACGCGGTGCGCGCGTCGCCGGTGATGTCGAAAATCTGCCCGGCGAGGCCGACAGCCGCCGCAAACACGAGAGCCGCAAGCGTGAGCAGCATGTTTGTCAGCACCGGTCTTGCGTTCGCCGCGCCCCACGCCGCGCCGCCCGCGCACAGCGCGAATGCGACAAGCACGGCGGCAAATCGCGTCACGCGCGACATCGCATCCCAGTTCGCGGCGACAAACGCGATCACCGCAACGCCAAGCAGAAGGGCGCCCACCCATGCGAGCGCGGTCGCGGCGTCGAGCCTGCGTGCGTCGGGAATGGTGGCGAGGATGGCGTCGCGCTTATCGGCGCCGATAAGGCCGGCGCCGATCCAGCGCTCCAAATCTTGCTTTACGCGGTCTTTATAAGCCATGGCGCGACCTTAATGGTCAGAAAGGGGCGGCGCTATCTGGGTGTTCGCGCTTGAAGCGCGTCGCGGCGCAGCGCATGCTTGCGTGCATAAAAAGCGGCGAAACCTTGGGAGGAACGCCCATGCTGATCGCGCACGTGCTTCGCGATAAAGGCGCGGTGGTGCACACGCTTTCAATCGGCGCGACGCTTGAAGAAGCCGCGCGCGAGCTTGAGGCGCGGCGCGTCGGCGCGCTCGTCGTGATCGACGAAAATGGCTCAATTATTGGGGTTTTTTCAGAGCGCGACCTGGTGCGCGAGATCGCCCGGCGCGGCTGCGCGGCGCTCAGCCAAACCGCGGTTGGCGATGCGATGACGCGCAACGTGATCACCGCCCATGTCGATGAAGCCATCGATGAGGGGTTGGCCCGGATGACCGACCGGCGGGTGCGCCATCTGCCCGTGGTGGACGCTGAAGGCGGCCTGATCGGCATCGTTTCGATCGGCGACCTGGTGAAACACCGCATCGCCGCCGCCGAGGCCGAGGCCGCCGCCATGCAGGCTTATATTGCCGCCCATTAGGCGAAAGCCTTGAAAACCAGGCGTTTGAGGCCATATCCGGCCGTCCCGCTTATCGTTGCGGGAGTTCGCGGAACGGCTTGATGCCTGTGAGGCGAATCGTTAAGTTCAGCTCGTTGCGACTCTCAAACATCCGCGCGGACTGCGCCCGAGTTTGAGTGTGCGGATATCCTTCTGATTTTTCATGTGTTTTTTGACGCACTGAGAATTCTGAAGTTTCCGCGAAAAGGTCGTTGACATGGCTAAGAGGCGCGCATAGAAACCGCGCCTTCCCGCCGGGACCTGAAACGGTTTCGGCCCGCACGTGACGGGCTACGGCTCAGCGCGGGCGGGCTTGGAAAAACACCCCCTCGGGGGCGGATTTCTAAGCGGCGCTCTTTGACATTGTGATTTTGGAGAAGGGAAACGCAGGCGGCGGCGTGCTGCAGGCGAGCGAGCAATCGCGGACCAAGCGACAACT
>CAZWQS010000076.1:0-12616 GCA_964635925.1 uncultured Terricaulis sp. | reverse complement strand
CCACCAATTCGTCCGCCGCTAGATCGCCAAAGCGGCCTTGATGAAGCGTGAATCTGCCGGCGGCGGACTGAACAAGCCCCTGCCCGCGGGCGATGGCGTCGGGATCGCGGTCGTAAGCAATCACGCGGCAGGCCGCGCGGCCCAGCATTTCGCGGCTATAGCCGCCCCCGCCAAAGGTTGCGTCCACGTAAACGCCGCCATCGCCCAGCGCGAGCGCGTCCATGGCTTCGGCAAGGAGGACGGGGGCGTGGCCGCACACGAGCGCACACCTCGCGCTCCGGCCCGCCGGGCCCAGGCGCAGCAATGAGCCCGGCACCCAGCGGCGACCCGCGCTGCGGTGGCCCCTGGGCTCCGGCCCGCGCTCCGCGCGACCGGAATGACGATGATGTTCTGCATCGTCGCACCTTTTACATCGAGTCTGTGAAGCAAAGCGCCAGTCGGCCTGTAAGCCGGGTTCTGTGCCCTGTCGTAGCGCAGGGCGGCGACCATTCCTCTGGACCGCGCATTGCTGAGCGGTTCTCGCGACCTACCCGGATGCGCCCCTACGGCGGGCTGAAGCTCGAGGCTCCAAGCATCCCTATTCGGTCTTGCTCCCGGCGGGGCTTGCCGTGCCGCCTTCCTTACGGTCGGCGCGGTGGGCTCTTACCCCACCGTTTCACCATCGCCTTCCAGCCGAAGCTGTCCGGCAGACTATTCTCTGTGGCGCTATCCCTCAGCTTGCGCTGGGCGGGCGTTACCCGCCGCCGTTTCCGCATGGAGCCCGGACTTTCCTCGAACGCACCCTTTCGAGCTTGCGCCCGCGGCCGCCCGGCCGACTGGCCTGCGCGGTATAGCCGGGCGCAATGGCCGGCGTAAGGCGCAAATCCGGGCAAAGCGCGCCCGCGCACCCACAAATTGGGGCCCAAAGCTACCCAGAGCGGACCGCGCGATGTTAGGCTCCCCCTAGGAGGCGGCGATGCGCACAGGGTTGGCGGCCCTCGCGATCTTGCTTGCTTGGGGCGCCGCCCCGAGCGCGGCGCAGACCTGGTCGCCCGCACAGGTGCTCAGCTATTGCTCGGCGGAAGAAGCGTTCGGGCGCCGGTTTGGCGAAACCGCGCCAGAGCCGCGCTTGCCCGGCCGCGACCAGGTGGACGATTTCACCAACGATTATCCCCCCTTTATCCTCCGCGGCACGCGGTTTGAGCCGAGCGCGGAGCGCCCCATCGTGGCGGTGCTGGCGGATTCGCAATTCCCCAGGCGCGGCGAAGCGCGCGCCGCGTTCAACCAGGTTCGCGACGCGCTCAATGCAAGCGGGCGTTTCAGCACCATGGTCGAGCCCGCGCGCGGCGTTGTCCGCTTCCACACGTTCGAGGCGGCCACGCCGGAGGGGCTCGTCGTCACGCTGCGCGTGGACGATCGCCTGCTCATGCAGTGCGCGGACGCCGCGCGCTTTCCCGAAATCCTGCACTACGGCGAGCGCTGAACCTACCCGAACGCGCCGTAGAAATGCGTGATCGCCACGCTGATCTCCTTGATCGCAGCATCGAGCGCGCGCAGGGGCGCGGCGATGTCGCGCGCGATTTCGGGATAACCCGGCTGCGCTGCGCCGGGGCCTGGCTCTTTCAAGTCCGCGAACACGGCGGGCGTCTCGCTAGTGACGGGGAAAATCTCCGTCACCGCATCTGCGAGATCGGCGAACCGCACATCGAGCGCGAGATCGATCAGGTCTTCGCGCGTGATGTCGTGGCGCGGCGAGAACGGCGGAATGGCGGCGGCCAGCGTGAAGCCCTCCACGATGCGCACCATGCGCACGGCGTGGAGGATGTAGAGATCGCGCTCAAAGCCGCTATCGCCAGCGGCGACGGGCGCCAGATCGCGCGCCACTGAGTCAAAGCGGCGGCGATCGCTGGAGATCACATTGGCCAAGCGCTCGATCGCCACGTCCAATTCGCGGCTTTCCAAGCGCTCGGCGATGCGCAGGGCGCGATCAGTGGCGGCGTCGTCCTCGCTGCGCGCGGCGCGGATGGTCCAGAAGGACGGGCTGTAAAGATCGGCATAGGTGCGCAGCACTGAAAGCGAGATCAGCCGCCGCGCGGCGTTGGCCATGCGCACCAAAGCGCCAAGGCGCGGCGAGCCGGCGACATGCGCCAGGAAACGCTCCGGCTCGCGCGCCGCCACCAGGCCGAATCCGCCGGAGACATTCGCCGGCGCGGCGAGCTGCTGCAGGATCGCGTTGTGCGGGATGGCGCGCAGCGAACGCGCCGCGTCGTCCTTCGAGGCTCCGCTCTGACGGCGCGCTTTGCGCGAGCCCGTGGCCGGCAGCAGATTGACGCCGAACGCGCCGAGAACGGCCTGATAGGATGGGGCGGCGAACAAATCCTCCTGCCAGTTTTTGACGGCGCGATAGATGTCCCAGGAGAAATTGATGTCGGCGTAGAATGTGTCGGCGCGATCGGCTTGGGGCGCCGTGAAGGCCCAGCTCACGATCGCGCGCAGGGTTGCTTGCGCCAGCGCGGGGGTTTGGAAATGGACGTAGCCGTCCCCGCCTTGGAAGCTCACCTCCGCGTGCACGGGCACGCCGTCATGGGCGAACCGCGCGCGCGCCCATGGCGTCAGCAGATAATCCAAGCGCTCAGCCATGGCGCCGGGATAGGCGCCGCGGCCCATGGATTCGCCATGGGTGTTGAACACAAGCGCTTCCACGCCCTTGATTCCGCGCGCGGACATGGCGCGTGAGAGCAGCACGTGCAGTCGCTCGATCGCGATGTCGGCGGCGATCTGGCCCATGAAGCGCCCGCTATCGGAAAAGCCGTATTGCACGCACAGGCGCCCGCGCCGGGCGATGTAGGCGACGTACTCGGGCTCGTCGAGCAAACGCTCCATCACGCGCCCGCCGCGTTCGAGCACGTCCGGCGTTTCAAATAGCGGCGACACATCGAGCCGATCCGCCACGCCGTAGAGGCGCGCGAGATAGATCGCGCCCATGATGGTGGCCGGCGCCTCGATTTCGGCGATCAGAAAACGGATCGGCGCATCCGCGTCGATGTGCTTGAGGATTTGCGCCGCGAGCATCAATTGGCGGCGCGCGGTCATTTTTTCCTGAAAGATCGCGCCGAAATTCACCGCCTCGCGCTTGGCGTGGGCGCTGCGTTCGGCGGCGGCTTCCATGGCGCGCCGATCCATGAAATCGGCGCTGGCCGAGAGGCCGAGATCGGCCTGCACGGCCGAGCGCACTTGCGAAGCGTTCACGCGCAGATGGATCGCGGCCGCGCCAAGGCCGAACAGCGCCATCTCCGCGCGCGCGATGCACAGCGCCTTGCGCCGCCCCCCGCTTGCGGCGGCGATGATCACGTCCAACTCCTCCAGCGCGGAGGCGAGGGAGATCAATCGATCGGGCCCCTCCGCCGTCAGCCGGTTCGCGGCCGCCACGGTGCGCGCGGGATCGTCGAGATCGCCGTCAAACGCGGCCGCTTGCGCCTCCGCCTCCGCGCCGGCGCGGCGCAGGCGTTCGCCGAGCGCGGCCGCGCCCTCGCCCAGCGGCGTGAGCATTTGCGCATAGCGCGAGAGCTGGGCCGCTTTTTCCATCAGGCGAAAGCGGATGGTTTGCGCCCAATGAATATCGGTGCGTCCGTCAAGATCGTAACCGACCCAGGTGGCGAGCCGCACCGGCGCGGGCGCGATCGTCCACCACGCGCCCTCGACATTCGCATCCAGCCAATCGAACAACGCGTCGTGGAACCCATCGAGCGCCGCGCGCGCCTGCGCGAGCGCGGCCGAAGCATCCTCGTGCTCGTAAGCCAAGGTGATGGGGTGATCGGGCAAATGCGCGAGCGGCGCGAGATCGGCCTCGGCCCCGCCCGCCATAGCGCCGAGCGCGGCGCGCATGGCGCGTGAGAGCGCGAATGTCGGGTGCGCGGTGAACACCACGCCCGCACGCGGCGCCTCCAACGCGGCTTTCACCGCCGCGAGCGGCGCGCCTTTGAACGGCGCCATCGCCGCATCCACCACGGCGCGCCAATCGCCATCAGGTTTCGACGCGCCAAGCCGGCCCGCGCGCGCCGTGAGCGCGGCGTCGGCCACTTGCTTCACCAGCGCGCGCAAATCCGCCTCGCTGATGCGCCCCTGCTCGCGCTGCTCCAGCAGGTCGATGGCGAGGCGGCGCACGCTGGCGGCCATGGGGTCGCGTTGGGCGGCCTCGTCATGCTCGGCCAACAGCGCCAGGCTGCGCGCATGCAGCGCCGCCGCCGCATTCTTCACCGGTTGTTTCGCCATCGGCCCCTCATAGATTTGACACCGGTGTCATTATCCTATCCGCCACCCTGGCGCTATCGCCCATGCGCGAGCGCCGCCAGGAGCGCTTGGGTTTCCTCATCAATCAGGCCGTCGATCCGCTCAGGGCGGAACCGGCGCTGGAAGGCCATCAGCGCCGCGCGCGTGGGCGTATCCATCACGCCGGTATGCGCCAGCGTATAGCCGAACCGCGCAAGCTGGCCCTGCACGCGGCCCACGACGTCATCGCCCGCCGCCTTCGTCTGCATCGGCACACGGGCGGGCCATAGGGCGACGCCCGCGTCCGCCAGGCGCTTCCAGGGAAATTTCTCGCCGGGGTCGAGCTTGCGCTCGGGCGCGATGTCCGAATGGCCGATCACGCGCGCGGGCGCCAACGACCATCGCGCCAGAATGTCGCGCGCCAGGGCGATCACCGCTTCGATCTGCGCGTCGGGAAAATCCGGCAAACCGAAATCATGGCCGCCATTGACTATCTCGATGCCGATCGCGCGCGAATTCACATCGCCCTGACCTTCCCATGAAGAGGCGCCCGCGTGCCAAGCGCGGTTTTCTTCCGCCACGACGCGATAAATCACACCGTCTTCAGCCACGACGTAATGCGTGGACACGCGCGGGAGCGGCGCATCGGGGGGCGTTGAGCCAGACTGCCAGGGGCCAGGATAATCGCCGGCTTTCGGTTCGGGATCGGTGAGCCGCTTCAGCGCGATCTCCGCGTTCTGCATGCCTGTGTAATGCAGCACGACAAGATCGATCGCGCGCGCGCGCGCGTCGAAATTCGGCGATGGGCGATCAAGGATTCGCAATGGGCTCACGCGCGCAATCTGGCCTCTGCGTGCGCTGGCGGCAAACGAAATGGCCTAAAGCGTCGGACCTAAATGCGACCCAATCTTGGATCGCCCGCCGTGTCGCATTTAAGGTTCATAAGACGCTTTAGATTCAAAGTTTTCTAAAGCAACTTTGGACTTTAAATTCGCGCGGAGCCCGCCATCCAACTGAAGGCGAATTTAAAGTCCGTTGCTTTAGGGTTTGACCCGCGCCTGGGTTTCCACCACCCAGCCATCGGGTGTCTGGCGCGCGTCGAGCACGCCGTCAGCAGCGGGCGCACGCTTGCCAGGGAAAAAGCGCAACGCCACGGCCGCGCCAAGGATCAGCAGCCCCACCACCAGCGCCGCCGCGAACGCGAACATCAGCGCCAACCCCGCCCCCACGATCAGCAGCGTCAAACCCGCCGCACGCGCGAGCGTGCTGAACAGGGCGGCGCTGACATCGGCGGCGGTGGTCGGCATCGGGGATCGGCTCCTCTGGCAATCAATATTGGCGTTAGAGCTTTGCTAATCAATGCGGCGCTCCTGGGGCGCGCATGCGCAAAGCCCGACGCGCCCGTTTTCGCGGCGCTTTAAGGTTATTTCGCCGCCACGCTGAGCTCTTCGCGGATCAGCGCATAAGCGGCGTTGATCGCGGCGGTTTTCTCCCGGGCGATGGCGACAAATTCGGGCGGCGCGCCGCGCTGGGTCATTCGGTCGGGATGGTTTTCAGCGGCCATGCGCCGCCAGGCGTGGCGCACCTCGTCCATGCCGGCGCCCGGCAACAGCCCAAGGATGGCGTAAGGATCGCCCGCGTCGGGGCCGAGATTGGTGGCCTTGATGCGGCGAAACTCCATTTCGCTGAAGCCGAAATGGGCCGCCACCTCTTCGAGATAAGCGAGCTCGGCCGGTTCGGGGAAACCATCGGCCGCGGCGATGTGGAAAAGCCCATCGAGCACGTCTTCCAGCAAGCAGGGCCGTGCGCGGTACTTGCGGCCGATCTGCTTGGCGTAGGATTCAAATCCCAGCACCGTCTGCTTGGCCAGATTGAAGGCGCGGCGGAAATTCGCCTCCTCCCCCGGCGGGGGGCGAAACACCTGCGCGGCGGCGTGCAGCTCCGCCTCCGAGGCGTCGCCATCCACGCGCGCCATTTTCGCCGCGAGCCCGATCACGGCGGCGGTGAAGCCGACATCGTTCGGGCGCGGGGCGCACTCTTCGGCGAACTCCGGCGGCTCGGCCTCGGGATCGAAGGCGCGCGCGGCTTTTTCAACGATGCGGGACCAAACGGACATGAGCGGTATTCTCGCCGACCACTCGCGGGCGCGCCAGTGCGGCCGATGGCCTTTGCGATGAAACTCTCGTGAGGCGCGCGCGTTGACCGCGCATGAAACACGCCCCGTTCGCCGCTGCTTTGCTTACCGCCCTGCTCGCTTTCGCGCCGGCGGCGAGCGCGCAGCGCTTTTTCATTGCCGAAGCCGTAGCGCCGAACCCGGAGGGCAATGTGCTGGAGGTGGCTGCGGCGGCTGGCCAATTCACCCATTTCCTCGAAGCTGTCGAAGCGGCCGGCTACGCCGAGACGCTGCGCGGGGAAGGCCCGTTCACGATCTTTGCCCCCACCGACGAGGCGATCCGGCAGATGGATCAGCGCGAATGGCGCCGGCTGATGGAGCCGCGCAATCGCGACGAATTGCTCGGGCTGCTCGCTTATCATGTGGTCGCCGAGCGGATCACGACCGATACCGCCGGCGCGCGCGTCACGCGCCCGGAAAGCGCCAACGGCTATCGCCTCACCTTGGATGGGCGCGACGGCCTGCGCGTGAATGATGCGCTGGTGGCGCTACCGGACATGCAGGCGTCAAACGGCGTGCTGCACGGGGTGAATTCCGTGCTCGCGCCGCCCGTGATGGTCGCCAGCCGTTAGCCGGCCGCCGGCGGCCCGCGCAACGCCGCCACTTCCGCGCGCAGCGCGCGCACCTCGTCCAGAATGCGCTGTTGAACGAACGCGGCGTCTTCCTGCGCCTCCTGAATCTCGCCGACCTCTTCCTGCACTTCTTCCAGCTCTTCCTTGATCTCTTCCTGCGGCGCGGCCTGCACCGCCTCGACGATCACGCCGATAAACAGGTTCAACACCGCGAAAGCCGCGATCACCGTGAAGCCGATCATGTAGACCCACGCATAGGGCGAATATTGCTGTAAGCGCGCGGTCGTGTCGCCCCAACTGTCGAACTGCGAGAGTGCGAATAGCGTGATCAGGCTTTGCCCCAGATCACTGAACGCAGGATCATGATGAAACAGCGTCGTGCCCATCACGGCGGCGATGTAAAACACCACGGCCAAGACCGCGAGCGAGGCGAGTATGCCCGGCATCGCGCCGAACAGCGCCTCCACCACGCGCCGCATCTGCGGCACGGCGCTGACCAGGCGAAACACGCGTATGACGCGCAACGTGCGCAACGCGGCGATCGCGGGGTTCATCGCAATATAGCTGAGCCCGACGACGATCACGTCAAAGATATTCCAGCCGTTGCCGAAATATCTGCGCGGCCCTTGCGCCAGAAACTCGCACACCAGCTCAACGGTGAACACGAGCAGGAAATACATATTCCATTGCGCGATTTGCGCTTGGTAGACGTTGCCCGGGCCAAGGTGTGCGTCGACGCCCAGGATGACGGCGTTGGCGACGATGCACGCCAGGATGATCCCGTCCCAAATCCAGTTGCGCGTCAGCCAGCGAAACAGCGGCAAGCCCGATGTTCCCTTGCGCTTACGCGCCGGCGATTTGATCGTCATGATGATGCGCCCCTCGCACGCTGCCGGGTCCCTCTTCCGGCGGGCGCGAAATTAGCGCGGTTCGGTCTGGCGTGTGAAGCTTAGCCGATCGCGACCGGCTGGGCGGCGGGCGCCGCGGGCGGGGTTTGCGCCTGGGCGTGCTCAATCAGATCGAGGATAAAGCCCTGCACTTGATACGTGCGCGCGCCCCAATGGCGGCCCGGCACATGCCAAACTTGCACCTGGCTCCAATCCCCGTTCGGCGACACGTCGCGAATGGGAACATTGCGGGTGATCTCGCCCGCATTCAGCCAATTGGCGTGATCGACGATGATGAGGCGCGGCGAAACGATCTCGCGCACCACCGCGACATGGCCGCGCGCAGCGCTGTTATAGCCGCGCAGCACCATGACGCCGCCTTCTTCCGGCGTTTGAGCGGTTTCGTAGCGGCCGCGCGCCTGACGCCACCACGTATTGGCGTTGCCGTAGATTTCGACGCCGGATTCTTCGCGCGCGAACGGCACGCATTGCAGGCTGGCCTTGGGATCGGCCACATAAGCCGTCGGCTCGTAGGCTTCGTCAGCCGGGCGTTCAAACGCGCTGGGCGCGAACGTGGCGTGCTGGGACGGCGTATCGGTGATGGCCGGATCGATGGCGAGATCCATCGCCAGCGGCGTCAACGCCTCGGCCTCGCTCGCCGTGAAGCCAGCCATGGCGGCCGCGGCGGCCAGCAGAAGTGCGCTCTTGGTCAACATGCCCTGAAAGCCCAGGCGGAGCATTGCCCCAAACTGGCACACACAAACGCGCGCCCGGCCTTAAAGAACACTTAAACGAGCGGCGGCTCAAACAGAAAGATGGCCGTTTCTATGGTAAATACGCCGCACCTAGACTAGATATTGACCTATATTCTTCGTCATCTAGGTTAATTCATCTTTCCGGCGATCTCAATAAACCTTAACGGCGAAATCTAACCTGCCGCAAACGCCGCGAACGTGAAGGGGTGGATGAAGCCCTCCACGCGATAGACGCGCCCGCCCCAATGGCCGCCGGGAATGTGCCAGACGCGGATTTGGCTCCAATCATTGTTGGGCGACACATCGAGCACCGGCACGCCGATGCTGATTTCGCCATTGTTGAGCCAATTGGCGTGATCCACCCGCAGCACGCGGTCGCTCACCACCTCGCGCACCACCGAAACGTGGCCCCGGCCCGGCCCATAATAGCCGCGCACCACCAGGACCGAGCCCGAGGCCGGCAAGGTCGAGCGCAGATAGCGCCCCTCGGCGCGGGCCCACCAAGTATTGGCGTCGCCGTAGATTTCGACCCCGCTCATGGCCCGGGCGTACGGCACGCATTGCAGGTTCGCCCGCGGATCGACCACGCGCGGGGGTGAATTGGCGTCGTACGGGGTCGGGGCGACCTCGGGGGCGCGGCCGCGCAGCCCCGGATACACCGGCGCGGGCGTCGAGGCGCACGCGGTCAACGCGGCGGCCAACAACCCAAGCGCCAAGGCGCGGGCCGCCCTCCCTTTGAGCAGCTTCAACATATCGGTGGCGATCTTAGTATAAGGGGGTGGAAGTCCGGTGAACGCGGTCTTGACCAAATCGAAAGCAAAGGCCACCCGACCAGCCATCCATGTCAGCAAACCGCCCGCCCATCATCGTACGCCCCTGCTTCCAGCAGGATCTTGAGTTCGTGCAGCTCATTTACGCCCACCACGTCCTCTCCGGGACCGGCACGTTCGAGATCGAGCCGCCCAGCCTGGAGGAGATGACCGAGCGCTGGAGCGCGGTGGTGGCTAAGGGGTGGCCTTGGGTCGTCGCCTCCCCGGCCAGCGATCTGAGCCGGGTATTGGGCTTTGCTTACGCCGCCCAGTTCCGCGACCGGGCCGCGTACGCCAAGACCTTCGAGGTCTCGGTCTATGTCGGCCCCACCACGCAGCGCCAGGGCGCGGGGGCGCTGATGCTCAACGAAATCCTGCACATGCTGAAAAGCGACGGCGCGCGCGAGGTGCTGGCGGTGATCGGGGATTCGTACAACGCCGCCTCGATCGGCCTGCACCGGAAACTAGGCTTCACCCATGTCGGCACGCTGCACAATGTCGGCGAAAAGTTTGGGCGCGAGCTCGACGTCGTGCTGATGCAGCGCTCGCTCGTCCCACGGGCGCAAGCTTAGAAACGATCTGTTTACCAACCTTACGACATCCTCATCCAATCAGGATGGAGGATCGCGATGCGCTTTTCAAAGCTCGTGGTCGTTGGCCTGGTGGGGATCGTAACTCTGGCGGCGACCGCCGCCCTCGCCCAAGAAACGCCCGCGCACATCGCGGCGGCAAGCGGCGTCAGTTTCACGGATTCAATCAATGAGTTGCGGTCCGATCGCTTTGCGCTGCAGGTTCGCGGCGGCGAAGAGCGGCGCTTTGCGGGCCTCGCGTCCGTCAGCACCGACCGTGACCGACGCGCCGATGACGCCCGCTACGAATTCGCGGTTGTGGCCAGCGCGGGGGCGGGCTTCGATGTTTCGCTGAGCCAGCGGGGCGGCGTCGGGTTTGACGCCTCCGGCGATCTCGCCCGCGAAAGCCGCGCCTCCGAACTCCGTTTGGGCCGGGGCCTGCGCGGCATGCGCGACGAACCTTCGCTGGCGCCAACCTGGTATTTCTTCGCCGCCTCCGAAGACGAAGCGCTGATCTGGCGCCCTGGGCAACAACGCAACGCATTTGGCGGCGCAAGCCCCGGCCTTGCCCTGCAAGACCGCGTCGAGATCGGCGACCTACAGGCCGGAATCACCTATGAATACCGCGGCATCCAGGCGTCTTTGGCCTATGTAGAGCGTGAGATTAACGTCCGTTCCGGCGCGCAGAATTTCTCGCAGGACGAACGGTTCGCCGGATTAACCCTGACGATGCGCCGCTAGGCGAATTTAAGGGTTACAGGTGTGAGGAACTTGTGGCAGCCTTTGTGCATTGCTGCAGTGTCGTTAAAGGACGAGGCTGTGTGATGGCTCGGATTCGAGGCATTCTCATTGCGGGGAGCGTTCTCTTCGCGGGCGCCGCGTCGGCGCTGGCGCAGGACGGCGTCAGCGGCGTGATGCTGGTCGATCCGAATGCGGCCCTCCAGCCGAAAGAACGCACCGTAGAAATGACCGCCCGCGACGATGGCGCGCCGCGTTTCTCCCCCTCTCATATCCCGATCGGCGAAAGCCCCGCGCCACAGCGGCTCGAACTCGAATTGGCCGCGAGCGGCGAGCATGCGGGCCTGCCGATTGACGTGTCCGTCGCGCAGCGCGCCTCGCTCGGCGCGGACGCCAATGGCGATATTGATCGCGCTGGGCGCGGCTCAGAGGTGCGCATCGGGCGCGGGCTGGTGCAGCAGGACGCCAATGCGCCGAGCGGTGGTTCGTCCGTCTATATGTTCGTCGCCTCCGACGACGAGGCGCTGACTTGGCGGCCCGGCCAGCGCAACGAATTTGGCGCCGGCCAAAGCGGCGGCTTTTCGCTGCAAGATCGCGTTGAGGTTGGCGATGTTTCGGCCGGCGTCACTTATGAACGCGGCGGCGTGCAGGCTTCTGTCGCTTACGTGGAGCGCGAGGTTTCAGCGCAGGTCGGCCGCGATTCCTATTCGCGCGAAGAGAATTTCACTGGCGTCACGGTGACGATGCGCCGTTAAGGCGTTTACCCACCATCAATTCAATTCGGCGCGCGCGCCCTGCCACGCTTTTTGCAAGGCGCGGCCCATGCTGCAGCCACCGCACGTCCGCGCGCGTCAGCGCTTCCTTCGCCGTTATCTCGGGCCGATCGTAGCCGGGACGATTATTGGCGCGGGCGGCTTCTATTTCCTCGTCTTGGACGGCGGGCGCCCCGCCGCCGCCTCGGCCCCCGCCGCGCCGACGTCCAGCGCGCCGGCGCCGCTCCACGCGACGGCCCAGTTCGTCAATTGCGCCGCCGCCCGCGCGGCCGGCGCGGCGCCGGTGCGCCGGGGCCAGCCCGGCTACGGCCCGCACCTGGACCGTGACCAAGATGGAATCGGCTGCGAGCCGTATCCGGGCCGCTAGCCCAGTTTTTCCACAAGCCGCGCCCCTGGCCCCGCTTACCCCGCCGATGAATCACGGCATGGTCCGCCTCGGGGCTGGTAACCTTTCTTAAACGAGACTCGCCCCCAAATGCGCGAGATGTGGTGGTCATGCGACCGCTAAATCCCTACATCTAGGGTGCGTTCCGGAAGGGAGACGATCTATGGCTGGCGTAAACGGGGGCAAATTGCCGGGCTTGAGGACGCCGTCGATCGGCTACAAGCCGTTTCGGTATCCCTGGGCGTATGAATTCTGGCGCCGCCAGCAGCAGGTGCACTGGATGCCCGAGGAAGTCCCGCTCGGCGAGGACGTGAAGGATTGGGCCTCCAAACTGAACGACCAGGAGCGCAACCTCCTCACCCAAATCTTCCGTTTCTTCACCCAGGCCGACGTCGAGGTGAACGACAATTACATGGAGCGCTATTCGCGCGTCTTCAAACCGACCGAGATCAAGATGATGCTCGCGTCGTTCTCCAACATCGAGACGGTGCACATCGCCGCTTACGCGCTCCTGCTCGAAACCATCGGCATGCCCGAGACGGAGTTCGAGGCGTTCCTCGATTACGAGGCGATGCGCGACAAGCACGATTACATGGGCAAGTTCGGCGTCGAGACGGACGAGGATATTCTGCGCACGCTGGCCATGTTCGGCGCCTTCACCGAAGGGCTGCAATTGTTCGCCAGCTTCGCGATGCTGATGAACTTCC
>CAZWQS010000075.1:0-12641 GCA_964635925.1 uncultured Terricaulis sp. | reverse complement strand
TAGGATAGATTTCCTAGGATATTTTTCTTATTCCGTTCAACCGCCCTTGCGCGCTTGGCCGAGGCCCATGCGCTTGGCCAGGTTCGAGCGTTCCTTGGCGTAATTGGGCGCGACCATAGGATAGTCGTGCGGCAAGCCCCATTTGGCGCGGTATTCCTCAGGGCTCATATTGTAACGCGTGCGCAAATGGCGCTTCAGCGATTTGAACTTCTTACCGTCTTCAAGACAAATGATGTAATCGGGCGTGACTGATTTCTTGACTGAGATCGCCGGTTCTTGCGCCGCATCGAGTGCATTGGGCGTAATCGCGCCGAGCCCGCCCAGCGCGGAATGGACCGTGCGGATCAATCCAGGCAAATCTTGAGGGGTGACTTGGTTTGCTGAGACATAGGCGGCGACAATTTCAGCCGTCATCTCAACCAAGTCAGACTTGTGATCCATTTCTGGCCGCCACCGAAAGAAATGAGGGTTTCTCTAGTATAGGAGGCGTTGCCGAGAGGCAAGTGTGACCTATGGCAAATAATAGAAAAGATTGGTCTTTGAGCTTTCAAATACTTATCGCGCCTAAACCATAGGCTTCTTTACAGTCGAGCGCCGATCAAGATCAGGGCGGCCAGTGCGCCGATCGCCCAGAATTGCAGCGCGGCCCAGCCGCGGCCCATGTATGGCGTGTCACAACTTTGCGTCCACGCCGCCAGCGCCCGCGCCCCGCGCGCGGCCAGCCTCGAAATCGCGGCCCCCCACGCGCCGTACACGCGTAGCATCACCACGCCAGCCCAACGTGCGCCCCCCGCTACCGGGCCGCGATAGAACGCATCGATGTCGAGCAGATCCACCGCACGCTCTTTCGGCGCGAGGTTCAGCGCACGCAGCAGGACGAACGCGGCGCCCGCCGCGCCCAAAAGCTCTAATTGCGGCGCCACGCGATCCATATCGAACGGCGCAAACGTGAGCACAGTGGGCATGAGCCCGTAGAGCCAATTGGGCGCGAGCCCGATTGAGATGCAGAAGAACGCCGCCACCCCCGCGCCCAGCAGCATCGAGAACGGCGCTTCGTTGAATTTTTCCAGGCGCGGCCCGTTGCGATGCGCCGCGAGCGCGGGCCGCAGCGCAAGGCTCACGAACAAAACCGCCGAACCACCCGCGATCAGCGCCCAGAGCCAGCGCAAATCCCATTGCGCGCTTGCTTCGAGCGCGACCGAATAGGTCGCGTAGAGCGCAAGCCCCGGCGCGCCGCCGGCGGCGAGGCCCGTCACCAGCAACAGCGCCGTGGTGATGGGCATGGCGCGCGCCAAGCCTTCGAATTGCGACAAGCGCACCGCCCCGCGCCGCGCCAGCACCGCGCCGAGCGCCATCTGCAGCGCCATGAACACAAACATGGAGGTGAAGATGTGCCCTTCCGCCGCCGCCACCGCGAGCGGCGAGCCGACGCCGACCAGCGCCACGCAGATGCCCGTCTGCGTCATCAGCCCGTAGGCGCCGCCGGCGCGCAGATCGTCCACGCTGGCGGCATAGAGCGCGCCCAGCACGATCATGGCCGCGCCAATCGGCACAAGCAGCGGCTCGGCGGGGAAAAAGCGCGCCAGCGCGTAGACGCCCACCAATGTGGAGAACGCAGACAAGGCGGCCCCGCCCAAAGGCGAAGCGTGCGCGATCGTGTCTTTCAGCCACACATGCGCGAGCGGGGCGCCGATACGGATCATCAGCGCCGCGAAAATGCAGCCCCCGCCGATGCTCTCGATATCGAGCCGCGCAAACACCGTGCCTTCGGCGCCGGCCGATAAGTGGAACGCCACGCCCACAAGCAACAGCAGGCCCTCGAGCCCGTTCCACACCAACAGGCGCACGCCGCTGCGGCGCGCCTCCTCCAGCGGCGAGCAGAACACGATCCACGCCGCCGCGAGCCCCGCGAGCGCGGCGGCGGCGACAAAGCTCACCAGATCGCCTACGAACAGCGCCGAAACCGCGCCGCCCGCCATCATCAAAATGGCCGCATCCTCGTAGCGATTGCGCCGCGCGTTGGCGAAGATCGACAGCGCGATCAGCGCAATCAGCGCGGCGATGCCGAAAATGCGGTTGAGCGCATCGAGGTCGAGCAGCACGACCGGCAACCCCATCTGCGCCACAGCGGAGGCTGCACCGAAATCGTGATCCAGCAACAGCCAGAGCGCGACGAGCGCGGCGCCCGCCATGGTCGGCGCGCGCACGCTGCGCGGGGCGGCCAGCACAAACAGCGCGGCCAGAATGCACACGAAACCGGGATTAAGGGTGATCGCCCACATCGGCGCCCCCTTTCCCTTCACGGCGCGCCAGCAGCCAGCGCGCGGCGTGCGCGATCAGCACGATCGCGGTCACCGCACCCGCGCCGAGCGCCGCGCGGCCGCCCGGCTCAGCCAGCAGCCAGAACGCGCCGGGCGCATTGCGCATGAACTCAAACGCCAGCCCCGCGGCGCCGGCGCTGACGCAAAACAAAAGCGCCACGCCCGCGACGCCGCCGCGCGAGTGAGGAAGCGGTTTGCGGCTCATGACGCAGGTGTCCAAAGCGGGGCGAGGAACGAGGCGAGCGGATCGGCCAGCACCAGGAGCCACAACGTGGCCGCCGCGCTCAAGATCACGGGCGCGGCTAGCAGAATGGAGGCGCCGTCGGGGCGCTTGAACGCATCAGTTGGCGCCCGTGCGGCGAGCGCGTTGGCGGCGAGCGGGCCCAAATGCGCGAACGTCAATACAGCCGCCAACGCCGCCAGCGCGGCGGCCCACGGCAATTGCGCGTGGCTGGCCGCCGTGATGAGCCAGAGCTTGGCCCACGCGCCGGAAAACGGCGGCAGGCCGATCATGCTGGCGGAAGCGAGCGCGAAGCCCGCGAACGTCCATGGCATCACGCGGCCAAGGCCCGCATAATCGGCGATGCCGGTGCGCCCCGTCGCGGCGAGCACAGCGCCAGCCGCCATCGTCAATGTCGCCGCCGCGCACGACAGCGCCACCACTTGCAGCGCCGCCGCAAACAAGCCCACGGGCGTGGCCAGCAGCGCGCCCAGCGCCACGGCCAGCAATTGCGTGAGGCACGAATAGCTCAGCCGCTCGCGGATATCCTGCTTCGACAGCGCAATCAGCGCGGTGACGCACATGGCCACGCCCGCGAGCACCATGAGCGCCTGCGCCGCGATGCGCGCATCCGCCATCGCCGGGCCGAACACCAGCGCGATCACCTTGAGCAAACCCACCCCGCCCGCCGGCAAAACGGTGAGCGCGTGCGTGGAAACGAACGCGGGGTTCGGCGCATGGCTCGCGGCCGGCAGCCAACGGTGCATCGGCGGCATCGCCGCCATGCCGACGCCGAACACGAACAATACCAAAAGCGCGCTGGCCGTGATCGGATCGACGCGCCCTGCAAGCACGCCGCCCGCCTGAAAATCCAGCGCGCCGGCGACCGCGTAGGTCCACACCATTGCCGGAAGCAGAAGGCCAATCGCGCCAGCCAGAAGCGTGGCGAGATACACCCGCCCCGCCGTGCGCGCCTCCTCATCGCCGCGATGGGCGATGAGCGGAAACGTTGTGAGAATGAGCGCCTGATAGGCCACGAAGAAGCTGAACAGGTTGGCCGAAAAGGCGACAGCCAAGGCTGACGCCATCGCCAGCGCCAAGAACGCCATCAGCCGCGCGGGCGCTTTTTCCTGTGTGGCGCGCACGATGCCGGCCGCATGCACCGCGTGCGGCGCGCCCAGAATGGCGATCAAAGCCGCCATCAGCACGCCGAGCGGCTCAAGCGCGAACGCAAGGTCCACATTGGGCAGAGGCCGCGCCAGCACCACGCGCGCGGTCGCGCCATTGCCGACTGCATCGACGAGAAACACCGCAAGCCCGGCGATCGCCAGTGCGAAGCCGATGAACACGACATCGCGCAAGCCCGGCGGGCGCGCGAACGCCATGGTCAGCAGCGCCTGCGCCACCGGCGCGGCAAGCAACGCGATGAGGGCCAGTTCAGCGCTCACGGCGCGGCCCCCATCATCAGCGCGGCGGCGGCGCTGCTGGCGTGCAGCAGCAAGCTGGGCTCCACGCCCCAAGCGGTGGCGATGATCGCGGCGATCAGGGCCGGCGCGAAGGCGAAGCCCCAGCGCGGCGCATCCTCGATGCTGGTGTTGGCGCGGCGGAAATACACGCGCTCAATCAGGCGCCCGCCGTAGAATACGCCGGCGAGCGACGCCGCGATCGCCGCGCACGCGGCCCACCACCAGCCGACGCCCACCGCCGCTTCGATCATACGCCAGCGGCCAAGAAAACCGATCGTCAGCGGCGCGCCCATGAGGCCCAGCGCGCCGGCGGTGAACGCAATGCCCGCCAGCGGCGCGCGCCGGCCCAAGCCGTCAAGCGCGGCGAGCGTGCGCGCCCCGCCCGCCGCACCCGCGCCAGCAAGCAGCGCCAAGGCGGCCGCCGCGAGCGCCAGCACTTGCACGAGCGCGGCCGCGTAGCCGGCCTGCGACCCGAGCGCGAGGCTCACCAGGATACAGCCGGCTTGCGCGGCGGCGGCGTAGGCGGCCAGGCGCGGCAAGGTGCGCGCGCCGATGGCCTGCACCGAACCGATCAGCACGCTGGCGATCCCAAGCGCGGCGAGCCCGAGCGCGACCCCGCCGCCAAGCGCGGGCGCGCCGAGCGCATGCGCGCCAATGCGCATCAACGCCGCGAGCGCGCCGACAACGCCGACCGCGCCCAACACCAGCAGCGCAAAATTGCCCGCGCGCCCAAACACGGCGCCCGCCCACAAATGCAGCGGCGCCACGCTCGCTTTGATGGCGAGCGCGGCGATGACCAGCGCGACGCCCGCGCTCGCCAAGCCGGGCGCGGCGATGCGCGCATCTTCCAAGGCGTCGATATTCCATGAACCGACGGCGCGCCCGATCAGGCCGACGCCGATCAGCAGCAACGCCGCGCCCACGCCGCCCGCCATCAGCATGCGATAGGCGCCGTTGATCGCCATGCGGTCGCGATCACCCGCGAGCGCGGCCAGCGCGACGCCGGCGAGCCAGCCGATTTCAACGCTGATCGCAAAGCCCATCAAATCGCGCGCCAACACCGCGCCGGTCCATCCTGCGATCACGCAGAGCGCCAGCGCAAACGCAAACGGCGCGATGCGCGGGCGCAGCGCCTTGGCCAGATCCCCCGCGGCGATCAGCGCCAGCGCGCCGGAAAGCGCAATCAGCGCAGCCAGGAACGGCGCAAAGCCATCCGTCGTCAGCGCAACGCCTTCGCCATAGTGCAGCGTCGCCTCCCCCGCGAGCAGCGCGCGCACGGCAAGATCAAGCCCGGCATACGCGCCAACCAACGCCGCAAGCGCCGCCGCCGCCCAGCTCACGCGCATCGGCAAGGGCAGCGCCGCCACCGCCGCGCCGATCAAGGGCGCGGCGATCATCAGCATGGGCGCATGCTGGGATGCGAGCGCGATGAGGCTCACGGCTCACGCTCCGCGATTTCGGCTTTGCGATCGGCCGCGTCGATCTCAGTGGTTTCAACGGCGCCGTAGCTTTCCTGCAAGCGCACCAGCAGCGCTTGGCCGAAGGCCAAATGCACGAACGCCAAGGCGACGCCCGCGACCTGCAATGCGGGCGGCGCGCCCAGCGCGCCAAGCGCCAGCACCGCGCCGAGCAACGCCGCGACCAGCCCCGCCAGGCGTTTCGCCGCATTGGCGCCGGCCCACGCCATCACCGCGCCGATCATCACCAGCGCCATCGCCCCAGCGAGCACGAGCGCGGCAAGCCAAATCCCGCCCGCCATCACCAATCCTCATCGCGCAAGCTGGGCGCGCGCCCGGTGAGCGCTGTCACGATCAGCGCGCTGGCGCCCGCGGCCACGGCGAAAAGCCCGCCCTCCATCGCCTGCGCCGACCACGCAAAACCCGGCGCCGCAGCGGCGGCGAACGCAGCGATCAAGCCAACGCTCATCACCAGGCGCGCGGCCAAAGGCGGGGCGGCCATGCGCGCGGCGGCGGCGCCGAACGCGATCATGTGCAGCGTCAGCGCCAATGCGAACGCGAGCCCCGCGATCAAGCCGACGCCCGCACCCGGCGAATAGAGCGCCAGCAGCGCGCACGTGAACAGCGCGATGAGCGGGGTGTAAAAGCGCGCCGCGCCGAGCAATACGATCTGGGCCGAGCGCATCATGGCTCCCCCCCCGAGAACGGCCCGCGCTCGCCAAAGCCGAGCAGCGCGACAACGCCCAGCGCCGCGACAAATACCAACGCCGCAAGCCAAGGCGCGGCGGCGCCGTCCAAGCCGCGCGAGGGAGGCGCGGCGGCCAATTCTGGCGCGCCCCACGCGACCGCGACGGCTGTGGCCGCGGCTGCAATGGCGGTGAACCAGATCGGGCCATGGTTCAGCGCTTTGGCGGCGCGCGCGCTCAGCAACACGCCGCCCAGCATCAGCACGGGCGCGAGCGCTGCGCCAAACAGCGCCAAAGCCAGCGCCGCCTCGCCCGCGCCCAACGCCGTCAGCGCCACCGCCGCGCACGCGCACGCGCCGGCCAGGCCCATCGCGGTTGCAAACAGCGCGCGCACGCTGAGCGCGGTCAGCGCCGCGGCGATCGCCGCGAGCGTGAACACAAGCGCCAGCGCCTGCGCAAAAAGCGCTTCGGCGTTCATGGCGCGTCACGCGGCGCGCCGGGGCGCGGCGCCTTGTACGGCCCCGCCAGCGGCGCGAGTCCCCCGACATGGGCCGAATTGGCGCCAAGGTGGCCGAGGATCGGCGCAAGCGCCGTCACCAGCAGCGCCAGCAATCCAAGCCGCAAGGCGATGGCGAGATCAGCGGAAAGCACGGCAAGCCCGGCCAGGAAAATCGCCGCGCCCACGCCATCGCCCGCGCGCGCGGCGTGCAAGCGCGTGTAGAAATCGGGAAACCGCAGCACGCCAATGGCGCCGCCCAGCATGAAGCCAAGGCCAATCGCGATCAGCGCGCCGCCAACGATCATGCGTGCGAAATCCAGCGCGACGTCCATCACGCCTCCTCCCGCGCCAGCGGCGGCTGGAAGCTGCGCGCGCGGAAGAATTTGAGCGCGGCCGCATTGAGCACAAGCGCGCCGAGCGCGAGCGCGAACGACACGTCGATCCATGCCGCGCGATCAAACGCCACCGCCAGCGCCGCGCACGCCAACGCCCCGCGCAGCACAAGCGCATTAGCCGCGAGCGCGCGGTCATACAGCGTCGGCCCCGCTGAGAGGCGCACCAGCGCCAGCGCCATGGTCAGCGCCACGCCCGCAGCCGCGATCAGCGCGATCATGCCGGCGCCTCCTGATTGATCGCGCTAAGCACTTGCGCCTCCAGCGCGCCAAGATCGGCCGCGTCCACGCCATCCTCGTCGTTCACGTGCAGCAAGAGGCCGTCGGCGTCGGCCTCCACCACGACCTGGCCGGGAGCGGCGCTGATCATTTCGGCCAACACCGCGCGCGCGCCTTGGCCGGTCACGCGCGAGCGCACGCGCACCAGCGCCGGCTTCAACGTGACGTCAGCGGCCAGCGCCGCGCGGATTGTGCGGAACGCACCTTGCAGCACCGCGCCCGCGCGCGACAAGCGCAGCAACAGCAAACGCGGGCCGCGCGCGAACGTGCGGCCAATCCCCCCGAAGCGCCACGCAACCAGCACACACGCCAACGCAACGACGACCGCCAAACCAAATTCGGCGAGCGAAAACACGCGCTGCGTCAGCGCGATCCATATGAGAAACAATCCCGTCAGCATCGCTGCGGCGTGAAGCATGGGCGAGCCTCCCCGCGCCGCCGGCGCGCGGCTTCCGGCTTAGCGCCGCGGGCCGGGATTCGCCAGATTGCGGACGATTTCTCCTCAGCCGCTGCGGCCGAACAGGAGAGCGGCGTTTCGTCTCGCCAACGACAGGTCGAGTTCGCTGTCGTCGAACGAAACGCGATCGAGCGCGACCGCGTCAGCGGTGAAGCTCCAATTCCAGTAGCGGAGCACCGTCTGGGCCTTGGCTGTCGCCAATGTGTCAAACACGTAGATGGCGCGGCCCATCGGATTGTTGGTGACGTCGACGTCGCCCAGCGGGCGTTTCAGCGCGCGCCACAAATTTATCAACAGGGGCCGCTTCAAGCCCACCGCCTTGGCGAACACGCCAATCGCCTCCCCGCCCGGATCGGAAAAAATCTGCGAGGCGGTGGTCGGCTTGATGCCGGCCAGGTGGGCGATTTCGTGGATGAGGCCGCGATCGACCCCATGCTCGGCCGCCGCCAGCGCGCCTTCAAGCGAGCCAAATGGGCTCTGCTTGGCGGCGGCGCGGTTGCGCTGGCGGCGCTCGATCACTTGCATGGCCTTGCGCGCGTCCGCGTCGGCCCAGCCTTCCGCAGCGGCCATGCGGAAAATATCGCCCAGTTCGCCGATCAGCACCGTGCGGTCCACCGCGAAGCGGCGCAGGATGGAGACGCGCGCGTCAAACTCGCACCACCAGAACAGCACCAGCGCCTGCGTCGGCCGGATTTCCGGACGCGCCACCAGAAGCGGCGCGATGGCAGGCGCCTGGCGTGAGCGCGCGACCGCAAGGTCAATCCCGTAGGTCGAAAGTTTCGCGAACGAATTGCGCAAAACCGCTTCGATCACGGACGCGTCGGTGGTCTGCACCAGTGCATCGGTGACGGGCTCGGTGAGCCCGCGCCGGCGGGCGATCGCCAGCCAGTGCGCCGGGACGCCCGCGCGCACGGTGGCGATCAGATCTGAATCATCGAAGCCCGCGCCGTTTTCAAGCAATGGGCCGGCCACCGCGATTTCATCGCGTGCGAGGTAGCGCAGCAGCGCTTTGGGCGCCTCGCGCACGCGCGTCAAACCGGTTGCGCAACGTAAGCGCAGATCAAGATTGGCCGTTCGCAGCAGGCCAACCAGAATGTCGGCGGCCAATTGGCGCTCATAAGCGGGAATGCGGCTCTCGGGCCAAGCCACCAGATCACACAGGCGCTGAATCAGCGCCTCGCGCGCCAGAGGCGCATGCGGCTGCGTCAGCTCCAGCGGCGCGGGCGCGCCCGTATCCAGACGAGGCTGATTCGAGGCGGACATAATTCGCGCGAGGTCAGCACGCGCCGCGTTAAGCACCCGTCAACGAACGCGCCTTGGCGCTGGACGGGCGGCTCCGCGCCCGCTTTAAAGCAGCCGCGATGGATGAGGCCGCCCAAACGCCCAGCCCCGAAAGCCGCCCGCCCGAGAGGCGGCGGCCGATCCCGGAGCTGCTGCTCTATTACGTGCTGGTGGGGCTCTATTTCTTCGCCTTCGGCATGCAATTCGTGCTGTTCCCCTCGCTGGTCGCCTTCTACCTGCAGGCGACGCCCGAAGGCGTGGGCCTGGCGCAATCGGCCATTTCGGCGCCGATGTTCTGCTTCCTGCTGTTTGGCGGCCTGCTGGCCGAGCGCGCCAAGGCGGGCCCCACGCTGATGACGCTGCAACTCGTCTTCACAGCGGCGACGCTGGCGCTTTATTTCATTCTGCAAGCCGGCTGGCTCACCTATTCGCTGCTGATCGCCTACGCGATGTTGGTGGGCGCATGCGCGGCGTTGCTGATGCCGGTGCGCGATGCGGCGCTGAACGGGGTTGTTGAACGTGAGGCGCAGCGTGGGCGCCATACGCCGATCGCCACCGCGGCGGCGATGACGACGGCAGTGCAAATCGGCGCGCAAATTGCGGGCATCGTGGTGGCGCGCTCGGCAGGCGCTGATCCGGCGCCCTATCTTGCGCTGCAAGCGGGCGTGCTGTTCGCGGGCGCGGTCGTGGCGCTGGGGCTCACCGCGCCAAAACCCACCGGTCACGAGCGCAACTTCATCGGCGCGCTGCGCGACATGCGCGATGGCCTGGTCTATTCCTTCCGCAATCAGATCATGTCGCCGATGCTGATCTCGGCCGCCTATGTAGGCGTGTTCATCATCGGCTCGTTTCAAGTGCTGTTTCCGCTGATCATCCGCGACGCCTATGGCGGCGACGCCAAGATGCAGGCGGGAAGGCTGGCCGCGTTGTTCGCGTGCTTTTGGGGCGCTTCGTTCGTCTCCGCCGTGGTGCTCAGCCGGGTGAAGCCGCTGCGCCAGCCGGGGCGCGCGCTGATCGCGTCGCATTTCGTGGGCGCGGCTGCGCTGATCACATTCGCCTGGGACAAGCCCTTCACGGCGTTCGCAGCCGTTGTTGTGGGTTGGGGCCTCGCGGCGGGCGTGGCGATCTCGATGAGCCGCACCATCGTGCAAGGCGCGGCCGAGCAGCGTTATCTTGGGCGCGTGCTGGCGGTGTATTCGATGGGATTTATGGGCGGGGCGCCGATCGGGTCGGCGATCGTTGGCTTCGCCGCCAGCGAATTGGGGCCGCGCACCGCCGCCTTGATCCCCGGCTTGGGGCTCGCGGCTGCGGCTTTGGCGTTGGCGCTGCTCACCCCGCTGTGGCGCTATCGCACCGACAGCGGGGCCTAGCGAAGCGCGTCGTTATTGGCCGCGTGTCGCGCCGCGGCGGTTGCTGCCGCGCTCGGCGCGCGCGTTGTATTCTTCAACCTCTGCGGCCCAATTAGTGACAATCGCTGTTGCTGCGGCGCCATCGGCTTCGTTGGCCGCGCCGATGGCCTCATATTGTTGACGCCACGCGGTCATCTCGGCGTTGCGGCATTGAATAATCGGCTCGATCGCCGTGCGCCACGCCGCGAAACGTTCTTGGCCTTGCTGCATTGCGCGCTCGTTGGCGTTTGCGCCGTCCGGCAGTTCCGGGGCCGCGGGCAATGTGGCGCAGCGCGACGTCAACGGCGGTTGGGCCGTCTCTTGCGCGGCCGCGGGCGCGGCGACCAGGAACGCCGCGAGGGCGGCGCCAATCAAAAGTCTCATGAATTCCTCTCCTGCCCTCACTGGGTCGGCTCGCAACATAGCCCTCGCCCAGGCCATGTGCGAGCCGATCACGGCCAAATTTTGAGCATGCTCAGTTCAATTCAAAAGGAACCCGCATGCGATAGCGCGCCTGCACCGGTTGGCCCTCACGCAGCGCCGGAGCCATGCGGTGTTCCCGCGCAATGCGCTGGGCGGCTTCGCCAAAGCCCCAGCCGGCGGGGGTTTCCTGCGTCACGGCGCAATCGAGCGCGCCAGCGGTCGACACCAAGCAGTCCAGCACCACCTGGCCCTCCGTCCCAAGATTGCGCGCGCGCACCGGATAGTAGCGCGAGAGATCGCGCGGGCGGCGCGTCCAGTGCGGATCGGACACCGTGGGCGGGCGTGCGGGCGTGAAAATGGTCGGCAATTCGGTGGGCGTTGCTTCCGCTGTGGTCTCCACCAGCGTCGGCGTCCGATCGATCACGATTGGGTCATCGCTGGGCGGAGGGATGACGCGCGGGGGCGTTTCGACTTTTGGCGGGGGCTCAGGCTCGGGGCGCACGATCTCAACGATGCCGAGTTCAGGCGGCGCGTCCAAACGAGCCATGGTGAAACGCATCGTCATCGCCGCGATCAACGCCGCGCCCAACAACGCCGCCGACATCATGATTGAAGCCGCTCGCACGCTTGCATCCGCATGAGCCATGACTGCCTCCCGATCTACGCGCCTCTTTTGCGCGATGGGGAAAGCGTGCGCTTGCCTTTGCGGAGGCGCCAATCACGGGCGCGCGACGGCGATCACAGATGCGAGACGAAGCAGGTGCAAAAAGGCCGCGGAAGCTTTCGCCGCCGCGGCCTTCTGCAGTTTGCGTACGCCTAGCTGGCGACGTTGAACCGGATTGGCACGCGCACGCGCCCGCCCGATGTGGGCGCCCCGTCGCGCGTGGCGGGCGCCATGCGGAAGCTGCGCGAGATGCGGATCGCCGCTTCCCCGAAGCCCCAGCCTGACGGCTCCTCCGACGTGACGGTGCAGGCGATGCGCCCGTCCGCGGCGACGATGCAATCCAGCGTCACACGCCCTTCCTGCCCGCGATCAAGCGCACGCGGGGGATAGTGGCGGGCGAAGTCGCGGCCGTCGGGACGCTGCACCCAAGTCGGATCGGTGATGACCGACGGGGTGGGCGGCGACGGCGGCGGATCGACAGCCACCGGGATGGGTGTCGGCGTCGGCGGCGCGGATAGATCCGGCGGCGGCACACGCTGTTCAGGCGGGGGCGGCGGCGGGGGACGATCCGGCGGCGGCGGCGGCGGCGGCGGCGGCTTCTCTTCCTGCTCGATCTCGACCTTCACCGCATCCTGATCTTCGAACAGGTCGGTGATGGCGGAGAAGCGCTGAGTCAGAGCCAGGTACACGATCCCCAAACAGATGATCGCGGCCAACGACATTGAGATAAGGCGAAGTCCAACCATGGCCTAACCCTCTTCGCTAGCGAGTTCAGCGAAGATCCCGACCTTGGCGAAACCTTCTTCCTGCAATTGGCTCATCACGTTCACGACGTTCGCGTAAGCCGTCGCCTGGTCGGCGCGCACGAAGATGCGCGCTTCAGCGTAGATATCCTCCACGTTCAGGGCCGGATTGTTGCGAATGGCGTGGTCGAGCGTGCGCTCGCCGAGATTGGCCAAAGTCACCCGCTCAGGGCCGACATAGAGCTCAAGGCCAGCGCCCTCACGGATCACGACGATCGTGGGGTTCAAGCCCTCAAGCCGGATCGGAACCGGATTGGGCGGCGGCAAATCAACACGAATATCGACCGTCGGGATCGGCGCCGTCA
>CAZWQS010000074.1:0-12784 GCA_964635925.1 uncultured Terricaulis sp. | reverse complement strand
CGGCGCTGGCGCCGGCGTGCTGGGCGGTCCATCGCCTAGGCTGCGCTTGCCAAACATCCCGCCCCCTTAGCGCTTCAAGAACGGCAGCTTGACCGCGATGCCGGTTTTCTTTTGCTCGACCACTTTGCGCCCCGTCAGCGAGGCGGCCAGCGCATCAAGCGCGAGCGACGCTTTCGCCTGCGGCGCCACTTCGCCGATCATCTGCCCATTGTTGGCCGCTTGGCCGTAGAGTGGCGGATCGAACGGGAATTGCGCCACCGGATCGGCGCCTAGCGCTTCGGAGAAATCCTTGAACGGAATTTCCGGTCGCTTGGGCACGCCCACCATCGACAGCGCCACCGTCGGCGGCGAGTCGTACGGGCGCAGCGCTTTCAGCAGATCCATGATGTTCTTGGTGTTGCGCAAGCTCGCCAGGTCAGGCCCGGCGACGATGATCACATCATCGGCCGCAAGCAGCGTATGCTTCACCCACGAGGTCCACACGTGCGGCAGATCAAGCACCACGAACGGGCTGGTGCGGCGCACGCGATCGATCACCAATTCATAGGATTGGGGATCGAGTTCGAACTCGCGCTCCAGCGTAGCGGGCGCGGTCAGCATTTGCAGGCGCGTGGTGTGCTTGGTGGTCACGCGCTCCAGAAACACGTCGTCCACGCGATCGGGCGCCATTAGCGCGTCGGCGATGGATTGGGGCGGGTCTTGGTTGAAATCGAGCGCGGCGGTGCCGAACGAGAGGTCGAGATCGAGCAGCGTCGCGCCCACGTCCTGCCGTTCGGCGATCGACCAAGCCAGATTGTGCGCGATGGTGGAGGCGCCCACGCCCCCGCGCGCGCCGATCACCGCGATCACGCGGCCCGCGAACGGCTTGTCCGGATTGACGTAAAGCCCGCAGACCGTGCGGATCAGATCAAGCGGCTGCATCGGCGGCACGATGTATTCGGAAACCCCGCGCGCCATCAGTTCGCGGAACAGGCCGATATCGTTCACCGCGCCGATGATGACGACTTTGGTGCCTTGCTCGATCACCTCAGCCAAACGATCGAGGCTGTGCAGCATGGCCGGGCCTTGCTGCAGCGTATCGAGGATGAGGAGGTTGGGGCTCGCCTGGCTCGCAAAGCGCATCACCGCGGCGTCGATGCCGCCGGGCTCGACGCTGATCTCGGCGCGCGCCATGCGGCGGTCGGCGGCGATGCCGGCGATGATGTCGGCGATTTCCGGGCGATCGCACGCGGCGTGGATAGTGATGCGCGGCACCGGCTGCTCGGTGGAGCGCGTGTCATCGATGGTCGCGGCCGGCGACATGTGCGGGATGGCCGAGGTCAGCCCGAACGGATCTTCGTTCTCCAGCGCCGGCGTCGGCGCGTTGGCGGCTTGCGGCAGCGGCGGATCGGTATCGAACGGGGGCAGGTCCGCGCCTTCAAGGTCGCCGACGCCGAAATTGTCGTCCTGCTCGAGCACGAAATCGTCTTCGTCGCCGAGGCGCCAGGCCGGATCGGGATTGGGGCTGCTCATCTTTTCGATGTCCCTATTGGGCCGCGTTGCTGATTTGGATGCGTTCGTCTTGGCTGCGGTCGGCGTGGGTGATGTCGCCTTGGCGATAGGCTTCCATCACCGTGGCGCGGCGCGCGCCGTCGCGCGGGTCTTCCGTGCGCGGGCGCAGCAGATCACGCGGATCTTCGATCATCGCGGCCAGATTGGCCTGCGTGGCGCAGCCGAAGCTGGGCCAGGGCTGATTGTTGGTCGTGCCCCAGCCGGCGAGGTTCTGCGTGGACAGTGACTCACATTCCGGCGCCTGCGCGACATAGCGTTCAAAGTTCAGCACGATGGGGCTGGCTTCGCCGCTGCCGTCGTGCGTGTTCGCCGCGATCGCCGCGTAGGAAACGCCCGCTTCCGACAGCGCCATGCGCGCTTCCTGCGTCAGCAGCGCGGCCGCATCGGCGTTGGCGCCGCCCGTCGGCGTGCTGACGACCAGCGCGCCATAGCCCGCGCGCAGATATTCGCTGGCGAAATGGCGCAGCTCCGCGCGCGCTTGCGGGGAGAGCGTCATGTCGCCGGCGGCGACGGGAATATCCATCCGCTGCGCCGAGGCCGCCACCGTGATGCGGTGATTGTCGGCCGCGGTGGGCGTGGCGGGGCCAGGCGGAGGCTTGGGCACAGCCGCGCAAGCGCTCAGCGCCGCGACGCTGGCCATGAGAAGGGGAAGGCGCGCATTCATGCTCATCGTCTCACTCGATTACGTGGCCGTGCGGCCCTTGCAGGGATTGGCTGTCTTCCTGGCGTGCGCCCGGATTGGGGCGGTACTGGGAATTGAGGCGACCCATGAAAATGCTTTCCGCTTCGGTCGGATTGCGGAAGCCGTCGGCGGGCGTGCGGATGTTTTCCGGGCTCGTCGGACGCACCAGATAGGGCGTGATGATGATGACAAGCTCGGTTTCGTTGTTGACGAAATCGCGCGAACGGAAGAGCGAGCCCAGCACGGGCGCGTTCATCGCGCCCGGCACGCCCTCATAAGCGTGGCGCGTGCGCTCTTGGATGAGGCCGGCCAGCACCATCGATCCGCCCGAGGGCATTTCAACAGTGGTTTCGGCGCGGCGCACTTGCAGCGCGGGAATGGTGATGCCGCGGATCACGGTGGGCTGGCCCGAGGCGTTCGGAACTGTGATGTCGCCGGTCGAGATCGCGCCCTCGGAGGTCAGCTCGCTCACTTCCGTCGCGACCTTGAGCGAAATGCGCCCGCCCGACATGACCACCGGCGTGAATGCCAGCCCCACGCCGAACGGCTTGAACTCAACGCTGATCTGGCCGTTGTCTGAGTTCACCGGCACCGGGAATTCGCCGCCGGCCAGGAAGCGCGCTGCCTCGCCGGAGATGGCGGTGAGGTTCGGTTCGGCCAGCACGCGCAACAAGCCGGCGCGTTCGAACGCTTCGATCGTGCCTTGCGTGCGGCTGGTGTTTTCGATGCGTGCGGGGCCGAACGTCTCATCGCCCGTGACGTTATCGAACTGATACCCGCCGACGCCGGCTTGGCCGGGCGTGATGTTGGGATCGACGTTCGCGGACGGGTAGGTGTAGCTGTTGGGGCGCAGAATGTTTTCCGCGACGCCGCCCGTGGCGCTCAAGCCGCCCAGAATTTGCCCGCTGACCGAATAGCCCATGCGCGTGGCGATTTCGAGGAAATCATCCTCGCCCACGAGCTGATTGATCATGCGCGCATAATCGAGATTGATGCCGAGCTGGCGCACCAGCGAGCGGCTCATCTCCACCACGCGCACGCGCAGCAGCACTTGTTCGCTGCCTTCGACGGCGATCAGGTTGACGATGCGGTCCGTATCGGTGCTGGAGGCGCCTTGCACGCTGTTGGCCAGGAAACGCTGCGCGATATCGCGCGCGCGTGTGGCTTCCGTTGCGCTCGACGCATTGCCGGAAAGCACGATCGAGCCGTTCACCGCTTCGGCGCGGATGTTCGTCCCGCCCGTATGGCGCGCGAGAATTTCGTTGAGCGGGGCGACATCCGGCTCAACCCGGATTTCCACGTTGGCGATTTGGCGCCCGTTCGCGTCGAAGAAGAAGATATTGGTCTGCCCGAGCTGGCGGCCCACCACGTAGGCGCGGCGCGAAGTGCGCACGGTGGCGTCGGCGATATCGGGGTTGGAGATCAGAATGTCGCGCGCGTCGGTCGGCAGATCGATGATCGCGGATTTGCCGAACGGCAGCACCAGCGAAGCGGCTTGAGGGCCGCCCCCGCCATTGATGCGCATGGTGGAGGCGCTAGGCGGCTCCACCTGCGCCAGCGCCGCGACCGGCGCCAACGCGATCGCCGCCGTCAGCGCGGTGAGGGAAGTGCGCAATTGCTTGCCGCTTCTCATTCTAGCTTCCCCCTGCAACGGAGCCGAACGCATGGATGCGCACGGTGCCGCCTGATTGACTGAGCTGTCCGGTCGATTGCCCGCGCATGCCGACCGTCTCGGCCTCAACCCCGCGCAGCGCGAGGGTTACCTCGCCCATTTCGTCGGCCAGCATGGCCGTGCGTGCATCGGCGGCGGTGAGCTCAAGCACGACGACAGACGCGGGCGTTTGCGTTGGCGCTTCGCCGGAGGTCTGCGGTTGCGTGGCGGCGCCGACCGCGAGCACGCGCACGTCTTGCAGCACGACATCGCTGCGAACTTGCTCGTTGGCGCCGGCGGCGTCGCGCACTTGCATGCGCTGGGTCATGATCACATCGACGCGGTCGTTCGGCTGGATAAAGCCGCCGACGGCGGTGGTGTCCTTGATTTCAAGCGCCACGGCGCGATAGCCCGGCTCAAGCTGGGCGGCCATGAAGCCGCGCCCTTCGGGCTGAATCACCGAGCCCATCGTGATCGGCTCGCCAGCGGCGAAGGCGCGGCGCGTCACCGCGCCGACATATTCAGCCTGCGCCGAAGGCTGCTGCGACACGCGCACGAAATTCTGCGTCACCGATTCTTGCGGGAAGAGCCGCACGGCGATGTCGCTGGGCGCCAGCGCTGCGCCTTGGGGAATGTCGCGCGCGGCCACCAGCACTTGTTCGCCGGCGACGGGCTGGGCTTCCACCGAGGTCGGCGTCGCCTGGCGCCCACTCATCGTGCGGATAAGGAAGAGTGCGCCAAGCGCCGCGATTGCGGCGATGGCCAAGACGATCAGCTGACGCGCTGACATTTTTGCTAACTCCCAGCGGCCCGACCGAGGCGGACCTCAACATGTTCGTGGCTAAAACAGGGTTAACGCGCCGATAAACATCGGCATGGAGGGCGCGGCCATCAGGCCGCCGATCATGATGGCGACGCCGTAGGGCACGCCGGTTTTGGGGGTTAACAACCGATAAACGAAGGGCGGCGCGCCGGCGAACATGATCGCGTAGCGGCGGCCAAACAGCAGCGCGAGCGCGAAGACGCCGCCCGCGAGTGCGGTCCAAATCACAAACGGCATGAAGGCGCTGAAGCCCGTCCACACCGCTGCGGCGGCCAGCAATTTCGCATCGCCCCCGCCGATAATGTTGAATTGAAACAGCAGAAAGCCCAGCGCCAGCACCGCAAGGCCGAACAGGATATGCAGCCCGATTGTCGCGGCGTCCCAGCCCATCGCGAACGCGAACACCGGGAATGCGCCGACCATCGCCAGCGACACCCAGTTCGGAATGGTCAGCGAAGCAACGTCCGAGCAGGCGGCGTAGATCAAAAGCCCGGCGAACAAGACGAGCGCGAGAAGAGGCAAGATCATGTCTTTAACTCTTCGCTGCTGCGAATGAAGAATGTGTTGCGCGCCGGTTCCCTTGTTAAAGAATTTTGCGGCCGGGCTGCGCGCAAAGAAAAACGCCGCCCCGAAGGGCGGCGTTTGAGCAGGGGAGAAGGTCGCTGCGCCTTGGCCTTTTACGGCGAAGGCGCAGCGTTTAGCCCTATTACGGGGTGCCGCCAGCGGCGCCGCCGAGTTCGGTGGCCACGCCACGGAACGTGCCGTCCAGCGCGTCGCTGAGCACGCCAAGGCTCGCGATGATCGCAACGCCAACCAGGGCGGCGATCAGGCCGTATTCGATAGCCGTCGCGCCATCTTCGTTCTTCAGGAATTGCTTGAGAGAGACCAACATACCATACTCCGTTCTGTCGAGTGCTTTTCAAAAGCCCGGTGGAGCGTCGCACCCGACCCCCTTCCAGACATGAGCGATCCTACGCGAAGGAAGTTAATGTTCCGCCCAAGCAAGTGAGTTAGTTTCACGTTAACGACGCCGCGCATTTTCGCGTGATTTTGCAGCGACGTTCGCGCGCATATTATAAAGCCAAGAAGCATGCTTCCCTGACGCAGCCCCGGCGCAAGCCGGGGTGCGATCAGGGACCCAGAGCCAAGAATTGCGCGCGTTGCCCTGGGTCCCCGCTCTCGGCCCCGCTTGCGCGGGCTCTCGGCGGGGAAGCGGCTGATGCGTTCGCGAAAGAATCTTCATTCTCCCGCAACCAATCAACGCTAGCGCTAGAATATAGTGTCGGCGGAGAGTGCGATGTCCTGGGCGCAAAAGGCGGCGAAGCTGATCGTGGTGGCCGCGGCCGTATCAGCGATGATGATCGCGCCCGCCGCGGCGCGCGATATTCGCGTCTCGCTTGATCAGGCTTTTCCCGTGCGCCTGGCGGAAGCCGCCGAGGGCGTAGCCATCGGCAATCCCGCGATCGCGGGCGTCTCCGTGCAGAACGATCGCTTTCTCTTCGTGACCGGGCGCTCTTACGGCTCGACCAATCTCGTGGTCGTCGGCGCGAACGGGCGGGTGTTGTATTCGGGGCGCATCCAAGTCGTGCCGGATGAAACCGATGTGGTGGTCGTCACGCGCGCGGGTCAGACTGCGCGCCTGGAATGCACGCCGCTTTGCCGGCCGCGCCCCGACATTGGCGACAACCCCACCACATCCGCTTCGCTGCAGGGGCAGATCAGCAGCCGCGGCGCGGTGCGTTAACGCGCGTTTACGTCCTTATTTGACGGGATATCAAGCGTTCTCTGCGTAGGATGCCCCTTCGCGGAGGGGGCGATGCTTCGGCATTTCAAGCGGCTCAAGGCTTTCAAACGGTTCGGCAAGGCGCGCAAAGGCTCGGCCGCGATCGAGTTCGCGATCGTCGCCGTGCCGTTTTTCATGCTGACCTTCGGCCTGGTCGAAATCCTGCTGATCGGCTTTGCACAGACCAGCCTTGATTTCGCCGTCGCCGAGGCTGGCCGCCAAGTACGCACCGGGCGCGTGCAGCAGAACGGCGTTTCCGCCGCCGAGGTGCAGACCGAGCTTTGCGCGCAGATCAATCAATTCATGGTGCTGAGCTGCGACGGCAATCTCTTCCTCGATGTCGATCGCTACGATTCCTTCGTCGCCGCCGCGACCGGCACCATCAATCCGATCGATGAAGACGGCAATTTTCAAAGCGACGGCTTCGGCTTCACGCCGGGCGCGGATTCCGACATCGTCGTCGTGCGCGCGTATTATCGCTGGGAAGTCATGACGCCGCTGTTCGAACCGGTGTTCGCCAACACCTCGGCCGGCCAGCGCATTCTGGTTTCCACCATGATGTTCCGCAACGAACCGTTTGGACCTGTCGCGCCATGAGCAAGCATGCTTCCCGCGGAATTCTGCAGCGCCTGCGCGGTTTCGGCGCCGCTAGGGGCGGCCTCGCCGCTGTCGAGTTCGCGGTTCTGGCGCCGACGATGATCCTGATCCTGTTCGGTTCGGTCGATCTCCTCGACATGCTGCACGCCAACCGCCGCGCGCAGAACACGGCCGCGTCCCTGGCCGATGTCGTCGCGCGCGACACCGAGGTGTCGACCGCCGAGATTCAAGGTCTCTGGAGCGCGATGGACGTGCTCATGTTTCCCAACGCCGGTGCGGCCGTGCAGGTGCGCGTCAGCAGCGTGCGCATCGTCAGCAGCAGCCGCGCCGAAGTGGTGTGGAGCGAGGGGCGGGGCATGAGCGCGCGCAATCCGGGCGAAGAAGTCGCCGGCCTGCCCGAACAGATGATGCAGCCGGGCTCCAGCTTGATCTGGACCGAAACGGCTTTCCCGTATCGTTCGCCCCTGGGCTTTCTCACCGACGGGGTGTCCACCTTCCGCCACAGCGCCTACCGGCGCTCGCGCCTGGTGGATCCGATCCCACGGGTCGGGTGAGGCGCTTGACGGATCGCCCGTCCTGGGCAAAGTCCGTCAATGCAACAACCCAAAACTCCCGCTGAAGCGGTCGATCTCCTCGAAAAATTGTACGACCGCGCCGTCACGGCGCTGATCGAATCGGTGCGCCGGTTCGCCGAGAACGGCACGCCCCCCACCGACGAAGAGCGCGCGCTGTTTCGCTATCCCGAGCTGCGCGTCACTTACCTGCCCGGCGCGCCGACACCGCGCCTGGCGCGCGCCTACGGCCAGCTCACCTGGCCGGGCGAATACGCCGTCACCATTACGCAGCCGAAATTCTACCGCGCCTATCTGCTCGATCAGCTCAAGCTGCTCACGGAAGATTACGGCGCGGAATTGAGCGTGCGGGTTTCGTCCACCGAAATTCCGTATTCGTTTGTGCTCGATGCAGCCGGCGCGGCCGCGTTTGAGAATGTGCCGGCCGAAGAGCTGGCGCGCTATTTCCCTAGCCCGCGTCTCACGCAAGTGGGCGATGCGGTGGTGGATGGTCTGCGCATCGAGCGCATGGACGGTTCGCGCCCGCTGGCGCTGTTCGATGCGCCGCGCACCGATTATTCGCTGAAACGTCTTCAGCATTACACCGGCGCGCCCTGGGCGGACGTGCAACCCTGGATACTGTTCACGAACTACCAGCGTTACGTCGATGAATTCGTGCGCTGGGCGGCCGAGGGCGTGAAGAACGGCCCCAAGGGCTGGGCGCTTTCGTGCCCAGGCGGGGTGCGCATCGAAGCGGGCGATCCCGATGCGGAGCTCAAGGCGCAAGCCGCGCCGTGGCGCAAATATCAAATGCCCGCCTATCACCTGACGACGCCCGATAGCGACGGCGTCACACTGGTGAATATCGGCGTCGGGCCGTCCAACGCGAAGACGATCACCGATCACCTCGCGGTGCTGCGCCCGCATTGCTGGCTGATGATCGGCCATTGCGGCGGTTTGCGCCACACGCAGCGTATCGGCGATTACGTTCTGGCGCACGCTTACCTGCGGCGCGACAAAATCCTCGACGATCGCGTGCCGCTGGAAGTGCCGATCCCGGCCATCGCGGAAATTCAGATCGCGCTGCAGCAAGCCGCCGCCAGCATTGTGGGCGACGACAAGGATGAATTCCGCCGCCGTCTGCGCACGGGAACGGTGGTGTCCTACGCCGATCGCAATTGGGAGCTCAATTATCGCGAGGAGCGTCAATTGCTGTCCCAATCGCGCGCGGTGGCGGTGGACATGGAAAGCGCCTGCATCGCCACGCAGGGCTTCCGCCTGCGCGTGCCTTACGGCGTGCTGCTCTGCGTGTCCGACAAGCCCGCGCATGGGGAGATCAAGCTGCCCGGCGTCTCAGACCGCTTCTACGACAGCGCCATCGGCGCGCATCTGCGCATCGGCCTCGAAACCGTGGCGCTGCTGAAGAAAAACCGTGACCGCCTGCACAGCCGCAAACTCCGCGCCTTCGACGAGCCGCCGTTTCGGTGATTACGCCCCGAGCGTTGGCCAATCGGGGTGAATCGTGAAGGGAAAGCTGCGCTTGCGGTAAGGCGTGACACGAGCAAGATCGATTTCGGTGGGGTCGGCGACAAAAGCGGCGGGAAATGGCGTCTCGACATCCGCGATGTCACACATCGCTATGCGGCCGCACCATTTTACATAGTGGAGCATGTATCGCGCATCCTCCGTGCGTGGCGATGAGAAGCCATAATCCTCGATGAAGCGATTGACGTGGTCGACCGTCTCAGTCGACCAACTGAGCAACGAGAGCTGCTGAATCTCAAACACCCGTCCGCTCATGGATCGCGTGAGGTGGCGCGGCAGCGTGCGGAAAACGCGCAGCGCGTCTTCATAGCGTCCCTTCGCGGAAAGCCCGCTCGCGTGCACATATTTGACCGCAGCCGCAAACCGGATTGCAAATGTCCAAGGCGCGAGCAGCGGGACAATACGCTTTGTGGCTTCCCAAACTGTCTCTTTCTGTTCGGGCAACTCCGCGTGGCGGGCGTTGGGGAGCGGGATGGGCCAACGGGGCCTGCGCCCACGGGCGCGGTCGGCACGGTCTAATATCTCGTCCAGGTTCGGCGGCGGCTTAATTAGCATTGCCTCGCCATATATGGCGACGTCGCGTATGCAAACAACGCTGATCCTGCGAAGCCGAGGCGGCGCGCCTTCGACGAGCCGCCGTTTCGGTGAGACTCCCGTCACAGCTCGCGCTAGATTAGCGGCGCAGCATCCTCCTACGTGCGCGTTTCGCGCGCGTCCTGCCTCAACGCGGGAGGAGACCTCATGCGCTTCATCGCCTTGGCTTATGGCGGCGTTTGCTACGCCATCTTTTTCGCGGCTTTCCTTTATCTGGTCGCCTTTGTGGGCGGGGAGATGATCCCCTTCGTCCAGGCGCCGAAGACGCTCGATTGGGGCGCTTCATCCGTGCCCGCCGGCTACGGCCCGCTGACGAACATCGCGCTGCTTCTGCTGTTCGGCGCCCAGCACACGATCATGGCGCGGCAAAGCTTCAAGCGCGGCTGGACCAAGATCGTGCCCAAAGCGATCGAGCGGCCCACCTATGTGCTGGCGACCAGCGCCGTGCTGATCCTGCTTTTCCTTTATTGGACGCCGATCCCGGCCATGGTGTGGGAGGTGCGCGATCCGTTCTGGGCGGGGCTGCTTACGGCGGCGTTTTATCTGGGCTTCGGCCTGGTGTTGCTGTCGACGTTCCTGATCAATCATTTCGAGTTGTTCGGGCTCGCGCAGGTTTGGCGCCATTTCAACAAGCAGGAGGCGGCCGTGCCGAGCTTCCGCACGCCGCTCTTTTACAAGCACGTGCGCCATCCGCTCTATCTCGGCTTCCTGATCGCGTTCTGGGCGAGCCCGGCGATGAGCGCGGGGCATTTGCTGTTCGCCGCAATCTGGAGCGCCTACATCTTCGTGGCGATCAGTTACGAGGAGCGTGATCTGATCGGCCTGTTTGGCGACAAATACCGCGCCTACATGGCCCGCGTGCCAATGATCTTTCCGATCGGCAAGCGGCGCGGCTAGACCTTGCGCGCGCGAGGCGCCATGGAATGGCGCATGCGTGATGTTTCGATGCGGGCGGCGCTTCTGGGGCTGGTGTTGGCGGCGTGCACGCCCGCGCCGCCTGCGGAGGAGGCGCCGGCGGAGGCGGGCGCGCCGCCGCAGGTCACGATCATCCAACGCGAATGTGCGCCGCCGGACTGCAACGGCATCGCATCTGTGCGCGATATCGAGTTTGGCGCCGCGCGCATCGGCGCGCAGTTTGAAGATTATCCGCGCGGATGGCGGCGCGACCGGCTTTCGTGCGACAACGCGATGCTTGCGGGCCGTGACGACCTTTGCCTCTATTCGCACGAGGGCGTTATCTATGGCTTTGAACGCGGCGCCCGCCTCGTCACCAAGCAAATTTATTTGCGCTTTCCGCCCGAGGGCATGCCTGTCTGGCCGCAAGGCCGTGCTTTGCCATATGGATTGCGCGGCGATGAAACGCCGCAAGAGGCGATGGCGACAATCGAAGCCAATACCGGCGTGAAGATGGACTTGCACGACGTGTTCGGCCACGCCGAACTCGCCTCGCGCGCCATGATCTACACCGCTGACAACGCACCGGTTGCGATTTCGCTGCGCTATGAGGGGTATGACGATCTTGTGTGGATCGCCATCTACGGGCCGCGCACGCCGCGCGAACCCGACCATTACCGGCGCTACCAGAACCGCAATGTTGCGCCCGCGGCGCCTAGCCCTTAAGGGCTAGGCCATGCATGACCGGCTGATCGATTTTGACCGCATCCTGAACTTCCGTGATTTTGGCGGCTGGAAAACGCGTGACGGCGCCGACATTGCGCGCGGGCGGCTCTACCGCTCCGCCGCATTTCATGACGCCACGGAAGCCGACCTTGCGCGCCTCGATGAGATGGATCTGCGTTTCCTTGTCGATCTGCGCCGCCCCGACGAGCGCGCGCACGAGCCGAACAAGGCGATGTCCGAAGGCTGCCGCGTGATCTTCAATGACGACGGCCCCCGCGGATCGGGGCTGCCGCCCCATCTCGTGGCGCTGATGCAAAGTGATCTGACGGCGCAATCGACGCGCGCGTACATGATGAACCTCTACCGCGAAATTCCGTTCGATCCGCGCTTGGTGCGGCTCTACCGCGATTGGTTCGCCGAGCTTGCGGAGGGCGGGGCGGGCGTCATCCATTGCGCGGCGGGGAAAGACCGCACTGGCATTGGCTGCGCGCTGACCTTGATCGCGCTCGGCGTCGATGAGGACGCGGTGTACGCGGACTACGAATTCACCAACCAGGCCGTCGATCTCGAAAAGCGCCTGCCGCGCATTCAAGCGCGCATGGAAGAGCGGCTCGGGCGCAAGCTCGACGCCGCCGCGCTGCGGCCCATGCTGGGCGTCGAGATCGATTATCTGCGCGAAGCCATGGCCGCGATCGAAGCCAAGCACGGCTCGGCGCTGGGGTATCTGGAAGAAGCGCTGGGCGTCGGCTCCGGCGAACGCGCCGCACTGGCGGCCAAGTTGAGCGCATAATATGGAGCGCGGGCGTCCTCGCCCGCGCATCCTTTCAGCCAGCGATGCATCGGAAATGAAAACGCGGGCGAGGACGCCCGCGCTCCATCTTAGCCCACCGCTTTCCGCTTTTCGATCATCTGCTCGAAATTGGCCCACACGCCCGTGTCGCCGTGCCAATCGCCTTTGGTGGCGGCTTTGGAATATTCGGTGGCGCGCGCTTCAAAGAAGTTCGCGTGCTCAACCCCGTTGAGGATCGCCGTCAGCCAAGGGATCGGGTGTTCGGTCACGCCGTAGATTTTCGGCAAGCCAAGCTGGCCGAGGCGCCAATCGGCGATGTAGCGGATATATTGCTTGATGTCGTCGGCGGTCATGCCCTGCACAGGGCCCATCTCGAAGGCGAGGTCGATGAAGCGATCCTCGATGCCCACCACCGTTTTGCAGCACTCGGCGATATCGTCCTTCACCTGTTGCGTCAGCGCGTTGGTTTCCTTCGCGTAGGCGTGGAACAGTTTGATCATGCCTTCGCAATGCAGGCTCTCGTCGCGCACGCTCCAGGTGATGATCTGGCCCATGCCCTTCATCTTGTTGAAGCGCGGGAAGTTCATCAGCATCGCG
>CAZWQS010000073.1:0-13023 GCA_964635925.1 uncultured Terricaulis sp. | reverse complement strand
CGCATGATCTCCGCCAGCATTTCCGCGCGGCGTACGATCGGCGCGCCGCGGGCGCGTGCGGCGTCCACCTCCGGATTGCCGTGCTTGATGGCGGATGAAATCACCACGACGCCCGCGTTGGCGACGTTCTCCGCATTGTGGCCGATGAAGATGGGAATGCCCTGCGCGCGCAGACGCTCAGTGTTGGCGCTTTCCTTGGCGTCCGAGCCGGTCACCTCATAGCCAAAATTTTTCATCACGGCCGCGATGCCGGACATGCCGATGCCGCCGATGCCGACGAAATGGATAGGCCCGGTATCAAACGGAATGGCGCGGCGCAGCATCAAATCTCTCTCTGTTGCGATCTTTTGCCCAGTCGGGCCGGCTACGCAATGGAAACACCCAGTCGGCGCGCATTGCCCGCCATCTTCTTGTCGAACGTCAGCAATGCCGCGCCAAGCCTTTGAGCGATCGCAACGCTCACCGCGTCGGGCGTACGCAGCGCCACGCCAACTTGCCGCACAAGGGCGTTGGCCGAGGCGATATCGGCGGCGAGCGTTTCGGCGCGCTCACAATTGGCGACAGCCCAGGCGTCGAACTCCAACAGCGCCTCCTTGGCGTCCTTGGCGGCAACCACTTTAGCCCGAACCAAGCGCATGATCGTGCTGGCGAATTCAAGCCCCACATAGTCGCTTACAATCAACGGCGCCGATTGCGCCGCCACGGCCGCATGCGCCCGCGCGCTTAGCGGATCGGGAAGGAACAGCGCAATCACAACGCTGGTGTCGGCGTAGACGTTCAAAGTTCGCCTTCGTCGCGCCATTTGAGCATCATCGCTACCGGGCTTCCTTTCACCTTACGCCGCGCGCGCCGTTCCGCCAGGCGGCTCAATTCGGCGGGCGCGATTGGCCGTGCGGCTGGCAGCGCCGCCTTGATCTCCGCAACATGGCGTCCGTGGCGCGTAATCGTCACGGCCTCACCCCTTTCGGCGCGGTCGATCAGTTCGGAAAGCCGCGCTTTGGCTTCGGCGACGGAATACGTGCTCATGCCGACATTATAGTCATCGAATGGTCATTTTGTCGAGACGGCGTCAGGCCGCCCGGAATATCGCGCTGGCGCGCATCAAGGCGGCTTTAGGCCCCTCAATCACCGCGAGCGCGAACAAACCCGACGCCGCGAGCGCGCCGGCCGCGCCCAGCATAGGCAGCCATGCGCCCGCATCCGCGCTCGCCCATTGCACCAGCGCCAGCACAAGGCCGATGGCGGTGAACGTCGCCACTTGAAGCATGGCCCGCCCGTGCGCGGCGCGGCGGCGGGCGTTTTCGCTGACGCGCGCGAACACGTCGAGCCGGAAGCCGGGATCGGGCGTCTTCGGCGCTTCACCCAAGAGGGCGGCGAGGGAGAGATCGTCATGCATCGCTCGTCTCCGCGAGACCGAGCGCGGCGTGCAGGCGCGCCCGGCCTCTTGTTATATGCGATTTCACCGTGCCGAGGGGAAGCTTCAACACCTCAGCGGCTTCCTGGTGCGTAAAATCTTGCCCGAGACACAGCGCCAGCACCGCGCGCTGATCGGGCGGCAGATCGTCCATGGCGCGGCGCAGCGCCAGGCGCTCGGGCGTGTTTTGCGGCGCTTCGTGGTGATCGTCCTCAAGCTGCGCATAGGCGGTGTCGCGCGCAAGGCGGCGCCCTTCGGCGCGGCGGCCGCGGCGCCAGTATTGGAAGGCGACGCCGCAAACGAACGCGCGCAGGCCCGAGCGCCCGTCGTAACGGTGCAAAACCTCCCAGGTGCGGGCGAACGCGTCTTGGGCAAGGTCGTCGGCGTCGGCGTACGTGCCGACCAGCCGGCGCAGAAAAGCGCGAACCGCGGGCTGATGCGCATCGACCAAACGGCCGAACGCGCGCATGTCGCCCTTTCGCGCCAAGCCCACCAGACGCGCCTCTTCGGCGGCATCCATGGATTTGCTACTTGCGCCCGAAGATCAGAATGGCGAGCGCGCCGAGCGCGAGCACGCCCATGGTGACGGCCACGATCAGAAACGCGAACGCATAGTCCTCGCCGCGCACGAACCACCAGCCGGTGGCGAAGCCGGCCGAGAGCGCGGCGAAGGTCACGAACGTCCAAGCGCGCGAATTGCCGCCCGAGGATGAGCCGGCGCCCGTGTCAAAGCCCATATCCCAATCGTCGTCGGTCTTTTGCGCAAGCTTCAGCAATTCGGCCGGGGGCTCCTTGCCCTGCTCCACGTAGGAGCGGATCAGGTCGAGCGTGTGGCGCTGGCGCTTCTCGCTCTGGTTCATGCCCTGAAAGGCCATCACCATCCCGAAGACCGGAAACATCAGCCACCAATACGCAGCGAAGAATTCAGCGAAGGTCACGGATTGCGCTCCAGCTTTTCGCGGGCCTCGCGCAGGATGCGCGCGTCCTCGCGGCTCACGCCCAGAATCGCCATAACCATCCCGAAAATCGGGAACATCAGCCACCAAAAATCGCGAAACAGCTCTTCCACGTTCAGCCCTCCTGGGGCCGGATGCGGCCCTTGAACCCTATCCGCCGCCAAGCAGCGTTCTGGATGCAGGGATCAGAGCGCCGCGCCCTCGGCCAAATCCGCCAGCGCCTTGGCGGCTTCGGGTTTGGCGGCGGCGCGGGCGGCGGCGGCGCGGACGGCGAGGCCATGCGGATCGGCCAGGCGGCGCTCAAGGCAGGCGGCCAGCACGTCGGGTGCGAACTCGGCCTCGGTGAAGAGGTCGGCGGCGCCGACGGCGGTGAGCCCCTCGGCATTGGCGCTCTGGTGATCGTCTGCCGCGGCGGCGAACGGCACCAAGATCGCGGGGCGGCCGGCGACTTGGAGTTCAGTCACCGAAGATGCGCCCGCGCGCGCGATCACCAAATGCGCCGCGCCCAGACGTTGGCCCATGTCGGTGAAAAACGGCGCGACCTCGGCGTTGACCTTGGCCGCCGCGTACACCTTCTTCACGGCCGCCAATTGTTCCTCACGCACCTGATGCACCACATCGAGCCGCGCTTTCAGCGCGGGCGGCAGCATGGCGATGGCGGCGGGGATCACCTCGCCAAACACGCGCGCGCCTTGGCTGCCGCCGATAATCAGCAGATTGACGCGCCCGCCCGCCGGCGCTTCCGGGTACGGGCGCTCACGCACCGCGAGGATCGGCAGGCGCACCGGATTGCCGACGACGTGTTTGCGATCGGCGGCTTTCGCGGGCAGGCGATCCAAGCGCTCGAAGCCGCACGCAATGATAGAAGCGCTTGCCGCCATCGTGCGGTTGACACGGCCGAGCACCGAATTCTGCTCGTGGATGAGGATCGGTATCTTCTGCGCGCGCGCGGCCATTAAAGCGGGAAACGAGGGATAGCCGCCAAAGCCGGCGACGAGCGCGGGCGGTTGTTCCTTGAAACGCTTTTTCGCCGCGTCGATGCCGCGCATGATTTTGAGCGAAGCGGGGATCGCGGTGATCGGATTGAGCGAAAGGCTCGCCGCAGGCACATCGTCAATGCGCTCGGCGGGGAAGCCTTCGGCGTAGCGGCGCCCGCGCGCATCCGTCATCAAGAATACGCGCCAATCGCGGCGGAACATTTCCTCGGCGAAAGCGGCTGCGGGAAACAAATGCCCGCCAGTTCCACCGGCGGCGATAACAACGATCTTCTTCGACATCTACAGCTTCTTCGACATCTACTCTGGCCTTCGCCCCGCGTAGAGGTAAGCGCCCGGCCGATCACGAAGCAGAGATAGGCAAAAGCCAAACGCCAAAGCCGATCCAATCATCGACGAACCGCCGAACGAGATGAAGGGCAGCGTCATGCCCTTTGCCGGCAGCAAGCTCAAGTTCACGGCAATATGAATCGCCGCTTGTGCGACAAGCAGCGCGATCAGCCCCGCAGCCGCAAGTTGTTCAAACGGCTCGTTCAAACGACTTGCGCGCGAAAGGCCGCGAAACGCGAGCGCGGCGAATAGGAAGATAAGCCCAAGAGAGGCCAATAATCCGAATTCCTCCGCCGCGACCGCGAACACGAAATCGGCGTGCGCATCCGGCAGCGCGCGTTTGATCACGCCCTCGCCCGGCCCGCGCCCGAACACGCCGCCGGCGGCGATCGCATCGAGCGCGCGGCCCACTTGATAACCCGGCTCGCTCATGAACGCGTCCCAGCGCTCACGCGCGTGCGGGAAGAATTCATAGATCAAACGCCCCGCGATCGCGGCGAGCGCGAGACCGCCTAAAAGCCAGCGCAGCGCTATGCCGGAAAGGAACAGAAGCGGCGCCAACGTCAGCGCCAGCAGCGCGGTTTGGCCGACATCTGGCTGCGCCAGCAGCGCGGCGGCCGCCAACGCAAACAAACCAAGCGCGACGACGCGGCCGGGAAACTTGGGCTGCTTCATGCTTTCGCTCAGCATCCAGGCCCAGACGACGATCAAAGCGGGCTTCAGGATCTCCGAAGGCTGCAGCGAAAAGAGGCCGAAATCGAACCAACGCTGCGCGCCCTTCACCTCCGGGCCAAACAACGCCGCGAGCGCGCAGAGCGGCAGGAAGATCGCGGTGAGAATGGTGGCGGCGCGGCGCAATTGGCGCGGGTCAAGCGACGCCGCCATCAGCATGACGACCACGCCGAGCCCGGCGTAGGCGGCCTGGCGGCCGGCGAAATAGAACGCCTCCTCGATACGGATGCGCGCGGTGGCGGCGGGGCTGGCGGCCATGGAAAACAGAATGCCGAGCGCGATCAGCGCGGCGGCGATCAACAACAGCGCGCGATCATAAGTGCGCGCGCGCTCGAAGGCGGCGCTGAAGCGTTCGGCGAGCGCCGCGCTCAAATCTTGCTTCCCGCGCGCGCGCCGTTGCTCTGCGCGGCCAGCGCTGCGACGTATTGCTTGAATTTGTCGCCGCGCTCTTCGTACGAGCGGAACTGATCGTAAGAGGCGCACGCGGGCGATAGCAGCACCACCGGATGGGGCTCGCCGGACGCCTTGGCGTCGTTGAACGCGAGCTTCACCGCCGCTTCCAGATTGCCGGCCATCGTCACTTGCGCCTTGTTGCGCAGCGTGTCGGAGAAATCGCCGGCCGATTGGCCGATCAGATAGGCGCGCGCCAGGCGCGGGAAGAAGGGCGCGAGCTCCTCGATGCCGCCCTCTTTCGCCACCCCGCCCGCGATCCAATAGATGCGCGGATAAACCGCCAGCGCTTGCGCGGCGGCGTTGGCGTTGGTGGCTTTGCTGTCATTGACGAAGCGCACGCCTTCGATCGTGGCCACACGCTCCAGGCGGTGCGGCAGGCCCGCGAAGGTGGTGAACGCGTGCGCGACGGTGCGTGCGTCAACGCCCAGCGCGCGCGCGGCGGCGTAGGCGGCGGCGGCGTTTTGCGCATTGTGCCTGCCCGCGAGCGCCGGCGCCTTGGCCAGATCGGCGGCGGTTTCCGCGCGGCCCGAGAGCGCGTCGATGATCTTGCTATCGAGCACGGAGACGCCGCGCCCAAGCGCCTGTCCCGCCGAAATCGGCGTCACCCGCTGCGCGCCCGCGCGCGTCAGCTCGGTGCAAACCGTCGCGCAATATTGATCGTCCACGCCGATCACGGCCCAATCGGCCGCGCCCTGATTGAGGAAGATGCGCTTCTTGGCGGCGACGTATTCGCCCATGTTGCCATGGCGATCGAGATGGTCTGGCGTGGTGTTCAGCCAAAGCGCCACGTCCAGGCGCAGCGACGAGGTGAGATCAAGTTGGAACGAGCTCAGCTCGATCACGTAATACGCGCCAGCATGCAGCGGCGGCTGCTCCAGCATGGCCGCACCGATATTGCCGCCGAGGCGCACGTCCTTGCCCGCCTCTTTCAGGATATGCGCGATCAGCGCGGAGGTGGTGGATTTGCCGTTGGTCCCGGTGATTCCGATCAGTTTCGGGCGCTGCGCGGGCGCCAGCGCGTTCACGGCGCGCGCGAACAGCTCAATATCGCTCATGATCGGCACGCCGACAGCTTGCGCGAGCGTGACGACGCGGTGCGGCTCGGGAAAGGTCAGCGGCACGCCGGGCGAAAGCACGAGCGCGGCGAAGCTGCGCCAATCGCGCGAGTTGATATCCGACACCGGCACGCCAGCGGCTTCGGCCGCCGCGCGGGAGGAATCGTTGTCGTCCCACGCGTGCACGCGCGCGCCGCCCGCCATCAGCGCTTTCGCGGCGGCCAGCCCCGTGCGCGCCAAGCCGAAAATGGCGACGTCGCGGCCTTTGAATTCGGTGATGGGGATCATGGCTGCGCTCGGCAATCGGCAATCGGCAATCGGCCGTCGGATATAGGTGTGCGCATCACGCAACCGATGTGAAACCGATTGCCGACTGCCGATTGCCGATTGCCGATATTCAAGAGCACGCTCTTCCTCCAGCGAACGCTCTTCGTGCGCTGCTTCGCAGCGTTAACGCAACTTCAATGTCGCCAGGCCCGCCAGCGCGAAGATCACCGCGATGATCCAGAAGCGGATCACGATGGTGGGCTCCTGCCAGCCGAGTTTTTCAAAATGATGGTGCACCGGCGCCATCAGGAAAAGTCGCTTGCCAGTGCGCTTGAACACCGCCACCTGCAGCATCACCGAAAGCGTTTCGAGCACGAAAAGGCCGCCGACGATGCCCAGCACGATCTCGTGCTTGGTCGCCACCGCCACCGCGCCCAGAAGCCCGCCCAGCGCCAACGAGCCGGTATCACCCATGAACACGCGCGCGGGCGGAGCGTTGTACCAAAGGAAGCCAAGCGAGGCGCCCAGCAGCGCGCCAAGAATGGTCGCCAATTCGCCCACGCCAGCGACATGGGGAATGCCGAGATAGTTCGAATAATCGATGCGGCCGACGAGATAGCAGATCACGCCAAACGTGCCGGCCGCGATCATCACCGGAACGATCGCGAGGCCATCGAGCCCGTCAGTGAGGTTCACCGCGTTGCCGAAGCCGACGATGACGATCATCGTGAACAGCACATAAAACGCGAAAAGCTGGATGCCCCAGCCGGAGAGGAACGGCAGCGCCACCGCCGTCAGCGGCTCGCCCGCCATCAGCGCGTTCCAGAAACCGGCGATGTCGTGGCTTTGCCCAGGCGTCAGCGCGATCCATTCCGCACCCAACATGATCAAGGCCGCGACCAGCGCGAACGTGAACTCCGCCGCCAAGCGCACTTTGGCCGAAAGGCCGCCATGGTGCTGCTTCGTGACCTTCGCAAAATCGTCGATGAAGCCAATGAAGCCGAAGCCGACCGTCACCAGCAGGACGGCCCAGATGTAAGGATTATCCAAATCCGCCCACAGCAAGGTCGAGATCGCCAGCGGAATGAGAATGATGAGGCCGCCCATCGTGGGCGTGCCCTTCTTCGTCAGCAGATGGCCTTCGGGGCCATCGGTGCGGATCGGCTGGCCTTTGCCTTGCTTCTTGCGCAGCCAATGAATGAAGGGCGCGCCCATCGCGAAGGCGATGATCATCGCGGTGACCATGGCGCCGCCGGTGCGGAAGGTGATGTAGTTGAAGAGATTGAAAAATTGAGAGCGCTCGACGTATTGCGCGAGAAGTTCGAGCATCAAGTCTCCCCTTTGAGCGCCGCAAGGGCGCTCACCACGCGGCTCATGCGCGATGAATTCGAGCCTTTCACCAGCACGATATCCCCAGGGCGCATGGCGCCGGAGATGATCGGAATCAGTGCGTCCGCATTTTCGGCATAGCCGCCGCGACGGCTCGGCGGAAGCGCCTCCATCAGAGCCGCCATGCGTGGGCCGGCGGCGAACACAAGGTCAACACCCGCTTCTTCCAAAGGCTTGGCGAGGCCCGCATGGTAGGCGCGCTCATCGGCGCCGAGTTCCAACATATCCCCAAGCGCCGCAATGCGCCGCCCGCCGGGGCCGGGCTTGCGCGCCGCGAGCGTGGAAAACGCCGCCGCCATGGAGGCGGGATTTGCGTTGTATGAGTCATCCACAAGCAGAAACGATCCGAATGCGGCGTTGATGCGCTGGGCGGTTCCGCGCCCGTCGAAGGCGCGCAGATGTTCCAGCGCGTGCGCGGCGGCTTCGACATCGGCGCCGACGACATCGGCGGCCGCGAGCGAGGCCAGCGAATTGAGCGCCCAATGCGCGCCTTCCACGCCGACGCGATAGCGGAGGACGCGGCCGAGAATTTCCGCTTCGGCGGTCGAGCCGGTTTCGTCCATATCGAAGCGCAGCAGGCGCGCTTCGCACTCCGCCTCGCGGCCGAAGCGGATGATGGCGGCGCCCGCACGCTCGGCGGCGTCGATCAGGCGCGCGGCGTGCGGCGCTTCGTTCGGCACGAGCGCGGCGCCGCCTGGCTCGAGGCCGGCATAAACATCGCCCTTCTCGTCAGCCACCGCTTCGAGGGAGCCTAGATTTTCCACGTGCGCCGGCGCGATCGTGGTGACCAGCGCGGCGTGCGGGCGCACGAACTGGGTGAGCGGCAAGATTTCGCCGCGATGGTTCATGCCGATCTCGAACACCGCGTAAGCGCTCTCGCGCGGCATGCGCGACATGGTCAGCGGCACGCCCCAATGATTGTTGTAGCTCTTCACCGAGCGGTGCGTGGCGCCGCTGGCGGAAAGGCAGACGGCGAGCGCCTCCTTGGTGGAGGTTTTGCCCACGGAGCCGGTCACGGCGACGCGCTTGGCGGCGCTGCGTTCAAGCGCGGCGGCGCCGAGTTTGCGCAACCCCTCCAGCACATCGCCAACGACGATGCAGGGGCCGAGGCCATCGGCTTTACTTTCATCCGAGATCAACGCCCCGCTCGCGCCGCTGACGAACGCTTGGGCGAGAAAATCATGCCCGTCGCGCACGTCCTTCAGCGCCACGAACAGATCGCCCGGCTCAAGCGTGCGCGTATCGATAGAAACGCCGTTTGCGCTCCAAGCCTCGCCATTGATGAGACGCCCGCCCGTTGCGCGCGCGGCTTCGGCGGCGGTCCACAAATCGCCCATGCTCAAGCTCCCAACGCCGCGCGCGCCACATCCTGATCCGAGAACGGATGCGTCACGCCTTTGATGATCTGCCCCGTTTCGTGCCCCTTGCCGGCGATCATCAGCGCGTCGCCCGGTTTCAGCATCGCCACGCCCTCGCGGATCGCCGCCGCGCGATCGCCGATCTCGCGCGCATCGGGCGCGCCGGCCATGATCTGTGCGCGGATCGTGGCGGGCGCCTCGCTGCGCGGGTTATCGTCCGTCACGATCACCACATCAGCTTGGCGCGCGGCGATGGCGCCCATCTTGGGGCGCTTATCCTTATCGCGATCGCCGCCGCAGCCGAACACGGCGATGATGCGCCCCGGCGCGTGCGGGCGCGCGGCGCGCAGCAGAACATCGAGGCCATCGGGCGTGTGCGCGTAATCGACGAACACATGCCCGCCGGTTTTGCTTTCGCCCACATGCTCCATGCGGCCCTTCACCGGCTTGAGCGCCGCCATGCCGGCGAACACGTGTTCGGGCGCTTCGCCGAGCGAGAGCGCGAGCGCGGCGGCGCACACGGCGTTGAGCGCCTGGAATTCGCCGATCAGCGGCAGCTCGACATCATGCTCCTTGCCGGCCCAGAGCAGCGTCATGGTTTGCGAGGCGGGGCGCGGCTGGATTTCCACGATCTTCAGCGCGCCTTCGCGCGGGGCGCGCCAGCCGCAGAGCATAAGCTTCAGCCCGCGCTTCTTGGCGGCGTTTTCAAACGCGGCGCCTTCGGCGGCGTCGGCATTGATGATGGCCGTCCCGCCCGCCTGCACCAGCGCCCAAAGCTTCAGCTTGGCTTCGCGATAGCCGCCCATGTCGGCGTGATAATCGAGGTGATCCTGCGTGAGATTGGTGAAAGCGCCGGCGGCGAAGCTGAGGCCGTCGACGCGATGCTGCTCTAGCCCGTGGCTTGATGTTTCCATCGCCGCGTGGGTGACGCCTTGCGCGGCGAGTTGGCTCAACGTCGCATGCACCGCCGCCGGATCGGGCGTCGTGTGGCCGAGATCGATCACGCCATGGGGGCCGATCGCGCCCAGCGTGCCCATGGAGGCGGCGCGCTTGCCCGCGTGCGTCCAAATCTGGCGCAGGAAATCCACCGTGGAGCTTTTGCCGTTCGTGCCGGTGACGGCGACGAGCGTTTGCGGGCGTGCGGGATAGAAGCGCGAGGCGGCCAGCGCGAAAGCGCGGCGGGGATTATCGGCGATGATGTGAGCAACGCCCGGATCGGCGTTCAGATCGCCCGCGCTCAGCACCGCCGCGGCGCCGCGCGCCACCGCTTGCGCCACGTAATCGCGCCCATGCGCGGCCACGCCTTGCAGCGCGGCGAACAAAAAGCCCGGCTGGACCGCGCGCGAATCCGCCGTCAGCCCGACGATCGGAACGGACGCGGCGCCCGCGGGGACGCCGTCAAAAAGATCGCCTAGCTTCATCGGCACTCCCTAGCGCGCCGGCGCCGCCACGCGCAAACCGAGCATCGGCGCCACCCGGCGCAGCGTGCGCGCCACCGCGGGTGCGGCCACCTGCCCGCCCACCCCGCCTTGGCTCACGCCGTCCAGCGCCAGCACGATCACGTAACGCGGCGCTTGCGCCGGAAATACGCCCGCAAACGAGGAAAAATTGCGGCTGCGATCATAGCCTTCCGCGCCGGCCCAGATTTCCGCCGTGCCAGTTTTGCCGGCCACGGCCAGCCCCGACACGTCGGCCGCGCGCCCGGTGCCCTGGGTGACGACGGCGCGAAGGTAAAGCAGCATCTGGCGGGCGGTTTCGGGTGAAAAAACCGCCGTGCGCTCAATCCGATCTTCGCGCTCACGCGCCAGCAGCGTGGGGCTGACGCGCGCGCCTTCGTTGACGAACACCGTGTAAGCGCCTGCAAGCGAGGCGGGCGAGGCGGCGAGGCCATAGCCGAAGCCGAGGCCTGCCACATCGCGCCGCCCGCGCGTGGGCGGGGCGATCGGGGTTTCGTTAAACGCCACCTCAAGCCGCGCCGGCTGCGTGAGGCCGAGCCGATCAAGATACGCGCGCTGACGCTCCCCGCCCACACGCAGCGCTAGGCGCGAGACGCCGATATTGGACGAATGCGCTAGAATTTCGCGCAGGCCCACCGGGCCGAGAATGCGGCTGTGATCGACAATGCTTTGATTGTCGATCACCAGCGGCTCGGACACGTCGAACACTTCGCGGCTGTTGGTGAGGCGCTCCTCCAGCGCCATCGCCATCGTGAACGGCTTGATGGTGGAGCCCAATTCGCGCACCGCGCCGGCCACGCGGTCGCGCCGCCGGGCTTCGCTGACATCGGAAAACGCGTTGGCGTCGAATGTCGGCCAGGTGGCCATGGCGTAGGTTTCGCCGCTGCGCCCATCGATCAGGATGGCCGCGCCCGCGGGCGCGCCGGCCGCGCGCGCGGCGGCGGCCAGTTCTTCCTCCAGCGCGAATTGCACGCGCACATCCAGCGAAAGCCGCACTGGCCGGCCCGCCGCGCCCGCTTCGCGGATCAGGCTGTCGAGCCCGTTCTCCACCCCGCCCAGCGGGGTGAGGTCCACATTGGTGTAGCCGATCGCGTGCGCGGCCAGCGTGCGATGGGGATAGACGCGGCGATCTTCCGCCTCAAAACCGATGCCCGCGAGCCCCATCGCCTGCACCTCATCGCGCTGCGCCGGCGTCAAGCTGCGGCGCAGATACACGAGTTGACGCGTACGGTCGCTCATGCGCGCGACGATCTCGGCGCGATCGAGTTCGGGAAACAGCCGCGCGAGCGCGAGCGCGGTGGCGTCCGCGTTCCAAACGCGCGCGGGCGCGGCTGTCAACGCGTAGGCGCGCACGGTGGTGGCCAGCAGAACGCCGTTGCGGTCCACGATATCGGCGCGCGCGACCGGCGCGGGCGCGGTGACGGCGCGGCGCGGCTCCGCCAGCGGATCGCCCGAAAACGCCAATTGTACCGCCCGCCCCGCCAGCAGCAGCAGCGCCGCGAAAATCGTGATGGCCAGAAAGCGCACGCGATTGCGCGCGGGCGCGGCTTCGTTCGGCGCGAACATTGGGCGCGCGCTCAAGGGCGAAAACGGCTTCACTCGCCGCCCTTGGCCGCGCGCGGCGCCGGCAGGCGCGCATCGATCGCGGACTCCGGCAGCGCCGGCGTTTCTTCACCAGCGGCGACGCCCAGATGTTGTTCGGCCAGGCGCTCGATGCGCTCAGGGCTTTCCAAATGCGCGATCTCGGCGCGCAGCGCGCGCATGGCCGCTTCGGTTTCGGCGATCTCGCCTTGCAGCGCGCGCACGTGCGCTTCGGTTTTCGCAGCGTCGGTCTTGGCCTTGTAGAGGCCGATGGCGAGCGCGACGATGAGAAGGCCCGCGCCGATCTGCGCGGCGCGGATCAGTTGAGCTTTGCCCATTCGGCCTCCGCTTTCGGCGCGAGCGCGGGCGGCGCAAGATCGTCCCACGCCGGCGCATCGGTGCGCACGGCCCAGCGCAAGCTGGCCGAGCGCGCGCGCGGATTGATCGCCGTCTCCGCATCGCCGGGCGCGGTGGCGCGCTTGCGTTCGAGGAGGAAGCTCGGCGCACGCTCGGGCGGCAAGTCCGGCATGAAGCGCGAGCCGCGCCCCTGCGCGTCGGCGCGCGCGGCGATGAATTGCTTGACCATGCGGTCTTCCAGCGAATGGAACGAGACGACGACGAGCCGCCCGCCCGGCTTCAACGCGCGCTCGGCCGCGGAAAGCCCGCGCGCCAGTTCGCCGAGTTCATCGTTCACCAGCATGCGCAGCGCCTGGAACGTCTTGGTGGCCGGATGCGTGCGCGCGCCTTTGCGCCCGCCGACGGCGCGCTCGACGGTTTCGGCCAGCTTCAGCGTGCGCGTGATCGGCGCGGCGGCGCGGGTCTGCACGATGGCGCGGGCGATACGGCGGCTCTCATCGTCTTCGCCGTAATTATAGATGAGATCGGCCAAAGCGGCTTCGCTGAGCCCGTTGACGGCGTCGGCGGCGCTGGGGCCTTCTTTTTCCATCCGCATGTCCAAATCCGCGTCCGCCTGGAACGAGAAGCCGCGTTGCGCTTCATCGAGTTGGAAGGAGGAGACGCCGAGATCGAACACGAC
>CAZWQS010000072.1:0-13089 GCA_964635925.1 uncultured Terricaulis sp. | reverse complement strand
GCCAATCTCCCCCCTTGAGGGGGAGATGGCCGGCAGGCCAGAGGGGGGTGCGAAGCGCGCCGGCGTCGTCCTGACATGTATGTCTGGTTCCGGCTTGCCCGCATGGTCGCCACCGCCAGGTCGCGCGGGCGCTACCGGCTCGGCGACGAGAGCCGGCTGTCGTTTCGCTGCCTGCCCTCGGACGTCGATTCCAACCTGCACCTGAACAATGCCCGCTACATGATGCTGGCCGATGTCGGCCGCATCGACATCTTCGCGCGGGCCGGGCTGATCGCGCTTGCGCGCAAGAACCGCTGGGCGCCGATGATGGGCGGCTTGCAGGCGGTCTATGTCCGCGAGATCAGGCTTTGGAGGCGCTTCGAGGTCGTCTCCATGCTGGAGACGTGGGAGGGCACGCAGGTCATCGGCCGCCACCGCTTCGTGCTCCCGGACGGCCGCACCGCCGCGCTGGTGATGACCACGGCCGGCGTCTACGATTCCGGCGGCGGCCGCTTCGTGCCGGTAGACGAGGTCGTGGCGATGCTCGGCTCCGACGCGCGCCCGCGCCCGCCATCCGAGGAGGAGCGCATCTTCATGGCCTCGCATGCGGGGCTGCGCATGCTGGCCAAGGATAGTTCCGACCGGGGATAGGGGCCTGCCCGCGGCCGGTTGAATGCACGCCATCGGGTTCAGGCGTTCTTAAGCCCTGTCGGCGATTGTCGCGCCCGGGCGCCGCGCTTGGCGGCGGGCATAACCGGAGCGCGGCGTGGACGAGCTGTTCGCCTTTGCGGCCATGAGGCTCGATGGCTGGTGGGACATGATCCGCACCCCGAAGATGCTCGCGACGGTCGCCTTCCTGGCGCTGCTGCTGGTCTGGGACCTCGCATGGCGCGGCTGGAGACTGTCATGGTCGCGCCGTGCGATCGCCGGGGCCTTCGCGACGATCGCCATCTTCCACATCAATTTCCTGCTGCTGCCGCTGGTGTGGCTGAGCGTGATCTGGATTCAGGCGGGCTATGCCGCGCTCGGCGTTCCGGCGGCGTTCTGGGAAGGCGTTCCCGTATGGGCGCTGGTCCTCATCGGGCTGGTCTTCCACGACTTCGCCAATTACTGGGCGCACCGCGTGCTGCACATGCACTGGCTCTGGCCGATCCATGCGATCCACCATTCCGACCATGACGTGAACGGGCTCACCGCCTATCGCGTGCACGCGCTGGAAACGGTGGTGATGTGGGCGTCCTACACGGTTCTGCTGAGCTGGCTCGGCCTGCCGGCCGACGCGGTCGGCATCGGCGCGGTGCTGATCACGCTGCACGTCATCTATGTCCATGTCGACGTGGACTGGGACCACGGACCGTTTCGCATGTGGCTGGCCTCGCCGCGTTTCCACCGCTGGCACCATGCCGATGTGAAGGCCGCCTACGGCAAGAACCTCGCCGGCATGTTTCCCGTCTTCGACCGGTTGTTCGGCACCTATTATACGGCCGGCCGCTGCGACGCGGCCACCGGCGCGCCGGGCGTACCGGCCAACGACGTGGTCGGGCTCATGCTCTACCCGTTCGCCGAATGGACGCGCATGACCGGCGAGCGCCTGTCGCTGCTGCGCGCCCGCCTCGCCGGCCTGTTCCGCCGCCCCGTCTGGTGATGGGGGTCTGGTGATAGGCGCGCTGGACATCGCCGGCCCCCGGCGTTAACACTGCGAGGCATATTTTCCTCTTGGCGAGGCGATGCCCGCGATGCTCTCGCACGAACAGGTCTGGGCCGCGATCGACGCGCTGGCGGCGCGGCATTCGTTGTCGGCGTCCGGCCTTGCCCGGCGGGCCGGGCTCGACTCCACGGCCTTCAACAAGTCGAAGCGCCATTCGGCCGACGGGCGTCCGCGCTGGCCGTCCACCGAATCGATCGCCAAGATCGTCGAGGCGACAGGCGCGACGCTGACGGAATTCTTCAGCTTCAGCATCGAGACGAAGATGGTGGCGGGCGCGGCGCGCGGGGTGCCGCTGATGGGCTTTGCGCAGGCCGGCGCGGGCGGCTTCTTCGACGACGCCGGCTTCCCGGTCGGGCAGGGCTGGGACCTTGTCGAACTGCCCGGCGCGGCGCGGGAGGGCGCCTATGCGCTCAAGGTGCAGGGCGAATCCATGGCGCCGCTCTACCGCAACGGCGACGTGCTGATCGTCGAGCCGGGCGCGACGGTGCGGCGCGGCGACCGCGTGGTGGTCAAGACGGTCGGCGGCGAGGTGATGGCCAAGGTGTTGCAGCGCCGCTCGGCGGCGGTGGTCGAGCTCGCCTCGCTCAATCCCGAGCATCCGCAACGCAGCTTCGCGCCGGCCGAGATCGAGTGGATCGCCCGCATCGTCTGGGCGAGCCAATAGACATGAGGCGCGCCGTGCTCGCGCTGGCCGTGATCGGCCTCGGGGTTGCGGCGGCGGGCGTCTATGCGATGCGGTCGGCGGGAAGCCCGCCGCAACGGCCGATGCCGGCCGGGCCGGACACGACCATCGCGCGGGAGACCGCCTCGCCTGCCGGTGAAGCCGCGTTGCCGCAGGCCCCGCGCGTGCGCGCGGTGGCCTCGGATGTGGTGGCTCCGCCGCAGGTCGCACCCGACGAGCTGGTGCGGGTGGAGCCGCGCGCGCCGCTCAGCACGTTCGCCGCGCCGACGCGCAGGAAGAAGAACCACGGCCGCGTCTTTCGTCCGTTGATCGAGTCGGCGGGCGCGTTTTCCGGCTCGGGGCTGAGGATCACGCTGGCCGGCATCGCGCCCACGCCGCCGGGCCGCGTCTGCACCGACGCCGCCGGCACGCAATGGCCGTGCGGCGCGCGCGCCCGCGCCGCGTTCCGCGCCTTCGTGCGCGGACGCGCGTTGCTGTGCGACCTGCCGGAGGAGCTTGCCGAGGCGCGCTACACGGTCGCCTGCTCGCTGGGCCAGCAGGACGCGGCGGCGTGGCTGGTCGCGCAGGGATGGGCCGAGGCGCTCGAAGGCGGCGACTACGCGGCAGGCGGCGCGGCGGCGCGCGCCGCGGGCAAGGGCATGTTCGGCGCGGCGCCGGTCATCGAGCCGCTGCCCAACCCCGAGCCCTATGTTTCGGCGCTGCCGGAGCCTCTGCCGGCCCCGGCATTGGAGTGAGGAGGATCAGGCGGCGAGTTCGCCCTTCAGCGCCCGCTCGATGAGCCCGCGCGTCTCGGCGACGCCGTAGAGCGCGGCGAAGGTGCCGAAGCGCGGGCCGCGCTCCTGCCCGATCAGCACCTGGTAGATCATCTGGAAGAAGGCGGCCGAAACGCCCGGCCCGCCTTCCGGGCTCTTCTTCGCATGGTCCTGATAGCGCGGGATGGCGCGCGCCACGTCGAGCGCCGCGTTCTGGATCGCCTCGCCTTCGGCGCCCTGCGGCAGGGCCGCCAGCCGCGCCGACAGCGCCTCGAGCGTCGCCCGCTCCTCCGCGTCCGGCGCGCGGTAGTCCTTCTTCACGAAATCGCGGAAATAGCGGATCGCAAAGCCCACCAGCCGGTCGAGATGCGGATGCGTCTTCGCCGTCACGCCCGGCGCGTGGCGCGAGATGAAGCCCCACATCACCGCCTCGTTCTCGGGGTTGGAGGCGGTGGCGAGGTTGAGCAGCAGCGAGAACGACACCGGCAGGTCGAGCGCCGGCGGGTTGCCGTCATGGATGTGCCAGACCGGGTTGCCCAGCCGCTCCTTCCAGTCCTGGCGCGGATAGGCGGCGAGGAACTGGTAGTACTCGTCCACCGCGCGCGGGATCACGTCGAAATAGAGCTTCTTGGCCTGGCGCGGGCGCTGGAACATGTAGAGCGAGAGGCTCTCGGTCGGCGCGTAGGTCAGCCACTCGTCGATGGTGAGCCCGTTGCCCTTCGACTTGGAGATCTTCTGGCCGTTCTGGTCGAGGAACAGCTCGTAGACGAAATGCTCGGGCGGGCGGCCGCCGAGGATCGCGCAGATCTTGTCGTAGACGGCGGCGTTGGTCTGGTGGTCCTTGCCGAACATCTCGAAATCGACGCCGAGCGCGGCCCAGCGCATGCCGAAATCCGGCTTCCACTGCATCTTCGCGCGCCCGCCGGTCACCGATTGAGTGATCTCCTCGCCGTCCTCGTCGTCGAACGTGATCGTGCCGGCGGCCGCGTCGATCCGCTTCATCGGCACGTAAAGCACCCGCCCGCTCTTGGGGGAAATGGGCAGGAAGGGGCTGTAGGTTCGGCGGCGCTCTTCGCCCAGCGTAGGCAGCATGATGGCCATGATCTCGTCATAAGCCTTCAGCGCATTGAGCAGCGCGGCGTCGAAGGCGCCGGACTTATAAAGCTCGGTGGCGGATTTGAACTCGTATTCAAAGCCGAAGCTGTCGAGGAACGCGCGCAGGCGCGCATTATTGTGGTGCGCGAAGCTTTCGTGCGTGCCGAACGGATCAGGCACGTCGGTAAGCGGGCGCTGCAGATAGGGCGTCAGCGATTGCGGGTTGGGGATGTTGTCGGGAATTTTGCGCATCCCGTCCATGTCGTCGGACACGCAAATGATCTTGGTCTTGATCTTGTCGTCGGTCAGCACGCGGAAGGCGTGGCGCACCATCGAGGTGCGCGCCACTTCGCCAAACGTGCCGATATGCGGCAGGCCCGAGGGGCCGTAGCCCGTCTCGAAGATCACTGTCTCCTTCGGCGCCTTTTTCAGCCGCTCCACCACCAGGCGCGCTTGCTCAAAGGGCCAAGCCTTGGCGGCGGCGGCGAGAGTGGAGAGATCAGACATCAGGCGAATCCAAGGGAAACCCTGATTTAACGACCCAGACCGCCGCGCGCAAAGGCCCCGCCTAGTCGGCGCTGGGTTGCTGTTTGCCGCCGAAGAAGCGCTGTTTCAGCCGCGTCAGCATGGCGCGCCGCCCGGCCAGGAAGCTCCAGCCCAGCACGCCCGCGCTGACCCACAGCAAGGCTTCAAGCGCGATCGCGCCCGCCGTCACCATGCCGATCCACAGCGCCCGGCTGGGCTCGAAGAAGAAGTACGCGACGGCGATCGCGCTCCAGATGGCGATCACGGCGGCGATCGCCAGGCTCAGAATGATCCAACGCGCTTTCATGCGGTGCTCCCTTGCTTTGGCTGTTCGCAGCCGCCGCGGGGGCGAACGGATGCGGGGGCGTTGCGCTTTTTTTGAAGCTGGGCAGAGTGCGCGCCACGATGCGCACTTTGATCCTCTTCCGTCACGCCAAGGCCGTCCGCCCCCATGAGGCCGAAAACGACAAGGCCCGCGGCCTCACTGGGCGGGGGCGCCGCGAAGCCGCGCTCGCCGGCGCGGCCATGGCGGAGGCGGGGTTAAAGCCCGCGCTGGCGCTGGTCTCCACCTCGCAGCGCACGCGCGAAACCGCTGAGCATGGGCTGGCCCATTTCAAGCTAGAGACTGAGTTCGACGAAGCGCTCTACCACGCCGAGCCGGAAAGCCTTTGGGACGCGTTCAGCGAAAGCGAAGCCGAGAGTGTGGTGATTGTCGGCCACAATCCCGGCATCGGCGAACTCGTCTCGATGCTGGTGCGCCAAGCGCATGACAATTCACGCATGGCGCGCGACCTCGCCGGCCATTTCCCCACCGCCGCCTTCGCCGCGTTTGACATCAGAGGCGATGTGCTGAATGCGGCGGGCCCGAGTTTGCTGGCGGCGTGGAAGGCGGAGCGGGATTAGCTACTGGCTCGCCCAGACAATTCGCGCGATCCAGTCAACCTCCGCGGCCGCCAATTCGCGCGGCTTATGCGCGGGGTTGAGTGAAAGCAGCTCGATGGTCTGCTCGTTGCGCCGGCCCAGAAGCTTGGCCATCACCTCGCCCGCATGCGTGCGCACGACGACGCGGTCGCCGCGCCGCACCGCAGCGCCCGGCTGCACGATGACGATGTCGCCGCTGCGGTACATCGGCTCCATCGAGTCGCCCGCGATCTCGAGCGCGTAAACGCGGTCTTCTCCCAAGTCAGGGAAGCGCACGGTTTCATCGGCGCCGACGGGAAAGCCTGCGTCGTCAAAAAACCCATCCGCACCCGCACGCGCCATGCCGACGATCGGAATTGCGCGTCCCGCGCCCTCGCGCCCCGCGAGCAGGGCGGCGAAATCATCCCAATTGGCCTCCGCCGCCGCGAGCGCGCGCGTCAGGCTTTCGGTGGAGGGCCAGCGCGGCTTGCCATCGGGCGCCTGGCGCTTGGATTTGTTGAACGTGGTGGGGTCGAGCCCGGCCGCGCGCGCCAGGCCGGAAGCGGAAAGCCCGCGCCGCGTCGCCAGCGCGTCGATCGCGCGCCAAATCTGGCCGTGGTTCATGGGGCGGTGTTATAGGCCGCGCCTCAAGGACTATCAACCCATTTATAGGAAATTTATCCGTTTCGGGTCCGTGGTACGCGACAGCGCGTCAGGAATCGGCCACGCCACGAGCGTGAGTTTGATCCACGACCTCGCCACGGATGCTTTGCGTCTGCTGGACCCGGAAACGGCCCATCACGGCGCCTTGTTTGGCCTGCGCGCCGGCCTTGGGCCGCGCGCGCGCGCGAACAAATACCCCCGCCTCAGGACGACGCTCGCCGGGCTCGATCTGCCCAATCCGATCGGCATGGCGGCGGGTTTCGATAAGAACGCGGAGGCGCCAGACGCGCTGATCGCGGCGGGGTTCGGGTTTGTCGAATGCGGCACGGTCACGCCGCTGGCGCAGCCGGGCAATCCGCGCCCGCGCCTGTTTCGCCTGAGCGAGGACCGCGCGATCATCAATCGCCTCGGCTTCAACAATGAAGGGCTCGCGCCGTTCGCCGATCGCCTGGCCGCGCGCGCGGGCAGGAAGGGCGTGGTCGGCGCCAATGTCGGCGCCAACAAGGAAAGCGCCGATCGCGGCGGCGATTACATGCGCGGCATGGGGCAGGTGTGGCGCTACGCCGCTTACGTCACCGCCAATATTTCTTCGCCCAACACGCCCGGCCTGCGCGGTTTGCAGGAGCGCGGCGCGCTGGAGGATTTGCTGGGGCGCATGCAGGAAGCGCGCGCCTTGCTGGAGTCCGCGCACGGGCCGCGGCCGCTGTTCTTGAAAGTTGCGCCCGATCTCGATGAAACCGCCGTGCGCGACATAGCCGAACTCGCGCTGGCTTACAAACTCGATGCGCTGATCGTCTCCAACACCACATTGCAGCGCCCCCCGCAGCTCACCTCCGATAATCGCGAGGAAACCGGCGGGCTTTCAGGCCAGCCGCTTTTCCATATCTCCACGCAGATTTTGCGTCTGTTTGCGCAGGCGCTGGGAGGGCGGATGCCGCTGATCGGCGTGGGCGGCGTTGAAAACGGGCTCACGGCGCTGGCCAAGATCAAAGCCGGCGCCAGCGCCGTGCAGCTTTATTCCGCGCTTGTGTTTCAAGGCCCAAGCCTTGCGGCGCGCATCGCCGATGAGCTTGACGGGCTGTTGGCCGCGGAAGGCTTCGATCATGTGGCCGATGCGGTGGGCGCGGGCTGAAAAGAAATGAGCCGCCGGGCGAACCGGCGGCTCAGGTGTTTCCACTTCGCGGGCGGAAGATCGATTTAAGCGTTGCGCGCGGCCACGCGCTCGCGGATCGAGGCGGTGCGCTGGCGAATGTCCAGCGTCAGCGCGCGCACGTCGCCATTGTTGCGGTCGAGATGGGAGAGGAATTCGCCTTGCTGTTGCTGGGCGAGCCAAATCTGGTTGCCCTCAAGGATCACCGACACGTCGTTGACCTTCCAGACATCGTTGCGGCGGATCAGGCGCCATTGCACCGGCTGGGCGCGGCCGCCGGCGCGCGGCACCATTTCGCTCTGCACGATCACGTCGTTGGCGTTGCGCTCGATCGAGCCGGTGACGCGGATGGTCGAGCCGTCGAACGCGCCGAGGCGCAATTCGTACACCGCGATCGAATAGTTCTCGAACGCGTCAACCCATTCATTGCGCAGCGCTTGGTCATTGCGCAATTGCGCCCCGTAGCGGCCCAGCACGAAGCCCGCGATGCGCGGCATATCGGCGAACCGCTGGATCAATTGATAGAAGGTTTGCTGGCGCTGCGTGGCGCTGACATTGCGGTTGGCCAGCGCGGCCAGCGCCTCGGTGGCGTGGGTTTGCACGTAGCGTTCGGCTTCCGTGTTGCGCGCGGCGTGCGCGGCGGGCGCCAGCGAGAGCGCGCCAAGGCTCATCATGCTCGCGAGAACGGCGGCGCGGGTGAAAGTGCGGGCGGTCACTGCGTTACTCCTGGTTGAGCGGGAGATGTGGGCGCGGGGTCGGCTTCGTCCAAGTCCTCGTCAACGACCGGATTGGCGTTTGGGTCCAAGTGTTGCGGCGTTTCCCCACTCGTCCCCGTCTCGGTTCCCGGCTCATCGTCGAGCAGATCGTATGTGTCCTCGAAATCCGGCAGATTCTGGACGTCCATCTGTCCGTTTTGGACGGCGCTTTGCCTTAACAAGATGTATGATGTGCGGATCGTGGCGTAGGGATCCATGGAATCGCGGCGAATGCCGTCCACCGCGTCCAACACGGATTCGCGCACGGAAATCCCGCCCAGCGCACCGCGCGCGATGCGCACGGTGTCGGCGTTTTCAAACTGTGCGTAATTGAACGGATCGAACGCCAGATCGATAATTTGCCCAACGCCGTCGCGCAGCGTCGTCGGCCCCATCAGCGGGATGAACAGGTAAGGGCCGCTATCGACGCCCCACACCGCGAGCGTTTGGCCAAAATCCTCGTCATGGCGCTCGATGCCGAGCCCGGTGGCCGGATCGAAAAGGCCCAGAAATCCAACAGTGCTGTTCAAGCCGAAGCGCGCGATGGTGCGCCCCGCGCGCCCGAACTCGCCTTGCATCAAATCGTTGGCTAAGATCACGGGGCTGCGCAAATTGCGCAAAAACGCCCGCACGCTGCGGCGCACGGGATCGGGCGTCACCGCGCGATAGCCGCGCGCCACCGGCTCCAGCACCGCGCGATCCACCGCTTCGTGCGTGGCGAACATGGTGCGGTTGAAGCCTTCCCAGGGATCAATTTCGACGTCTTGCGCCAGTTCCGCCTGCGGCGTTTCCGGCTCAGGCGCTTGCGCAAGCGCGGCCGCGGGCGTCAAACACGCGGCCAAGGTCAAAACTGCCAATGCGCCCCGCATGAGGCCATCCTTACGTCCGTCGCCCGATCTAGGCGGTGTTGGGTTAATCAAGTCCGACCGTGGCTAGATGAGGGGCGGTCCCCGCTTCGTCGCGGGCAAAAGCGGCGGAATTTATCCCCCGAGGCGAAGTCTTGGCCGAGCGCGGCGCCGGCGCCACAGGGGACAGGGCAGTGGAAAAGCTGAGCGCCAGGGCTTCCCAGTGTCGCTTATCCAAGTCATATAAAGATATGTTTATATCTCCAACCGCCCTGGCGCCAGCCGAGCGCCGCGACGCCGACCGCGTCGTCGGCGCGCTGCGCGCGGCGGGGGAGCAGACGCGCCTGCGCGTGCTGGCGCTGCTGACGGAGGGCGAATTGGCGGTGGGCGAACTGGCTCAGGCCCTCGGCCAGAGCCAGCCGCGCGTCAGCCGCCACATGAAGCTGCTCACCGAAGCGGGCCTGGTGGAGCGTTCGCCCGAAGGGGCGTGGGTGTTCTACCGCCTGCCGCGCGTGCATTCGACCGAGCGGCATCTGGCTGACGCCGCGCTCGCCATGCTTGATCCCGGCGATCCGGTGCTGATCGCCGATGGCGAACGGCTCGAAGCGATCCGCACGGCGCGCGAAGCCGCCGCGAGCGCGTATTTCGAGCGCAACGCCGCCGACTGGGATCGCCTGCGCGCGCTGCATCTGCCGGAAGCCGATATCGAAAGCGCGCTGCTGGACGCCGCTGGCGCGGGGCCGTTTGACCTTCTGGTGGATGTCGGCGTCGGCCAGGGCCGCATGATCCAGCTCTTCGCCGACCGCGTGCGCCGCGCCGAAGGCTTCGACACCTCGCGCCAGATGTTGGCGATCGCGCGTGCGAGTTTAGGCGAATTGAAAGCCAAGGCCGCAGTGCGGTTTGGCGATGCGTATGCGCCGCCCATCGAAGCGGGCGGCGCCGACCTCGTCACCATTCATCAGGTTCTGCACTTTCTCTCCGATCCCGCGCGCGCGGTGGAGCGCGCGGCGCGTTTGCTGAAACGCGGCGGGCGGCTGCTGATTGTCGATTTCGCGCCGCACGACCTGGAATTCTTGCGTGAAGAGCATGCGCACCGGCGCCTCGGCTTCGCCGATTCCGAAATCGCCGAATGGTGCGCCGCCGCGGGAATAGGCAATTTGAAGATCACCACGCTCGCGCCGAAACGGCGCGAGGATTTGACCGTCAAAATCTGGGCGGGAGAAAAATCATGAGCCTGACCACCGCACACAATTTGATCGCGGAAGCCGCCGAGCGCTTGGGGCGCCCGCGCGTGTCGTTCGAGTTTTTCCCGCCGAAGACGGAAGCGCTGGAAACGCAATTGTGGGAGGCGATCCGCAAGCTTGAGCCGCTCAATCCAAGCTTCGTTTCGGTGACCTACGGCGCGGGCGGCTCCACGCGCGACCGCACGCACCGCACCGTCTCGCGCATCGTTGAGGAAACGACGCTGAAGCCCGCCGCGCACCTCACCTGCGTGGCCGCCAGCCGCGAAGAGATCGACGGCGTGCTCGCCGATTATTGGGGCGCGGGCGTGCGCCACATTGTGGCGCTGCGCGGCGACCCGCCGGGCGGGCTCGGCACGGCGTATGAGCCGCACCCGAAAGGCTACGCCAGTGCGGTTGATCTGGTCGAAGGCGCGCGCCGCGCGGGCGGGTTCGAGATTTCCGTCGCCGTGCATCCCGAGAAACATCCCGCGAGCCTCACCTGGGCGCACGATGTTGAGAATTTCAAACGCAAACTCGCCGCCGGCGCCACGCGCGGCATTTCGCAGTTTTTTTTCGACGCCGACATTTTCCTGCGCTTCCGCGATCGCCTCGCCAGCGCGGGCGTCGCCGCGCCGGTGGTGCCGGGCATCATGCCGGTGTCGAACGTGAAGGGGCTCGCCAAAATGGCGGCCGGCTGCGGCGCCACGCTGCCGCGTTGGCTCACCAACATTTTCGAGGGGCTCGATGACGATCCCGAAACGTGCAAGCTGGTCGCGGCGGCCACCACCGCGCAGCTTTGCGCACAGCTCGCCGCCGAGGGCGTCGAGGATTTTCATTTCTACACGCTCAACCGCGCCGAACTGACGCTGGCGATCTGCCGGATTCTAGGCGTGCGGGCTGAGGAGGCGCGGGCATGACGAGAGCAGAACGCATCGCGGCGCTGAACGCTGATTTGGCCAAGCGCATTCTCACCCTCGACGGCTCGATGGGCGCGTATTTGCAGGGCTTTGGCCTCACCACCAACGATTTTCACGGCCAGCGTTTCGTGGAGCATCCGCTGTCGCTGAAGGGCAATAATGACCTTCTGGTGCTGACGCGCCCAGACGTGATCACCCAGGTGCACGAAGGCTATCTCGCCGCCGGCGTCGACATCATCTCGACCAACACGTTCTCGGCCACCAAGATCAGTCAGGGCGAATACGCGCTGGAAGAGGTGGTCTACGAGATCAATGTTGAAGCCGCGCGCCTGGCGCGCGAGGCGTGCGATAAATACGAAGCGCAGGACGGCAGAGCCCGCGCGGTCGCCGGCGCGATGGGGCCGACCACGAAATTGCTCTCCATGTCGCCCGAGGTGGGCGATCCGGGCCGGCGCGACAGCGATTTCGACTCGATGGCCAAAGGCTACGAGGAACAGGCGCTTGGCCTCATCGAAGGCGGCGCCGATCTGCTGCTGATCGAAACCATCACCGACACGCTGAACGCCAAATCCGCGCTCTGGGGCGCGTGGGAGGCGTTCGATAAAACCGGCGTCGAACTGCCGCTTTGGATCAGCGGCACGATCACCGATCGCAGCGGGCGCACGCTTTCGGGGCAGACGGTGGAAGCGTTCTACAATTCGGTGCGCCATGCCGATCCGTGGGCGGTTGGCCTCAATTGCGCGCTCGGCCCCGCCGACATGCGCGCCTTCCTGGCCGATCTTGCGCGCGTGGCCGAATGCGCGGTGAGCGCTTATCCGAACGCCGGCTTGCCCAACGCGATGGGTGGTTACGATGAAACGCCCCATTCGATGGAGGCGCATTATTCCGAATGGGCGCGCGCGGGGCTGCTGAACATCACTGGCGGCTGCTGCGGCACTACGCCCGATCACATCGCGCACATGCGTCACGCGGTTGAGGGTGTGACGCCGCGCGCGATCCCGGCGCGGGATAAGCGGCTAAAGCTCGCGGGCCTCGAACCGTTCACGGCTGCAGCATGAGCTGGCGCGATCGTGACGATGTCTGGAATGGGCTGGCGTTTCTGCGTCCGGTCGCGGGGTCGGCCAATATCGAATTTGGCGGCGGCTTCTGCGCGTTCTTCGTGACCGCCCATGACATTCGCGCCGCGACCGAGCGCTTGTTCGCGGCGTTCGCCGAGGAAGGCTGGCTTCTAACCTCGTTCGAGGAAATGAAGCGCGCGTGCGACTATCGCCACGATGAAGGGCAAGCCCCGATTGACGAGGTTGAGCAGGAACGCCTCGCCGCGCTAGCAGCCGATCAGGGCGTGGCGCTGGGCTCCTATCACATTTTTCCTATTGAAGACTCGCTGCCGCTATGACTGATGCCAACCTCTTCGCAAACTTCATCATCGTTGGCGAGCGCACCAACGTCACCGGCTCTGCGAAATTCCGCAAGCTGATCGAGGCGGATGATTACGCAGGCGCGCTCGCGGTGGCGCGTCAGCAGGTCGAGAACGGCGCCAACGTGCTCGACGTCAACGTCGATGCGGCCATGATCGACGGGCCCGCCGCGATGCGGCGCTTTCTCAATCTCATCGCCTCCGAGCCGGACATCGCTAAGATTCCGCTGATGATCGACAGTTCCAAATGGGAAGTGATCGAGGCGGGCCTAAAATGTGCGCAGGGCAAAAGCATCGTCAACTCGATCTCCATGAAGGAGGGCGAGGCGCAATTCCTGCTCCACGCCAAACGCGTGCGCCGTTACGGCGCCGCCGCCGTGGTGATGGCGTTTGACGAGCAGGGCCAGGCCGATACCGCCGCGCGCAAAATTGAAATCTGCACGCGCGCCTATAATCTGCTCGCCGACAACGGCTTCCC
>CAZWQS010000071.1:0-13333 GCA_964635925.1 uncultured Terricaulis sp. | reverse complement strand
GCCCAAGCACAAATCCGCGCTCACCGCCGCCGCCGAACCGCCGGACGAACCGCCGGGCGTCAGCTTGGTGTCTTCATTGCCGCGCCGCCACGGGTTCACGACATTGCCGAACGCGCTCGTTTCGTTCGAGGAACCCATCGCGAACTCATCGAGATTGAGCTTGCCCAGCATGATCGCGCCATCGCGGAAGAGATTAGCCGTGACCGTGCTCTCGTAAGTCGGCGTGAACTCGCCTAGAATTTTCGAGCACGCCGTGGTGCGCACGCCCTCGGTGCAGAACAAATCCTTGATGCCGAGCGGGGCGCCTTCCAGCGGCCCAGCTTTGCCCGACGCGCGCTTGGCGTCCGAGGCTTTCGCCGCCGCACGCGCTTTATCGCCGGTAACGACGATAAACGCGTTCAGGTGCGGGTTCGCCTTATCGATCGCGCCAAGGAACGCGTCGGTCAGCTCGGCGGAAGAAAATTGCTTCTTCTCCATCCCGTCGAGGGCTTGGGCGAGGGTGAGAGTGGTAAGGTCAGTCATTTAAAATCCATAAAATGCTCTCATTCCGGCCGGAGGCGCGGCACGCGCCGTAGCGCCGGAACCCAGGGGCGACCGCTGTGTCGGTTGTCCTAGGTTCCGGATCGCGCTCCGCGCGTCCGGAATGAGAGAAGGAGGAGCGCCGCTCACGCCAGCTCCTTTTCATAAAACGCATTCCAAGCGCTTGCCGGATAATCCAGCACGCCCTCGCACGTCACAAAGCCCGCGCGCTCGTACACGCGCTTGGCCGCATCAAAATTCGAACCCGTCTCCAGCACGAGCTTGGGGAAGCCCTCCGCCCGCGCCAGCTTCTCGATCTCCGCCAGGATCGCCCCGCCAAGCCCGCTTCCGCGCGCGCCGGGCGACACAAACATGCGCTTCACCTCGCCCGCGCCCTCATGACGGCGCAACGCCCCCATGCCGACCGCCGCGCCGCTTGCATCGCGCGCGATGAACACGGTCGTATCCAACTGCGCCATTTGTTCGACACTCATGTGATGGCGAAACTCGGCCGGCGTCAGTTCGTACGTGTAAGCGTTCAGCGCTTGCACCAGCGCGCGCACGTCACCCTGCAACGGGGATTCGGAGGTGATGGTGAAGCTCACGCTTCGCCACCTTCCCCTTGATGGGGAAGGTGGCCGCGAAGCGGCCGGATGGGGTGGCGGCTCGGCGCTTCAGAATGCGGCGCAGCCACCCACTCTGTCACCGCGCTGTGCGCGGCGACAGCTCGCCCATCAAGGGCGAGCATGAAGCGCGCGCAAAAACTCACTCCACCACCTTCGGCACCACGAAGAAGCCGTCCTCGGCCTTTGGCGCGTTCTTCAGCACGCGCTCGGGATTATCCCCATCCGTCACCACGTCCTCGCGCATCGGCAAGCTCAAGCCCTCCACCGCGCTCGTCATCGGCGCGACGCCTTCGACGTCCACCTCGTTCAACTGCTCAATCCAGGCCATGATGCCGTTGAGCTCGGCCGCCATGGGCGCCACGCGCTCTTCCGGCAGCGAAAGCCGGGCGAGCTTGGCCACCCGGCGCACGGTTTTTTCATCGATTGACATGGCCCTGCGCTACCAGCGCGGGGCGCCCCGTTCAAGAGCCGGCGGCTTCGCAGGCCCCGGCCCATGCGCGCACCGCGCCGTCCTCGGACCAGCTCAGGCGGAACGAGCGCAAATCGCGGGCGATTTCGAGGGCCGCGTCCATCTGCGTGCGGTCATTCGTGCGCACGCGGGCGTGGAAGGCTTGCCGGGTCGCCGATGCGGGAACGACCTCCGCATCTTCGCAGCCGGTGGCGATGCAGAAACGCCCGCCCTGGCTCAGCGCGGGCACGACCACCGAAATTGGCGCGGCCCAGATTTCATCGTCGCGGGAGGGCGTGCAGCCTTCCCCCTCGCACACATGCGCCTCAGCCGCGTTGCACGAGAGCGAATGGCTGATCCAGGCGCCGGCCTCCTCGCTTTGCTCGGCGCCGCTGGCGCAGGCGGAAAGAACAAGGGCGGCGGCGAGAACAAAGGCGCGTTTCATCGCCCCATCCAACACCCCCGCTTGACCTGGGGCAAGCGCGCGCCGAGTGAGAGGGCGCCTTGCCGCTGCTTTTACTCCCCGATTTCGCCGCCGCCCTGCCGCGCACGGGCGCGCTCGTCGGTGTCGATCCCGGCGAGAAGCGCATCGGCGTGGCCGTCAGCGACACCTCGCGCCTCATCGCCTCCTCGCTCGACACCATCGCGCGCACGAAATTCACCGCCGATGCGGAGGCCCTGTTCAAACTCTATGACGCGCGCCAGTGCGTGGCCTTCGTGATCGGCCTGCCGCTCAATATGGACGGATCCAGCGGCCCCGCCGCGCAAGCCGCACGCGCCTTTGCGCGCAATCTGCTCGCCAAACGCGATGTTCCGCTGCTCATGTGGGACGAGCGCCTCTCCACCGCGGCGGTGACGCGCACGCTGCTGGAGGGCGACGCCAGCCGCAAGCGGCGCGGCGAGGTCGTCGATAAAATGGCCGCCGCCTACATGCTGCAAGGCGCGCTCGATGCAATGCAGGAGCGCCGCGCCGATGCCTAGCGTCGCCGCCGCGCTTGCGCCCGTCTTTATTCTGATTGCGCTCGGCTGGCTTGCGCGCAACCGGCGCATCGCTGAGCCCGAGGCGTTCGGCGCGGTCAATCGCTTCGGCTATTTCGTGCTTTATCCGGCGTTTTTGTTCACGCTCATCACCAGCGCCGATTTCTCCAGCAACGACGCCCCGCCCTTTGTGCTGGGCGTTCTCACCGGCTTTGCGGCGGTGATCGTGCTGTCGCTCGCGCTTCGCCTTGTCTTTCGCGGCGACGGACCCGCTTACACCAGCGTGTTTCAGGGCGCGGTGCGCTGGAACGGCTTTCCGCTGCTGGCGGCGGGGGCTGCGCTTTATGGCGAAGAGGGCCTGGCGCTGATCGGCCTCGTGTTCGGGCCGCTCGTGTTCATGGTCAATGTCGTCTCGGTGATCGTGCTCGCGCGCTGGGGCGCGGCGAAAGCAGCGAGCTGGCGCGCCGTGTTCGATCAGATCATCGCCAATCCGCTGATCCTCTCCTGCGCGGCGGGCCTCATCGCGCAAGCCGTCGGCGTGACGAATTTCGGCCCGCTGAGCGAAGCGCTACGACTGCTCGGCCAAGCCGCCATGCCGGTGGCGCTGATCACTGTCGGCGCGGGGCTCGATTTCAAGGCGTTGCGCGCCGACAGCGTGAAGATCGGCGCGGCCACATTGATGAAGCTCGTGATCGCGCCCATCGTGGTGTGGGCGTGCGCGACGGCGTGGGGCGCAAGCCCGCTCGCGGTCGCGGTCGCCACCGGCATGGGCGCAACGCCCGTCGCCGCCGCCGGCTACACGCTTGCGCGCGAAATGGGCGGCGACGTGCGCCTGATGGCCGCCATCATCACCGCCACCACCATCCTCTCGATCATCACCATGCCGATCGCCATCAGCCTGGTGCTCGGCTAACGCGCCGCACAAAACAAATACGGATGCGCTCCACACTCGTCCGTCATTCCGGGGCAATGCGAAGCATTGATCCCGGAACCCAGGGGCAAGCGGCGCGCCATTGGCCCCTGGGTTCCGGGCCCGCGCTCACGCGCGTCCCGGAATGACGAGGTGGGTGCGTCCGTTTTTTGCACGATGTCCTAACGCGCCGGCGCGCGTCCAAACTTGCGCTCGAACTGCGCGGCCACGTCCTCGTGGGCGACGTATTGCTTGTTGCGGTCGGCGAGGCGGCGCTCCAAGGGTTGGAACGCCTGCGGCGTTGAATCGGACATCCTATTTCTCGCCAAACGGCGCCACCGGCTTGGAGCGGCCCACGACCATATCCGGGTCCTCGTCGAATGAAGGATGGTTGGTGTGGTCGATCACGTAGGCCTTGCCTTGCGTGGCGGGCTCGAGCGGCGCGCGCTTCGGCGCGGCCTCCGCAGCGGGCGCCTTGCCTACGCCAAGGCCGGCCACGACCGCGGCGATCGCAAGCCCGACCGGGCGCAGCGCCGGCAGTTCATCCCTTTGATTAGAGTGGGGTTTCTTCAATTCACCCTCCCTCAAACACCCGATCAGCCCGCCCGTTCCCACCATGAGAACAAAACGGATACAAGCGGGAGTCCAAGGCGGCAATAGGGCGGAAACGAAAATGTTGGTCACCGCGCCGCCACGCTTGCGGCGATCACGCCTCAGCGCTTAACAAGCGCCATGGCTGAGCGACCAACTGGCGTGACGAAAAGCGAGCCCCGCAAAACCCCCGCCCGTTTTCGCAAGAAGCATCTGCTGGCCATCGCCGATCTCGATCGCTTTGAAGCAACAAGCCTGCTCGACCGCGCCGAAGCCTTCGCGCCGCTGCTCGAACAAAAGATCAAGAAGCTCGACACGCTGCGCGGGCGCACCCTGATCAATCTCTTCTTTGAAAATTCCACGCGCACGCAAAGCTCGTTCGAACTCGCCGGCAAGCGGATGGGCGCGGATGTGGTGAACATGAGCGTGAAAAGCTCATCGGTCGCCAAGGGCGAAACGCTGATCGACACCGCGGCCACACTGAACGCGATGCGCGCCGATCTGCTCGTGGTGCGCCACGGCAGTTCGGGCGCGGCGGAATTGCTGGCGCAGAAAGTCGATTGCGCGGTGATCAATGCGGGCGACGGCAAGCATGAACATCCCACGCAAGCCTTGCTGGACGCCTTCACGATCCGCGCGCGCCTCGGCGCCATTGAAGGCCTCACCATCGCCATCTGCGGGGATGTGCTGCACTCCCGCGTCGCGCGCTCCAACGTCGCGCTGCTGAACATTCTCGGCGCGCGCGTGCGCCTCGTCGGCCCGCCGACATTGATGCCGATCGGCGCCGACCGTTGGGGCGCGGAAATTTTCCACGACATGCGCAAAGGCCTTGAAGGCGCCGACGTCGTCATGATGCTGCGCCTCCAGCGCGAGCGCATGGATGGCGGCTTCTTCCCCTCCGCGCGCGAATATTTCTGGTTCTACGGGCTGGATGAAGACAAACTGCGCCACGCCAAGCCCGGCGCGCTCGTCATGCATCCTGGCCCGATGAATCGCGGCGTGGAGATCGATTCTTCCGTCGCCGACAATCCGAATGTGTCGCTGATCGAAACCCAGGTGCGCATGGGCGTGGCCGTGCGCATGGCGGTGCTGGAAGCTTTGGCTGAGAGCGGGGCGAACTATAGCGCGAAGGAGGCGCCCTGATGTGGTTATTTCTGCTCTGGTGGTGCGTTGATGATCACATCGCCGCCGCACTCGATGCGCCGAAGATCGGCGAATTGCCGATCTGGGTGCCCTTCATCATCGCGCTCGCCTTCTCCACCACGCTGAACGGAGCGCTGAAGCGTCAATGACGCGCCCCATCCTCATCACCAACGCCAAGCTGATCGACCCCGCCAAAGGCAAGGTCGAGGACGGCGCGATCCTGTTTGCCGACAAGATCCTCGATGTCGGCGCCGTGAAAAGCGCGCCCGACGGCGCCGAGATCATCGATGCGGGCGGCGCGCACGTCGCGCCCGGCCTGATCGATATGCGCGTCGTCATCGGCGAGCCGGGCGCCGAGCATAAAGAGACATTCAAATCCGCCGGCCGCGCCGCGGCAAGCGGCGGCGTCACCACCATGGTGATGATGCCGAACACAACGCCGGTGATCGACGATCAGAGTCTGGTCGATTTCGTACGCCGGCGCGGGCCCGATCGCGCGGGCGGGGTGCGCATCCTGCCGGCCGCGGCGCTCACCAAGCATCTCGACGGCGAAGCGATGACCGAAATCGGCCTTCTGGCCGAAGCGGGCGCGGTGCTGTTCACCAATGGCGATAAGCCGATCGTCTCCAGCCGCGTGCTGCGCCGCGCGCTCTCGTACGCCACCGCCTTCGGCGCGCTGGTAGCCAACCGGCCCGAGGATACGTTCCTTGCGGACGGCGGCGTCATGCACGAGGGCGAGCTTGCCGCGCGCCTTGGCCTGCCCGGCATCCCCGCCGCCGCCGAAACCATCATGGCCGAGCGCGACCTTGCGCTGGCTGAACTCACACGCGGGCGGCTTCTGGTGGATATGATCTCCGCCGCCGCCGCGCTCGCGCCGCTGAAGCGCGCGAAAGAACGCGGCGTGCACGCGGTCGCCAGCGTGAACGTACACCACCTCGTGCTCAACGAAAACGACGTGGACGGCTATCGCACCTTCGCCAAGCTCTCCCCGCCGCTGCGCAGCGAGGATGACAGGCGCGCGCTGGTCGACGCCGTCGCCTCCGGCCTGATCGACGTGATCGTCTCCGGCCACGATCCGCGCCCGGCGGAAGACAAGCGCCTGCCGTTCGAGGAAGCCGCCTTCGGCGCGGTGGGCTTGGAAACGCTGCTGCCCGGCGCGCTCAGCTTGGCGCACAAGGGCGACGCCTCGCTCAACCTTGTGCTGCGCGCGATGACGCTGCGCCCAGCGGAAATCCTCAATTTGCCGCAAGGACGCCTCAGCAAAGGCGCGCCCGCCGATATCATCGTGCTCGACGCCGGCGCCCCGTTCAAACTGGACAGCGACAAGCTGAAATCGAAATCGAACAATTCCCCATTCGACAAAAAGCTGATGCAAGGCCTGGTCGCCCGCACCTTCATCGCCGGCAAAAGCGTGTTCGCACGCTAAAAGCAACGGACTTTAGATTCGCCTCAGTGCGGGTCGCATTTAAGTCCCGACGCTTTAAGGAGGAGCCCATGCGTTTTCTGATCGCCGCCGCTTCGCTGCTCGCGCTCGCCGCCTGCTCCACCAATCCGTTCGAGCCGCCAACGCCCGATCTGCCGCTCACGGGGCCGATCGCCTATACGTGCGCCGACGGCACCCAGCTCATGGTCGATTTTCAGGGCGATGAAGCGCGCGTGGCGATTATCGGCGGGCCTTCCATGGTGCTTCCGCAAGCGGGCGAGGGCTATTATTCCAACGGCCGCTACGCCGTGCGCGGCGGCGGCGCCAACGCACAATGGGAAGTCGGCCGCGCCGCGCCGGTTGCGTGCAGGGGCGGCTAGCCCGCAGGGCCTCGCTCGTCATTCCGGGGCAATGCGCAGCATTGAGCCCGGAACCCAAGGGCAAGTGCAGCGCTCTGTCATCCCCTGGGTTCCGGCCCGCGCTTAGCGCGACCGGAATGACGAGCGTGAGCGCTTTCTTTCCGCTTAGCCGTCGATATCCAACCCCAGCAGCACGCGCCCGGTGTAGCGCGTTTGCGGCTTTTCCTGCAGCGGATGGAAGCGGCCGGCCTGCACGTCGCGGAACGCGCGCTCCAGGCCCGCGTGGCGATAATAGGCGCCCCCGCCCGCCGCGAGCAGCGCCCGCTCGCAGGTTTCGATCGCATGGCGCGCCACAAGCGTGCGCGCAATCATCTGCTGGCTGGTGGCTTCCGGCCCCGGCGTTTGCGTTTCCGCCAGCGTGAGCATGTGCGCATAAGCCAGCGCCGCGCTGGTGTGTGCATTTTCCAATTCGCCAACCAAGTACGCGCCCGCCTCATCGGCCGGCTTCTTGCGCGCGATCTCGATCGCCTTGGCGCGCGCGCCGTCGGCCACGCCCATATACGCCGAATAGATCAGCGGAAACGCCAAGAGGCTGATCGCGTGAAACAGCGGATGCCATTTGCCTTGCGGGCGCTTGCCGCTGATGGCGGCGTCGGCCACGAACACCTCGTTCAGCTCCACATCGTGCGAGCCGGTGCCGCGCATGCCCATGGCCCGCCACGTCTCGCGCACGCTTGCGCCTTCCGCTTTCAGCGACACGGCAAAGTGCAGCACGGTGGGGCCGTCCTGCGGATCGTCATAAACAGCGCTCGTCACCAGCAGATCGCCCGCGGGGCAGCCGCTGGCGAACCCCTTACGCGCGCTGATGCGAAAGCCGCCCTCCGCCTTCACCGCACGCCCCGCGCTGGCCAGCCAATCGGAGCCGCCGCTGGAAATCAGCACCAGGTCTTCCGCCGCGACGCGCTTCAGCATGCCGTCGGTGGGCGCGCCCTGATGGCGCCAGCGCCAGGCGTTCACCGCCACGATGTGCGTGTGCATCGCGAACGCCAGCGCGGTCGACGAGCACGCCGCGCCCAGCCGGCGGATGACGCCCGCGATCTCGCGATAGCTCGCCCCGCCCCCGCCAAGCTCGGCGGGCACGTGCGCTTTGAAGAAGCCCTCTCGCTTCAGCGCGGCGTAACTTTCGGCCACGAACGCGTCACTTTCGTCGTGGGTCTGGGCCCGCGCCGCAAAGCTGGCGGCCAGCGCGTCGGCGCGGGCGATCCAATCGGCGCTCGTCGGCAGGCTATGTGTATCGGGCATTTCATTTCTCTCCATGAGCCCAACTATGCCTCCCACCCCACAGCGCGATCCAGTTCACCGAATGAATCGCGGCTGATATAGAAACTGAACTAGCGCACGCCTGCCCCCACGCTTTAAGGAGCGCGCCGCATGACCCAAGGAAGCTACAAACAATTCTGCCCCGTCGCGATGGCCGCCGAAGTGCTGTGCCCGCGTTGGACCATCATCATTCTGCGCGAACTCGTGGCGGGCTCCTCCCGCTTCAACGATTTGCGCCGCGGCGTGCCGCGCATGTCGCCGGCGCTGCTGTCGCGGCGCCTAAAAGAATTGGAGACCGCTGGCGTCGTGCGCCGTGCGCGCGTTAAGGGCGCAAGCGGGGTCTACGATTATCACCTGACGCCCGCCGGCGAAGAACTCGCCCCGATCGTCGACGCCTTCGGCCATTGGGGCCAGCGCTGGGTGGAGAGCGAGCTGTCGCTCCAACACCTCGATGCGCAGCTCCTGATGTGGGACATGCGCCGCAATCTCGATCCGCGCCCGATGCCGCGCCGCAAGAGCGTCATCCAATTCATCTATCCTGAACAGGCGTCGGGCTGGCGTAATTTCTGGCTGATCGTGGAGCCGAAAGAGCCGGTCGATCTTTGCAGCGTCGACCCGGGCTTTGATGTCGATCTCTACGTCAACGCCGATCTGCGCACGATGACGGCGATCTGGATGGGCGTGGAGAGCCTGGCGGCCGCGCAACGCGCCAAGCGCGTCAATCTGGTGGGCGATGCGCAATTGGCCAAGCACATGCAAGCGTGGCTGGGCCTCAGCCCCTTCGCGCACATCAAAGCCGCAAGCTGAGCGTCACTCCGTGCGCGCTTCGGCTTCGGTAATCAAGTCCTGGAAGCGCGGATCCTCGCGCAGGCCGTCGAAATCGGGATCGATCTTGGCGTAGTCCACGCGGCTGCGCGAGCCGCGCAGCAGCACCGGGCGCAACATCTCGATCGCCGCGGCGGGATCGTCCAATTGGGTGGCGAGGCAGCAAGCAAAATTGTAGCGCATGCCCCAATTCTCGGGGTCGATCAGCAGCGCCCGCCCCATCCATTCCTTGGCGCGCTCTTTTTGGCCAAGCACCGCCAGCGCATCGCTGCCATGGCCCATCGCCGTGCCGTTGTTGCGATCCTGAGCAATCACTTTTTCGACGCGCGCCAGCGTCACTTCGGCGGCCGCCCGCGCGGCGGCTTGATTGCCTAGCGCGGTGTAACAGGTCACCAGCATCGAGGCGGAGCCGAAATCCAATTCGAACAGCTCCACCGCGCGCGCATAATAAGGGATCGCGGCGGCAAAATCGCGCTTCGAGAAATAGACGCGCCCGGCGTTGCGGTTCACCTCGTGGGAATTGGGATCGAGCTTGAGCGCAATCTCCATCTCTTGCGCAGCTTCGTCCATGCGGTGCTGCTCGATGAAAATCCGCGACCGCACCGAGTGCGCCTCGGCCAGATCGCCATCGATCTCCAGCGCACGCTCCACAGCGGCCAATCCGTCGTCATGGATCATGCCGGCCACGTGATAGGCGGCCACCTGCGCCGTCGCCATCAGCGCCCAAGCGCGGGCGTAGTTCGGATCGATCTCGGTCGCGCGCTGGCAGAGGCGGATGATCGCGCTGACGCGACGCGGATCGCCTTCAAAGCCGGTCAAATATTCCTGCCGCGCCATCAGGAAGAGGTTGTAGGCCTCGACGTTTTCGGTGCCGCGCCGCTCGATGACCTTCTTTTCCTCGGGCAGCAGCTTCAACTTCAGCGCATTGACGATCGCCTCGGAGATTTCATCCTGCAGCGCGAAAATATCGTCGAGATCGCGGTCGTAGCGTTCGGCCCAGACGTGATCGTTCTTCAGCCCGTCGATCAACTGCGCGGTGATGCGCACGCGCCCGCCTGATTTGCGCACGCTGCCTTCCAGCACGTGCGTCACGCCAAGCTGGCGCGCCACCTGGGGAATATTGACGTTCTTGCCCTTGAACGCGAACGCGCTGTTGCGCGCGATCACCGAAAGCGCCGACACTTTGGAAAGATCGGTGATGATGTCTTCGCTGATGCCGTCGGAAAAATATTCCTGCTCGCTATCGCCGCTCATGTTCGAGAACGGCAGCACGCAGATGGAGAGCTTCTCCCGCGCCGGCGCGTCAGGCGCATCCGGCGCGGCCGCACCTTGCGCGCGCACCGAAAACACATGCACCGGCCCGGCGATGTTCTTCACCGTGTGCGGGCCCATATCCTCGAACTCTGCGGCGACCTTGCCGGCCACCTGGTCGCGCACATTGCGCGACAGCGCCACCCCGCCCTCCGGCGCCAGCGCCTGCAACCGCGCGGCGACATTGACGCCCTCGCCGTAAATATCGTCGCCCTCGATGATCACGTCGCCCAGATTGATGCCGACGCGGTAGCGCAGCCGTTCGCCCTCGGGGCGGTGGCGCTCGGCCGCCGCCATCGCCTCCTGGATGTCCAGCGCGCACGTGACCGCCGAGGCCGCGCTCGGAAACTCGATCAGCACCCCGTCGCCCATCACTTTGAAGATGCGCCCGCCCTGCGCGGCCACGCGCGGATCGAACAGGGATTTGCGGCTTTCCTTGAGGCGCAGGAGCGTGCCGCTCTCGTCGCGCTCCATAAGGGCGCTATAGCCGACGATGTCGGCGGAGAGGATGACCGTCAGTTTGCGCTGCATGAATCGTAAGAGCCGTCCAGAAATCACAGCATAGGCGCCTGAACCTCCCACGTCAGCCCCCGGCCTTCGCGCGCGATTCGGCGCGCGCCTCTTCCCCAAATGCGTGCGGCCCTGCTAAACCGCCTCCGGTGCTGGCGCTTTATTTCATTCTGGCCGCCGCGGGCGGCTATCTCCTCGGCTCTGTCCCGTTCGGGCTGGTGCTGACGCGCGCGGCCGGCCTGGGCGATATCCGCGCCATCGGCTCGGGCAATATCGGCGCGACCAACGTGCTGCGCACCGGGCGCAAGGACATCGCGCTCGCCACGCTCCTGCTGGATGCGGGCAAGGCCGCGATCGCGCTTTTGCTCGCCCGCTGGATCGCCGGCGCGGCGGGAGCGACGGGCGAAGTGCAAACGCAGATCGGCCTTGTCGCCGGCGCCTTCGCGTTTCTGGGCCATTGCTTTCCGGTGTGGCTCAATTTCAAGGGCGGCAAGGGCGTGGCCACCTTCTTCGGCGTGCTGCTCGCCGGCATTTGGCCGCTTGGAATCGCCGCCGGCATCGTGTGGCTGGGCGTCTTCACGATCTTCCGCATTTCTTCGCTCGCCGCGCTCTGCGCCGCCGCGGTGGCGCCCATCTTTGCACTGGTGGCGCAATTCACGTGGCCGGAAATTGCGTTCACGGTCGTGATCGCCGCGCTGATCTTCTGGCGCCACAGCGCCAATGTCGAACGCCTGCTGGCCGGCACGGAGCCGCGCGTCGGCGCCAAAAAGAAAGAAGAAGCGCCCGCGGCCGAGTCCGCGCCTCCCGCGGATCCCGCGCCCGAACCGCCCGCAAGCGCGGAATGAACCGCACGCTGTCGCGCCCGGAGCGGATCGCCTGGGCGCGGCTGGCGCGCACGCCCCGCATCGGGGCGCTCAGCTTTCACCGCCTGATCGCGCGCTTCAAAACGCCCGCCGCGGCGCTTGAAGCGCTGCCGCGCCTGGGCGATCTCCGCCCGCCCGCGCCCGCACACATCGAAGCTGAGCTTGAGGCGCTCGAAAGGCTTGGCGCGCGCCTGATCGCGGCGTGCGAGCCGGACTATCCGCCCTTGCTCGCCGCGCTCGATGCGCCCCCGCCGATTCTGGCCGCGCGCGGTGATCTTCGCGTGCTGCACAAGCCGACCATCGCCATCGTCGGCGCGCGCGAAGGCTCCGCCGCTGCGCTCGTGTTCGCCGAGCGCTTGGCGGGCGAACTCGGCGAAGCCGGCTTCACCATCGTCTCGGGCCTCGCGCGCGGGGTGGACGCCGCCGCCCATCGCGGCTCGCTGAAAAGCGGCGCCGCCGCCGTGCTCGCCGGCGGGATCGATCAGCCCTATCCGCCGCAAAACCTGAAACTCTATGACGCGCTCTGCGAACAAGGCGTGGTGCTGAGCGAGGCGCCGCTCGGCGCGGTGGCGCGCGCGCGGGATTTTCCCCGCCGCAACACCATCGTCTCCGGCCTTTCGCGCGGCGTGGTTGTGATCGAAGCGGCGCTCCGCTCAGGCTCGCTGATCACCGCGCGCGCGGCGGGTGAGCAAGGGCGCGAAGTGATGGCCGCGCCCGGTTCGCCGCTCGATCCGCGCGCGCGCGGCTCCAACGCGCTGATCAAACAGGGCGCGGCTTTGATCGAAAGCGCCGAGGACGTGATCGAGGCGCTGGGCGACGGCGCGCCGCCGCTGCGCCCGCTCTCGGCCGGGCCGCTGTTCGCCGAGAGCATCGAGGCCCCGCCCGGTCTGCCGAAGAAGATCGCCGCTTTGCTTTCGCCCACGCCGATCCATGTGAACGATCTCGCCCGCCTCACCGAAACCAGCATCGCCGCCGTCACCGCCGCGTTGGTGGAGTTGGAGATGGAAGGCCAAGCCGCCTCGCTGCCCGGCGGCTACGCCGCCTTGGCGCGCGCCGCCTTCAGCTAAGCCCGCGCTCCAGCGCGTCCTCGCACAGCTCGCGCGCCCTCAAGAGCGCGACCGCGACCTCTTTCAGCCCCGCCCCGAGCGCCATCGCGGACAATTGCGCGGACATGTCGCTCACATAATGAACCACCTCGAGCCGGCGCGGCGCTGGATCGGACTTGGCAACGGTGTCAGCCATGATCATTCGCCGTATACGCGATTTGTAACATAGTTTCTACCTTTAGTTGCGTTTGTTTGGGTAAGCTCGGTGACTTTTGTTAACCTTCGGATCGGGAAGGGAAAATTAGCCTGCGGGGCGGATAAGCGGCGTCCGAGGGTGGTTGCGGCGCGTTGACAGCGGCCGGCTCACTCACCAGTTTCCCGCCGCTTCGGGCCCCGGCCCGTCATGAAGAGCGTACCGCCCCCCATGAACGTCGTCGTCGTCGAATCCCCGGCTAAGGCCA
>CAZWQS010000070.1:0-13406 GCA_964635925.1 uncultured Terricaulis sp. | reverse complement strand
GATGGAGGCGTTCGCCGCCAAGGCGCAAAAGCGGAAGCCGGCGTTTCCGGATTTGGCGCCGAAGCGGAAGAAGATGTGACGTTCGGTTGTCGGGGATCGGTTGTCGGGGCCGCTCGTCATTCCGGGCTTCGCGCAGCGAAGAGCCCGGAACCCAAGGGCCGACGCCCCGCGCCTTTTCACGCCTGGGTTCCGGCCCGCACTTCGCGCGGCCGGAATGACGAATTTTTTTCAATCGTGCTAGAAGCCAACAATGGACATCCGCTTCCTCTCCCCCGGCCCGAACCCGCCGCATGAGGTCAACGCTTTCATCGAGATTCCGCAGGGCGGCCTGCCGGTGAAGTATGAGCTGGATCAGAAATCCGGCGCGCTGTTCGTGGACCGCTTCCTACACACCTCGATGCTGTATCCCAGCAATTACGGCTTCATCCCCAACACGCTGGGCGATGATGGCGATCCGATCGACATTCTGGTGGTGACGCCGATGCCGGTTGTGCCTGGCTGCGTGATCCGCTCACGCCCTGTGGGCGTGCTGCTGATGGAAGACGAAAAGGGCGTGGATGAAAAAATCCTCGCCGTGCCGGTCGATGCGCTCAACCCGTTCTACAAGGACGTGAAGACGCACGAGGATTTGCCGCCGCTACTAGTGCAGCAGATCACCCACTTCTTCCGCCACTACAAGGATCTCGAGCCCGGCAAGAGCGCGAGCGTAGGCGATTGGGCGACGCTTGAGGTCGCGCATGAGCGCATCCGCCAGGCGATCGCGCGCAAAAAATGATCTCTTCGCTTCCCCGCCGAGCGCCCGGCGAAAGCCGGGCCGAGAGCGGGGAAGTGTGTTTGGATGATGTAGAACGATGACGCCCGCAGATATCGCCGCCGCGCTTGTTCAGGCGCTTGAAACCGCCGCCGCGCGCGAGGCCGGCGCGCCATGCGCGCTGGTTTCCGTCAATGTGGAGATGCTCGCCGCGCCCGTCTCCGGCGCGGCGAACGTCAGCCTCGATCGCAAAACGCGGACGCTGGTATTTCTGAGCGCGGCCTATCTCAATGCGGCCGGCGAACGCATCGCCAGCGCCGCCAGCGTTCACAAGGTTACTGCGCCCTAGGCGCGATCCAGCGCATTTCGGCTAAAGTCGCGTCGTGCAGCACGTCAGGCTCGATCTCATCGAACGTGCCGGAGGGGCCGTCATAGGCTTCGGGCAATTTGTAGACGCGCCAGAACGTCCCCGCCGCATCGGTGGAGCAGGCAAAGCCCGGCGCGCCATCGACGAACTCGGCATTGCAGAACGGCACCTGTTCGGGCGGGGCGACGCCAAACAGCGTTTGCCCCACGACATCCTGCGTCGGCCCGCGCGCCTCAGAAGATCGCGTGACGATGGCGTGGATATGCGCCCCGCTCACGTCGGGAAGCACGCGGAACACCTCCGCGCCGTCCGCCGACAGCGTGATCGCGGTGAAGGGCTGGCCCTCTATCTGATCTTCAACGGCGGCGACAGCGAAGTTTGGCGCCGCGGCGCGAAGCGCTTCGACGTTCATGGCCAGCGCGGTGCTGATACCGGCCGCGCCATCGGGGCCGATGCTGGCGCTCGTGTCCGGCGCCTCGACAACAGGCGGCGCTTGCGTCGCCTGCTCTTCCGCGCGCGGCCCGCACGCGGCGAGCGCGAGAAGAAGCGCAAGCGCGATGCGTTTCATGAGAACACCTCGAAGAGCCCCGCGGCGCCCCTCCAAAATCGCGAACGCGATTTCGGAGACTTAAAATTGATGGGCGCCTTTGCGCCGCTCTTCGACGTTTTCATGAGAACACCTCGAAGAGCCCCGCGGCGCCCATGCCGCCGCCGATGCACATCGTCACCACCGCATTCTTCGCCTTGCGCCGGCGCCCTTCCATCAGCACGTGGCCGACAAGGCGCGCGCCGGTCATGCCGAACGGGTGGCCGATGGCGATGGAGCCGCCATTGACGTTGTATTTCTCCGGATCGATGCCGAGCCGGTCGCGGCTGTAGAGGCATTGGGAGGCGAACGCTTCGTTGAGCTCCCAGAGGTCGATGTCGTCGACCTTGAGGCCCTGGCGCTCAAGCAGACGCGGCACCGCGAACACCGGGCCGATGCCCATTTCGTCGGGATGGCAGCCGGCGACGGCGAAACCTTTGAACAGCCCCAGCGGCTCAAGCCCGCGCCGTTCGGCTTCCTTTTCGTCCATCAGCACCAAAGCGGCCGCGCCGTCGGAAAGCTGGCTGGCGTTGCCGGCGGTGATGAAATTGCCCGGCCCGCGCACCGGCTCGAGCTTGGCGAGCCCTTCGAGCGTGGTGTCGGGGCGATTGCAATCGTCGCGATCCACCACGGTTTCGACGATGCTTTCGGCCTTGGTGGCCTTATCGACCACTTTCATCTTCACGTTCATCGGCACGATCTCATCCTTGAAGAGACCGGCTGCTTGGGCGGCGGCGATGCGCTGCTGCGAACGCAGCGAATATTCATCCTGATATTCGCGGCTGACGCCGTAACGCTGCGCCACGATGTCGGCCGTTTCAATCATGGTGATCCACATGTACGGGTGCTCGGCCATGAGCTTCTCCTCGAACATGTGATCCTTGTTCATCGAGGAAGAGAGCCGCGTCAGCGAGATCGATTCAACGCCGCCAGAAACGCCAACCTTGGCGCCTTCATTCATGATGTAGTGGGCGATCTGCGCCGTCGATTGCAGCCCCGACGAGCAGAAGCGGTTGATGGTGGCGGCCGAGCATTTGAAATCCAGCCCCGCCCACACCGAAGCCAAACGCGCGACGTTGTGCCCCGTCGCGCCTTCCGGCGAGCCGCAGCCGAGGATCACGTCCTCCACCGCATCGCTCTCCACGCCCGCGCGCTTGACGGCATGCTGGATCGCGTGCCCGGCCATCGCCGCGCCGTGCGTATCGTTGAAACCGCCCCGGCCCGACTTGGCGAGGCCCGTGCGGGCGTAAGAAACGATAACGGCGCGACCCATAGAGCTTTCTCCCTGAACTTTTTTCGGCGCGCACCCTAAACATGTGTTCGCAACTGCGAAAGCGCGTTTCGCCACGTCAAGCGCGAGCGAGCGGCTTAGGAGATCGCCTGGTTGTTCACCAGCCCGCCGCCTTGATGCGTGGGCTCGTCCGCCGTCGCGGCGGGCGCCGCGATCGGGCTCGTGGCCGGGCCGCCCTGCTGGAAGATGCCGCGCCCGCGATCCTGGATCCATTTGGCGATGTCTTCCGACAGCACGCCCGCGACGATGCCGATCAGCGACACCGTGAATGGATTGAGCGCCGAGGATGTCGTCGCCGCGTTCGCCTGCGCGCCGCTGCCGATGGCGAAGCCGGCGATGGCGGCGTTGGCCAGCACGTAGAACGCCAGCGCCGCGCACGCCCCAAACACCAGGCGCACGACGATTTCGGCCATCGTCACCGGCACGGCGCGGTTGAGATAAGCCGGGAAGAGATACAGCAGCGAGCCCAGCCCGCCCATCAGAAGCACCAGGATGGTCGACAGCAGCGCCGGATGGCCTTGCGCCAGAAACGCCGAGACGCCCCACGGGCTCATGCTGGTCAGCGCCGCGACCTCGCCGCGCACGCGCGCGTAATGCTGATAATCCGGCACAACGCTTTGCTGAAGCGCGAAAATGGTCTGGTTGGATTCCGCCACCAGCGCGCCCACGCTGCGCTGACGCGCGACCAGGGCGGCGCGCTCGGCGTCCGTTGCGCCCAAGGCGTCTTCCTGCTGCGCGAGCTGCTGGGTTTGCGTGGTGAGCGCGGCGAGCGTTTGCTGATCCGCGGGCGAGAGGCTGGGCTGCGCCGCCAGGCCGGCGACGCGCTGCGTCAGCGCTTGCGTGCTCATATCGGCGGCGGCGCTTTCCGCTTGCGCGCCGTTGTTCTGTTCGATCGTGGCGATCTGGCCGACGAGCGCTGTGCGGGTTTCGTTGGCGGCGGCTTCGGCGCTGGCCAGGCGCGCGTCGATCGCGGCGATCGATTGTTCGAGTTCCAACGCTTCGCCGCGCGGGCCGGCGCTGCTTTCCTCAAGCTGCACGATCTGCGCATCGACCTCGCGCAGATGCGCGAAATCGATCAAGCCGTTGCTGGCGGGCGCGACCTGGGCGACGCCGAACTGAAAATCGCGGGCGCTGAACACAAGCGCGCTCAACGCCAACACGGCGACCATCGCCAGCGTCAGCACGAAGCCAACCGCGAATTTGTAAAACGTCATCGCATCCCCCTGCGCATTCCCCTGCGGGCGCCTTCTGGCGCATGGTTAAGCTAAGCCGTTTCGGAGCCTGAATCACCCGGATTCCGATCGAGCATACGCGGCGTCCGGCTGTGGAAATCCTAGCGCCGGTATTCAGTGCTTACGGCAGATGAAGACCGCCAAACGCCCGATTTTTCGGCGCCAAACCCAAAAAAGCTCGCCATTTTGCCAAAAATGAATATTTTTTGATTTGTTCAGTTTTCTCTTGTCAACGATCAGACGCAACGGCATGGTGGGCGCGCGCCTCCTCCCCGAAGCGCGACTTTTGCCTGGAGAGCTTCATGAACGCCGTCCGCACGATCGCCCTCGCCGCCGCCCTCACGCTGGGCTTTTCAGGCGCCGCCTTCGCCCGCGATCCCGTCTTCACCGCCACCCTCGACGCGCCCTCCGCCGAAGCGCGCGTGATCGCCCAGAACGCGATCTGGAATTGCGAAGGCGCGACGTGCGTGGCGCGCGCCGATCACGCCGTGAGCGTGCGCGCGTGCCGCCAATTGGTGCGCGAAACCGGCGGCCGCGTCGTAGCCTATGGCACCGAGGCGCGCCAATTGACGGCGGACGAAATCGCGCGCTGCAACGGCGACGCCGCCACGCAACAAGCGTCAAACTAAAAGCCTGCGGGCTTGGGATTGGGGCGGCCGTCGGCGTGAAGCCGGCGGCCGCTTTCGTTTAGCTGAGGCCGCGCAGGCCCGTGGCGCGGCCAGGGCGCGGCCCGCAGGGGCGCAGCGCCAGCAGAGATTGCGCCGGATCGTCCTCCAGCCGCACGCGCGCCGCGCCAGTGCGCCCATCCATCAAGGCGTGGCTCTCGGCCGCGAGCGCGCCGTCTCCGCCCAGCGCCAGCACCAGCACGCCATGCGCGCCCGCCACGCGCGGCGCTCCCGCGCGGCGCGGCAGCGCGTATTCGATGCGCACCCGGAAAGGCTCGCCCGGCAACACCTGATAGCGCGGCTGGGCGAACAGGGTTTCGCTCTGATCCTGATAGGCGGCCACGATGGCGCGCGCGGTGAAGCGCACGCCGACCTGCGCCTCGCACGCGGCGGGGCCTGGGCTCCACAGCCCAGCCAAAGCCGAAGGCGGCGCGGGCGCGCCGCACCCGCACGCCAGCGTCAGCAGGCTCAAGGCGATCAAAACGCGCGCCATTGTTACACCCAGCTAAGGCGCGCCGGTTGACGAGGTCTGAACGACCAAGACGCAGAGATCTGCGCTGAATGCGCTAGCCAAAGGCGCGCGGGCGCCCCATGTCCAAATAACTCCATGGACGCCGCGCTCCCTCCCCCGCCGCCCCGCACGCCCGGGCGATCCGCCTCGGCGATGCTTGAGGATCTGATCGCCTCGGTGCCGGGCGATAAAGTGAGCGTGGGCGAGTTGCTGGATCACCTCGATGCGCGCGCTTACGGTATGCTGCTGCTGGTGCTGGCGCTGCCCATGTGCGTGCCGAACGTGCCGGGCATCTCGACCATTTTTGGCGTGCTGATGCTGTTTCCCGCGATCGGCATGGTGGTGGGCGCGCGCCGGCTTTGGGCGCCGGCGCAATTGCGCGCCAAGGAGATCGACACCAACGTGCTGCGCCGCACGCTGCATCTGGCGATCCCGCCGCTGAGGCGCGTGGAATATCTGGTGCGCCCGCGCTTTTCGTCGCTCACCCGTTTTCCGCTGACGATCGCGGCCGGCCTGCAAACGCTGCTGATGGCGATCATTCTGATCCTGCCGATCCCGTTCGCGAACTGGCCGCCGGGCATGACAGTGGCGATGACGGCGCTGGCGCTGTTGCAGCGCGACGGCGTGCTGATGCTGCTGACGATCCCCGCGGCGATCCTTTCGGTGGGTTCGGTGTTTTTCGGCGCGTTTGTCGGCATCGCGGCGATCAACGGCATGGTCGAGTGGCTGCAGCGCCTCTGGCAATAATTTAGAATTTAGCCGCGTTTGGGCGCGTACGCCCACGCCACCGCGCCAAGGCCGACAAGCAACAGCACCGAATATTCCATCCCGTTGCGCCCGGCGCCGACGACGAACCAGCCCGCCGGCCAATGCACCAGCACGAGCCCCAAGCCCACGATCACCATATGCCCAAGGCATGCGAGCGTGACGAAGCGGCGCGCGAGAATGAACAGCGGGGCGATCAGCTCATAGAGCGTGACGGCGGCGGCCCAATAAAAGCCTTCGGGAAAGCCGATGCCGGAGAGCCATTCGCCAAAGCCGGTGACATACGGATCCCAATGGCTGGCGCGAAAAGCGCCATGAATGAACAGCAAAATCGCCAGTGCGATGCGAATTGCGGAGAGCGAGAACTCCAAACGCTCAGCCTGCGCGCGCGGCCCCAAGATCATGAACGCTCCCCCTTTTAGGGAGTGCGCCGCAATCAGCGCGCGTACGCAACGCGCTTGCGACGAATGGCTAAAGCAACGGACTTTAAATTCGCCTCAGTTCGATGGCGGCCGCAGAGCGAATTTAAAGCCCAAAAGTTGCTTTAGAAGACCTTGAATCTAAAGCGTCTTCTAGGAGTTAAATGCGACCCGGCGGTCGATCCATGGTGTGGGTCGCATTTAAGTCCCGACGCTTTAGCACCCGCGCGCGATGAGCCAGCCTAGGCGCGCGCCGTCGCGCCCCATTGCGGCCTCGGCGCAGGCGCGCGGCTGCGCGCCGCCGCGCTGAAACTCCGGATCGCCCTCGCCCGGACGGCGATCGATGTCGGAGAGCGGCTCATAGACAAGCGCCTCGCCCCCGCCGGCGGGCGCCACGCATTCACGGCGCGCGCCATCGGCTTCGCGCACGCGCACGGCCACGCCCGCATCGTCCATCGAGGCCGCGATCGTCACCAGCGCGGGATGCGCCTCGGCGCGCGCCAGGCACGCATCAATGGCGGGGATGAGTTCGGGCAACACCGAGGCCCAGGTGGGCCGCGCGCCTTCATTGACGCCGCGCCGCGCGCAGCCCTGATAAGCGACGCCTTCAAACAGAACGTGGGCGACATAATCCAGTTGCACGCCGCTGGCGCTGCACGGCTGCTGCATCAAGGTGATGGTGAGCGGGCCCGCGCCGACGCGCACGCCGCGTTCACGATAATCGCGCGCGCCCGTCACGCCGCCATCATCGCCAAGGCCGGGTCGCGAGAATTGCGCGTAATCGTTCAGCAGACGCAGCTCCCAGGCGCCTTCAGACGCATCGACTCCGATGCCGCCGGAGGCTTGAAACTCGCCCTCATAAAGCGCGCGCTGCGCCGCGTTGGCGGGCCCGCCCAGGGCGGCGAGCTGCTGGGCCGCGATTTCGGCTTCGCGTTCGGCGTTGGTGGGGGCGCCCGGCGCATCCGGCGCGGTGGGCGCTTCTTGCTGGCAGGCCGCCAGGGCAAGCAAGCCCGCCGCCACTACGCCGCGGATCAAGGCCCGCATGGCATCCCCCCCGTTCACAGGCGCCAAGGCGGCGGCCAGACATTACAATGCTAGTATAGCGCCATGCAGCGTGATTCCGGCGCCCCAGTGTATGAGTTTTTCGCAGGCGGGGGGCTCGCCCGACTGGGGCTTGAGGGCGATTTCACCTGCGTGTTCGCCAACGACATCGATCCCGCCAAGGCGCGCGCGTACCGCGCCGCGTTTGGCGACGCCGATATGCGCGAGGGCGACGTGTGGGCGCTATCCACAGCCGACCTGCCGGGGCAAGCGGCGCTCGCCTGGGCCTCGTTCCCCTGCCAGGATTTGTCGCGGGCGGGCGCGCGGCGCGGTTTGGCGGCGCCGCGCTCGGGCGCGTTTTGGGGCTTTCATCGGCTGATCGAAAAGCTGAAGCACGAAGGCCGCGCGCCGGACATCCTGGCGCTGGAAAACGTCTCCGGCCTACTGAGCTCGCACGGCGGGGCGGATTTTACCGCGCTGGCGCACGCGCTGGACGATCTGGGCTACCGGGTCGGCGCGCTGGAGATCGACGCGGCGCTGTTCACGCCGCAATCGCGCCCGCGCCTGTTCGTGATCGCCGCGCGCAATGCGCCGGCGCATTTGATCGCGTCCGGCCCCAGCGCGCCGTTTCATACGCCCGCGCTGCGCGCGGTGGTGGCGCGCATGCCGGAAAATCTGCGCAAGCATTTCGTCTGGTGGCGCCTCGATGCGCCGTCCAAACGTAACACGCGCCTTATCGATCTGATCGACGAAGCCAACATTGCATGGGATGCGCGGGAGAAAACGGAAAAATTGCTCGCGCAAATGAGCCCGCTGCAGCGCGCGCGCGTTGAGGCGCTGCGCGAAAGCGGCGAGCGCGCGGTGGGCGCCGTGTTTCGGCGTATTCGCATGGAGCGCGGCGTGCGCGTGCAGCGCGCGGAAGCGCGCTTTGACGGCCTGGCCGGCTGTTTGCGCACGCCGGCCGGCGGCTCCAGTCGGCAGATTCTGCTGTTTGTCGAGGGGCAAAGCGTGCGCTCGCGCCTCATTTCTCCGCGCGAAGCTGCGCGCCTGATGGGCGCGCCCGATCATTATCCGCTGCCGGAAAATCAAACCGCGGCGCTGCATCTGTTTGGCGATGGCGTGTGCGTGCCCGTGGTGCGCTGGCTCTCCAATCATCTGCTGGCGCCGCTGGCGGGCGCGGCGGCGCAGCGCAAGAGCGCGTGATGCGCGCCGACGTATTCACCCAGGAAAAGCGCTCGGCCGTGATGCGCGCGGTGAAAAGCGCAAACACAAAACCAGAGCGCGCGGTGCGCCAAGCGGCGTGCGCGTGCGGCTATCAAAGGCGCTATCGGTTGAACGGCGCCAAGCTGCCCGGCAAACCGGACCTGGTGTTCTCAAGCTTGCACAAAGTGGTGTTCGTGCACGGCTGCTTCTGGCACGGGCACGATTGCAAACGCGGCGCGCGCGCCCCGAAAGACAATTCCGCTTACTGGCGCGCCAAGATCGCGCGGAACCAGCAGCGCGACCGCGCCGCCGTCTCCGCGCTGACCAGCGCCGGCTGGTCGGCGCTGGTGATTTGGGAGTGTGAAACGCGCGACACGGACGCGCTCGAAGCGCGGCTCGCGGCGTTTCTGAAGCAATAAGACGCCCCCTCCTCCATGGCCGTAGAGGAGGGGTTCGGAACGGCCGCCTTGCGGGAGGATTTGCCCGGCGCCCGATCCGAAAACTCACGATCCGCCGCCATCAGGGCCGCGAGCGGCCCCGCGCCGATCAGCAACACCACAGCCATGCGGGGCCCTTTCAGCAAATGCGACTGATTTGCATTTGCGTCTGGTTTGCGGAGCGAGTCAAGAGAAAGAAGCGCGGGCGCGCGCCGCTGCGCCCCTCCCCTGAATGGGGGAGGATGGACGGGGTGTGATGTCAGAAACGGTGAGGGCTACGCGGCGCTGCTGGTTTTGGCGGCGAGGACGGGGACTTCGAGCGACAGCGTGAACACCGAGCCCTGGCCAAGATCGCTCTTGGCGTTGAGCTGGCCGCCCATGAGCCGCGCCAAGCGCATCGAGATGGAGAGGCCAAGGCCCGGTCCCTCGCCTTCAGCGCTCAAACGCTCGCGCCCGAGAATTTGCGCAAGCTGCGCGCGCGACATGCCGACGCCGGTATCGGCGACGACGAAATGCAGGCGCGCCATGCCCGGCGTTTCGCTGAGCCGCCCGCTCAAGCTCACGCGCACACCGCCATGAGTGGTGAAGCGCACCGCGTTGGCGATGAGATTGAACAAAATCTGGCGCACGCGCGCCGCATCGATCTCCACCAACGCCGGTGTTTCGCGCGTGACGTCGAGAAAAAGCTCCAGGTGCTTATCTTGCGCGGCGGTGCGGAAGGCGCTGACGACGCCGCGCGCGAGTTCGCGCGGATCGGCGGACTTGGGCGCGATGCGCAGCACGCCGTTTTCCAGATTGTCGAGATCGGAAAGATCGTCGAGCACAAGCTTCAGCACCTCGCCCGCCTGCGCGAGCGTGGCGATGTGGGCGCGCGATTCCGGTGAAACAGCGGCGCGGCGCAAATGCTCGGCGGCGCCGATCAACGCCTGCATCGGCGTGCGCAATTCATCGTTCATGCGCTTGATTGTGTCGGATTTCGCGGCCGCGGCGGCGGCGGCGGCTTGGCGTTCGCGCAAGGCGGCGGCTTCCGCGCGCGCCTGAGCGGCGTCTGATTCCAGCAAACTGCGCCACAGCGAAATGCCAAACCCCACGAGCAACAGCCCGCCCACCAACGGCATCAGATGCAACGTGTTGCGCCAGCCCGCGAGCGCGAACTCAACCAAAGGCAAGCCCAGCAAATATCCAATCGTCGGCGTCAGCGCGGCGGCCGACAGCACGCTCGATGAGCGCAGCGTCGCCGCCGCGTTGGCCACCGATCCGCACAGATAGATCACCGCCAAAGTCTCGCCCGGCACGAACGGCGAAAACCAGAGCAGCGCCGCGATGACGCCGCCATAGGCGCTTTGCACGATCGTCCACGCCGCGATGGGGCGCAGATCGCGCGGCGTCATGCCCGCCTCGCAGCGCGCCAGCAGCCATACGTGCACGGCGCGATCCAGCGCGATCATGAAGATGAGGCCGCCGAACCAAAAGAGCGGCGCGGGCTCGCCCATCATGCCGGCCGCGACCAGCGCAACGATCAGGCATCCGACGCCGCGCTGCCACGCATTGGCGATGCGCGCGCGCGCCAGCGCCGCAAGCGCCCGGCCCTGATTGGGGCTAGCGTAACGCGGCGGCGAGGAGGCGTCTGGGCGCATAGGGCCACGCTGACAGCGGCGGCCTGAACTTTGGTTAACATCGTCACATTTGAACGGTCATTCAAAACCGCTTGACCGATCACTCAACTCCGCTTTCCTGTCCGGCGGGAGGACCACCATGATGCGGATGCTGCTCGCGGCCTTGGCCGCTCTGTTTGTGACGATTGCGCCCGCCCGCGCCCACGTGGCCGAAACCACCGCCGGCGCCTTCCTGCTCCGCGCCGAAAGCGAGGTTGCCGCATCGCCCGACCAAGTATGGCGCCATCTCACCCAGCCCGGCCGTTGGTGGAGCGACAGCCACACCTATTCCGGCGATGCGCAGCGCATGCGCGTGGATTTGCGCGCCGGCGGATGCTGGTGCGAGCGCTGGAACGGCGGCGAGGTTGAGCACGGGCGCGTCGCGCTGATCATGACGCACGAAGGCGTGCGTACCTTGCGCTTTCACGCAGCACTTGGGCCACTGCAGGAGCTGGGCGCGCAAGGTGTCCTAACTTTCACAATCGCCCCGCACGAGAATGGCGCACAAGTAACCATGACATACCGTGTCTCTGGCGACGCAGAGCTGGGGCTAAATGAGATGGCGCCGCTTGTAGACGCCGTGCTGATGGAACAATTTGGCCGTCTTATCCGCTTAAGCGCTACAGGATCGCCGGACTGAGCCCGGCGTTCATGCGCCGCTCAGATGAGCGGTTCCAGATTTGACCAGGACGGGGCGAAGAAGCGCGCCCGCTTTGCTTTTGGAGGGGTTTGATGATCCGCAAGTTTTTGATTGGCCTGACCGCAATCGTGTTCGCGGCCGGGTGCACCACGTTCGACCCGGTCACCGGCGAACGCACGCCGAACCGCACCGCCAACGCCGCCATCATCGGCGCGCTGGGCGGCGCCGCGCTTGGCACGTTGGCCGGCGGCGATGATCGCCGCAACGCCGCGATCGGGGCGGGCATCGGCGCGCTCGCCGGCGCGGGCATCGGCGCCTACATGGACCGCCAGGAAGAAAACCTGCGCGAGCGCCTGCGCAATTCGGGCGTGCAGGTGACGCGCGTGAACGATCAGCAGATCATGCTGCACTTCCCCGCCGAACTGACGTTTGAATTCAACCGCTCCGACATCAGCCCCGGCTTCGTGCCGACGCTGCAGCAAGTTTCGGCGGTGCTGCGCGATTATCCGCAAACCACTGTGGACGTGTTCGGCCACACCGACTCGGTGGGTTCGGATCAATACAATTACGATCTCTCCCAGCGCCGCGCGAACACCGTGGCCGGCATCTTCGCGCAAAACGGCGTGCAACAGGCGCGCCTCTATACGCGCGCGTTCGGCGAAACCACGCCGGTGGACACCAACGAGACGGACTCGGGCCGCGCCCGCAACCGCCGCGTGGAAGTGTTCATCAGCGCGCTCTGCCAACCGGGCACGCAAGGCTGCCCGCGCCGCTAAGGCTAAGGCTTAAACGTCTGACGCCGCCGCGCCTCACCTCGCGGCGGCGTTTTTCTTGGAGAATTGCATGCGTGTGTTGATCTTGGCCTTGGCGCTCGCCGCGTGCGCGCCGGCCAGCGAGCCGCAGCCGCAAGCCGAAGCGCCCACGGCGCAGGCTGCCCAGAGCACGGAAGCAAACCTGGCGGCGATGCCGCCATGGGGCGAGGCGCGCAACGCCGGCGTGGATTTTCGCGGCGTGGGCCAAGAGCCCGGCTGGATGATCGACATCCATCAGCAAAACCGCATCCTGCTGCTGCTGGATTACGGCGAAAGCCTCACCGAATTTCCGCTGCCGACACCGACGTACCCGCAGGAAGGCGCAACGCGTTATGAGGCGCAAACCGGCGCACATACGCTATCTGTGACCATCCGCCGCTTTCCGTGCGAGGACGTGATGAGCGGGGAGCGCTTCCCCGCCAGCGTGGAAATTATGATCGACGAGCACACGCTCAGCGGCTGCGGACGCAGCGTTTGAACGCCCCCTCCCCTCAAGGGGAGGGGGTTTACGGAGACTAGTTTAGCCCCGCTTCGGCGCGGGTTTGCGCTGTTTGCGGTATTTCGGCGGCGCGCCGCTGTTGGACCACACCGAATTGCCTTTGCGGTCACGCCGATCGCCGTCGTCACGCGTGTGGCTCGGCGCGCGCTGGGGCTTTTCGTGCGCGTCTGACGCATGATGCTTCTTCGGCGTGTGGCGGCGTTGTTGCTGGCCGTTGCGGCCCGCCGGGCCTTTCGGGCGCGGCGTGCGATCATCAGCGCGCGGGGCTGCGAGCGAATAATCCGTCTCCATCACCGGCACGGCTTGCTTGGTGAGCTTTTCGATGTCGCGCAGATAGGCGCGCTCATCAGGCGCGCAGAAGCTGACTGCGCGTCCGCCGAGGCCCGCGCGCGCGGTGCGGCCGATGCGGTGCACGTATTGCTCGGGCACGTTGGGGAGATCGAAATTGATCACGTGGCTCACCTCGTCCACGTCGATGCCGCGGGCGGCGATCTCGGTGGCGACCTAGAGGCGCGCATGGCCCGTCGTGAAG
>CAZWQS010000069.1:0-13473 GCA_964635925.1 uncultured Terricaulis sp. | reverse complement strand
AGGCTTTGCCGAGCTTGCCCGTCGACGGCAGGTGCGGCCCGCGGCACAGATCGCCCCATTTGTCGCCGTGAGAATACACCGTGATCGGATCGCCCGGCTTGATCACTTCGTCGATCGTCTCGGCCTTGTAGATTTCGCCGATCGATTTGAAGTGCGCGATCGCGTCTTCCTTCTTCCAGACCGTGCGGATGATCGGCAGATCGGCGTCCACGATCTCCTTCATGCGCTTTTCGATCTTCTCGAAATCGTCCGTCGAGAACGGCTCCTCGCGCGCGAAATCGTAATAGAAACCGTCTTCCGTCACCGGGCCGAACGTGACTTGCGTGCCGGGGAACAACTCCTGCACCGCCTGCGCCAGAACGTGCGCCGCATCGTGGCGCAGCACTTCCAGGCCATCGGCGCTGTCGCGCATCACCAGCTCGAACTTGCCGCCGCCTTCGAGCGGGCGCGTGAGATCCCACCATGCGCCTTCGATCTTCGCGGCGACGACCTTCTTGGCCAAAGATTTGGAAATGCCTTCAGCGACGGTCAGCGGCGTGACGCCATCGTCATATGCACGCTCGGCGCCGTCGGGAAATTTAAGAGAGATGCTCATGAGATGCTCTTATCGGATTCGTGTTCTGGCGGGGCGCGATAGCCGCCCTTCCAGTCGCCGTAGCGCCAAGGGCGCCACCAGGAATTCCGCTGCACGGCTTCAGGCGCGGGGTCCCAGCCATAGCCGCCCCAGGGGTGGCAGCGGCACACGCGCGCGCCCGCCATCCAGCTTCCCGCCCAGGCCCCATGCGCGCGGATCGCGTCCGCAGCGTAGGAGGAGCACGTAGGCAAATAGCGGCAATCGCGCCCGATCAGGGGCGAGAGCGTCCATTTATAAAGCTGGATGAGGCCCAGAAGACCCCGCGCAGGCAGGCTCGGCGACATGAAACGAACGGATTTTGGTTGAACTGACCGGGGCGCAGCGCAGCCGCTGCGGCGCGCCCGATCTCGCGCCGCCGGCTTTAGCTCGTAGTCGTCGTGGTCAGCCGGGCGAACATGAGCGCCAATGTAGCGCGATAGGCCGCGTAGCTCAACCGCCCGGCGTCACCTCCTGGCACTGCACCAACGTGAAAGCGCCCCAGCACTCCACATAGGCCGCGCCGGGCGTATCCAAGGTGAATTTCGAGGCGAGGTAGAAATTCTCGTACTTCCCCTCGCCCGCCAGCATGCCGCGCACGTAGCCGATCACGCTGTCGAGCGTGATCCCGCCCTCGCTCTGCGCCTCCCCCGGTGCGCGCCCTTCCAGGAAGGCGCGCGCGGCGTCCTCATGCGCCTCACGCGCGGGAACCGTGAAATAGGCGCCGACGCCGGCCAGGATCAGCAGCAGAAGAAGACGCACTTATTGCGCCGCCTGCGGGCGCGAGCATTGCACCTGCGTGAACGCGCCCCAGCAATCGACCAGCACATTGTCGCCGGAGCTGACGACGTATTTCGTGACAACGTAATAGTCGCTGAACTGGCGATTGCCGGCGATCAGCGCTTGGGCCGCATCGACCAGATCGCCGCTGGAATTGATGTCGCTCAGCACCGCGTCGGCGGCGTCGCGCAGCGCCGGCTCCTGCGGGCGTGTGAAATACCCCGCCACGCCGGCGATGATCAAAAGCAGCAGAATGATGCGCAGCATGCGGGCGTCTCCCTTGTTCCCCGAGGGCGAACGCTAACCCATCGCGCCTATTTGCGCCAGCGCGCGGCGGCGCGTTGAAGCGCGCTCTCATTGAGGCTTGCCGCGGTGGTGTCCACGATCAGCGGCAAGGGTTCGCCCGGCACGTGAAGCGGCACCCAGAAATTGCTGACCACTTGGCGGCCAACGAAGAGATCATACTTCTCCGCGCCCAGGCGCACGCTGGCGGGGTCGACGGTGAAGCTGCGCTGGCCGAAGAAGCTGAGCGTGGTGATGCGCAAGCCGCCGTCGAGGCGCATGTCCACCACATAGGCGCGCAGATAATATTCTGTCCCCGCCATGATCAGCGCCGTCAGCGCGCCGAGAACCCAGACAAAAATCTGCTCGCCCTGGCTGCCGACATGGCCGTTGGAAAAAAACGCGAGCCAGACAATCAGCCCGCCAAAGCCCCAGATGGCCGCTTGCGCGATGCGCACGCGCCAGGCGCGCGGATTGGCGTAGATTTCCATGTCAGCCCCCCGGCATACGGCGTTGGCTTATAGAAGGCGTCGCCGCCAGTCCAAAGAGGTCAAGGCAAGTGTGTGGCGGAGAGTTTTTTCGGGGCCACCGCGCGCCAGCTCTCATCCAGATAATCGATCAGCTTCGCCATCGGCGCCTTGGCCTTGGCGGCAAAGCTGAATGTCACCCAGCCGGATTTCGAGAGGCCGTAGCCGGTGGGCTCGGCGCCTTTGATGTTCAGCGCTTCCTCATTGCGGAACGGCAGCTTCATTGAGCAGCCGAACCCGCCGCCCTCGCGTTCAGACAGAAACAGGAACACTTTTTTGCCGCCTACTTTGAACGCGCGCTCGCCCCAGGGAAAATCCTCCACCGTCTGCGGATAGGCGAGCGCGGCTTTGCGCAGCGCCTTCGCGTCGGCGTGTTTCGGCGCGGCCGCGCTCACGAGGCTTTCGCCCGCGCGGCTTGATCGAGCGCCTCGACCGCGGCGTCAAACGCCAGCATGGTGCTGGCGTGGCGGGCGGGGTAATCGCGCACGCCTTCCAGATGGCGCAGCTCCCAGAAGCGGCCGGCGGGCGCGGGGCCGCCTTGTTTGAGCATGGCGCCCAGCGCATCGCGCGCGTCGCGGATTTCAGCGGGTTTGGCGCCGATGGCGTGCATGGCCAAAACGGCGGTGGCGGCCTGGCCGAGCGCGCAGGCTTTGGGGTGCACCGCGATCTCGCTCACCACCCCGCCCGCGAGCTTAAGTTCCACGCTGACGACCGACCCGCACACGCGGCTGACCTTGGTGGCGGCCCCATCGGGGGCGTCCAGACGCCCGACGTGGGGAATATCCGACGCCAGTTCCAAAACGCGGCCGTGATAGAGATCGTCCATCGCCCTAATGTGGCCTTCGGCCGGGGCGATGCAACGGCCAAGTCACGAGGCTCACAAATGCACCGACGCGCCCTGATCGCCACGCTTGCCTTCGCCGCCCTGCCCGCCATCGCCGCGGCGCAAACCGGCGAACGCGCGCCGCCCCCGCCGATCACGCCGGAAAACGAGTTGGAGCGCGTGTTCCTGGCCGCCCTGGCCGAGCCGGATCAGCGCCCTGTGTTTCGCCGCACCTTCCTGGTGAGCCAGGTGAGCCTGGCCATGGCCAACAGCGAAGCCGATTCTGAGCCGCTTGAACTCACCTTCGGCCAATTGCGCACCGGCGCGATCTTCACCAGCCCCAGCCGCCAGAATGCGATCCTGGGGCCGGCCTCGGCGCGGCGCGTGATGAGCGGGCGCCAAGCGCTGCAGCGCCTGCGCGGCAAGAATGTCGTGATCAATATGATGATGACGCCGATGCTGACGCTGGAGCCCGAAGACGTGACGTCGTTCCTGGCGCAAACCTAGCCCGGCCCGCCCAGCAGCCCATCGCCGCCGCAGCGGCGGTCATAAAGCCCGCGCGTGCGCGCCAGGCGCCCATCGTTGCTCGCATCGAACAGATGCGCTTGCCAGGTGTGGGTGCAGCCATTGACGGTGACCGTCTTACGGCACACTTGCGCGGGCGGATCGCCGCGGCCATTGCCCGCGCCAGGCGCGGCGCAATTGAATTCATTGCGGCGCAGATCGGCGGTGACGGCGCTCAATTGCAGGCCCGCGCCGTAGCGCGCGTTGATGGTGCGCTGGAAGGATTCCAACGTGGCGTTTGCGCTCGCGCGGCGCCAATCGCCGAGATCAATCGGTCCCGACGGAATGGTCGCAGACCCGGTGGGCGTGGAGACGCCGCCATCGCTCACGGTCGAGCACGCGGCCAAGCCCAGCGCCAATGCGGCGGCGATCCATCCAAGGCGTTTCATTTTCACTTCCCTATCGTTCTTATCGCGCGCCCAGGCACATCACGTCAAAACCGGCCACGGGCTCGCGCCCGTGCTCCACCACGACATACCAATCATGCGCGCATTCACGCTCCATGATCTCGATGCGGCAATCGAGCCTGCCGCCATCTTCGCAGGCAAAGCCGTTGGCTTCCAGATCGGCGCGGATGTGCGCTTCGTTTTGGCCCGCATACCGGGCGCGGATCTGGGTTTGGAAGGCTGGCGCGTAGGCGGCCGGATCGGCGCCGCGCCAGCGCCCGAAATCGAGCCCGGCCGCGCCTTGGCCCTCAGGCGGCGCCGCGCGGGGCGCCTGGACGCCTGTCGGCGGCGGCAGCGCCGTGCCGCGCGCGGCGGCCAGAGCGCTATTCTGCCGGGGCGCGGGCCCGGACGCGCAAGCGGCGAGCACCGCGATCACCGCCAACACCAAAACTCGCATGTTTGTCCTCGTCGTCCCCGCGGGCTGGCTTAGGGGCTGGGGCGGCGATGGGCAAGGCCGGGCGCCATCGCGTAGCCTGCGCGCATGGACACGAAGAAAACAGCCGGCCTCAAGAACGTCCCCACGCGCGCGGAGGCGCAATGCGCCTGCGGCGCGGTCGCCGTCGCCATCGCTACGCCCGCGCAATGGGCCTGGCACGACCACTCTCCCGCCTCGCGCCGTGCGCATGGGGCGGCGTACGCCACTTATGTCGGCTCCTGGAAAAGCCGCTTCCGCATCGTGCGCGGCGAAGATCAACTCACGCGCTGGGAAGATAAAGCGAACCACGCCACGCGCAGTTTTTGCAGCGTGTGCGGCACGCCGATGCTGTATGAGCGCGGGCCGCAGAACGTGAACATCCCTCGCGCTTTGTTCACCAGCGGCGTCGGGCGCGAGCCGCGCTATCACATCCGCATCGATGAGCTGCGCGATTGGGCGTATCTGGGCGAGAAACTGAAACCGCTGAAGGGCTTTCCGGGCGTGGTGTGGACGGGCGGGGGGAAGAAGCGCGGCTAGCGGCGGTTGACGTCATCCAGCATGCGCTCGATTGCGGCGACGACCTCAAGGCGGTCGCGGCTCTCGAACAGCTCCAACTCGGTTCCGGTGAAATCGCCCGCGTAAAGCCGCACGCGATAACTGCCCTCGCCATCGTCTGGCGGATGCCAGCTCAGATCGAGCAACCGGTCGCGCCGCGCATGTTTGAGCTGCAACAAGGTGTCTTTCCACCAATGCCAAGCTTCTGGATCGTCCTGATCGATGGCGTGGAAATCGTTATATTCCACGCTCCAGCCGAGGGGGATGCGCAGAGGCTGAAGCTTATGCGTCATGTTTTCCGCCGCCAGGTGCTGCCGCCGGCGCTGTCCATCACCTCCACGCCGCGCGCGGCGAGTGCGTCGCGCAGGCGGTCGCTCTCAGCGTAGTTCTTGGCAGCGCGTGCGGCGACGCGTTCGGCGACGAGCTTGTCGATCTCGGCGGCCGCTTCGCCGAAGCTGGCGCGGAACCAGTGCTCGGGATCGCTTTGCAGCACGCCGAACAACGCCGCGGCGGCGAGCAATTCGCCCTTGGCTTGCGCCTGCTCCACCGGTTTCTTCGCGACGTTCGCGGCGGTGGCCAGCGCCGAAAGCGCGGCGATCGCGGCGGGCGTGTTGAGGTCATCGGCCAGCGCTTCAACGAACGCCGCAGGCGCTTGTGTTTCCGCGGGCGCGACATCCTTCAAACGCAGCAGCGCGCCATAGAGACGATCCAGGCTCGCCTGCGATTGCTGCAGCAGATCGTCGTTCCAATCCAGCGGCGCCTTGTAGTGCGCGCTCAGCAGCGCCCAGCGGATGGTTTCGCCCTGCCAGCCCTGTTCGATCAATTCACGCGGGGTAACGATGTTGCCGATGCTTTTGGACATCTTCTCACGGTCCATGGTGAGAAAGCCGTTGTGCATCCACACGCGCGCCAGCGGGCGCCCATGCGCGCACTCGCTCTGCGCGATTTCGTTTTCGTGGTGCGGAAAGATGAGATCGACGCCGCCGCCGTGAATGTCGATGGGTGAGCCCAGCTCCTCCTCGATCATGGCCGAGCATTCGATGTGCCAGCCGGGGCGGCCCGCGCCGAAGGGCGCCTCCCATTGCGGCTCGCCGGGCTTGGCGGCTTTCCAGAGCGCGAAATCGCTGGGATGGCGCTTGTCATCCTCCCCGTCCACGCGCGCGCCGGCTTTCAGATCATCCTGGCTGCGGCCGGAGAGTTTTCCGTAATCGGCGTCGGCGGCGACGGAGAAATAAACGCCGCTCGGCACGGCATAGGCCGCGCCGTTGGCGATCAGCTTTTCGATCAATGCGATCATCGCGCCCACGTTCTCTGTCGCGCGCGGGCGGCGCGTGGGCGTCAACACGTTGAGCGCGCCCATATCGGCCTCGTACGCCGCCTCGACGGCGCGCGTGATCTCCGCGATGGGCGCGCCACGCTCGATCGCCGCGTTAATGATCTTATCGTCGATGTCGGTGTAGTTGCGCGCATAGATCACCGCGCCTTTGCCATAGACATGGCGCAGCAGGCGGAACAATACGTCGAACACAACCGGGGGGCGCGCATTGCCGATATGGGCCAGGTTGTAGACCGTGGGCCCGCAGACATAGAGGCTCACCCTGGCGGGGTCGGCGGGGGCGAAGGGCTCTTTTCGCCGCGTCAATGTGTTCGAAAGCTGGATATTCATGCGGGGTGGGTTCTAGCGGCGGGGCGTGCTACACTCCATATCCAATCGGGGCCAGGATAGCGGCCCCGTCGCCTGAGGTAGAAATCGGGCGGGCGTTAAGTCCCGGTGCCAGCGGAGCTGGACCCTCCGGGCTCGACCTCCGTCCCTCAGACTAAGGACCTCCCCTTGAGTGAAATTCTGAAATGGCGCTCGCCCGAAGAGGCTGCGCAGAAGCGACCTTCGCGTGAAGCAGCCATGGAGGCGGTGCGCACCCTGATCGCCTGGGCCGGGGACGATCCCGAGCGCGAGGGCCTGAAAGACACCCCCAAGCGCGTGGTGGACGCTTACCGCGAATGGTTCCGCGGCTATGATGAATGCCCCGCGAGCGAGCTCAGCCGCGTGTTCGAGGACGTCGGCGGCTATGACGACATCGTCATGCTGAAGAAGATCGACGTGGAAAGCCATTGCGAGCATCACATCGCGCCGTTCCTGGGCAAGGCGTATGTCGCCTACATGCCGAGCGACGCGGTGGTGGGCATTTCCAAGATCGCGCGCGTGGTCGAGATTTTCGCCAAGCGCCTGCAGACGCAGGAAACCATGACCATCCAGATCGCCGAAGCGATCGAGCAGACGCTGAAGCCGCGCGGCGTGGCCGTGCTGATCGACGCCGAGCACCAGTGCATGAGCACCCGCGGCGTGCACCACAAGGACGTCACCACGGTGACCACCCAATTCACCGGCGCCTTCAAGGACGACGCGGAGCTGCGCAATCGGTTCTTGAAGCTGGCGGGCTACGGCTGAGGTTTTCAGTCAGCGAATGCTTTAGGGGCGCGGCGAAAGTCGCGCCCCTTTCGTTTAAGGCCCCTCCACGGCGCCGCGCGGCGGCGCCGTCTCGCGCGCCGGTGCATCCGCCGCCTCCGGCTTATGCACCAGCGTCACCAGCACGAAGCTCAGCAGCATGAGCAGATACCAGGAGCCCATCTTTTCCAGCGGCACGACATGCCAGCCCTCACGCTGGCTGGGATAAACCCACGCGGCGGCGAAGGTGCCGAGGTTTTCCGCGAACCAGATGAACAGCGAAACCAGCAGCGCGCCCACCAGCATCGGCATGGAGCGCCCCTTCTGATCCGGCGTGAACACGAACCAAGTGCGCCAGAAGATCAGCGCCGAGAACGCGAACAGGCCGTAGCGGATATCGATCGTGTAATGGTGCGTGAAGAAATTGGCGTAGGCGAGGAGCGCCAAAAGCCACGTCGTCCACACCGGCGGATAGTTCACGAACTTCACATCGCGCAGCCGCCAGATGCGCGCGATGTAAGAGCCCACGCACGCATACATGAAGCCGGAAAACAGCGGCACGTCGCCCACGCGCAAAAGGCTTGCTTCCGGATAGATCCATGAGCCCTGGGCGGTTTTGAATATCTCCATGATCGTGCCGACGATGTGGAACACGAGGATGACGATGGCCTCGTCCCAGCGCTCCAGCCGCGTCGCCAGTAAAAGCCCCTGGATCGCCACGGCGGCGAGCACGAGAAAATCGTAGCGCGCCAGCGCCGCATTATCCGGCCAGAACAAATGCGTGCCCAGCAACAGCGCCAGCATCAGGGCGCCAAACAGGCACGCCCACGCCTGCTTCAGCCCAAACAGCAAGAATTCGTATGCCCAGCCATGCCATTTCGAGCGCCGCGCCCACGGCCGCGCCCACGCGTCGAACGCGCCGACCTGCGCCTTGATCCGATCCTTCAGATTCATAAGCCCCACGCTAGCGGCTTTCCCGGCGCGCGGAAGCGCGCTTATACGGGAGGCATGAGAATCGCCGTTGTCGGGCTAGGCATTGCTGGATTGAGCATTTGCGCGCGCCTGGCCGTGGCGGGCCATCAGGTATTCGGGTTCGACCAATTCGACCCGCTGCACGAACTAGGCTCCTCCCACGGCGATACGCGCATCATGCGCCTCACCCCGGGCGAAGGCGATGCGTATGTGCGCCTGGCGCGGCGCGCGGCGCCGCTTTGGCGCACCTGGGAGGGGCTTGCCGGGCGGCCGCTGATCGAATGGACCGGCGGGCTGATGGCGGGGCCACGCGGCTCGCCCTTCGTGCTTGCGTGTCAGCAGGCCAGCGCCAAGCCCGCCAGCCTTTTGCGCGGCGATGCGATCCACGCGCTGACGCGCGGCGCCATCGCCATGCCGCGCGACTGGGACGTGTTTCGCCAGGAGGATGCCGGCGTCATCGCCGCCGACGCCGCGCGCGCGTTCCTGCAGCGCCAAGCCGCAAGCTGGGGCGCGCGGCTGTTTCATAACAAGGCCGTCGCCGCACCCATCGAAAGCACGACGCTGAACATCGACGGCGAGGCGCGCGCGTTTGACGCCGTGATCGTCGCCGCCGGCGCCTGGGCGCGCGCGCTGCTGCCGGAATTCGCCGGCAAGCTTGCGGTGAAACGGCGTGTTGTCGCCTGGTTTCAAACATCCGCGCCGAAATTGCTGCCGGTGATCTGCGTCGATAACGAGGACGGCGTCTACGGCATGCCCGCACCGCGCGGGCTTTATAAGCTCGGCTTGCACGCCGTCGGCGGGGCGGTGGACGATCCCGCACATGTGCGCGAGCCTGACGATGAAGATGCGCGCATGCTGAGCGAACACGCGCGGCTTCTGCTGCCGCAGCACGATCCGGCGCCGGTGCGCATGGCGCGCTGCCTTTACACCGTGACACCGGATGAAAATTTCCTCATCGCGCAAAGCGCGCGCCATGAGCGCGTGCTCTTATTTTCCGCGTGCTCGGGCCATGGCTTCAAATACGCGCCGGTGTTCGGCGAATTAGCGCAGGAATGGCTGGACGGCGCGCCCTCAGCCGAATTTGCTGCGCTTGCGAGAAACGGCGTGAACCGCCTCGGCGCCGCGAAAACTTAAAGCACTTTAGGGGTATCGCCACATTTGAGTCACGGCGGAGTCACGATGGCGTCGCCGAATCCAGGCACTCAGCGCCCATGACCGCCGATCACATCATCGCCCTTGCGGAATCGCTGCGCACACATGCGCGCGCCTCCGGCCGCGATCTCAACGCGGCAAACCTGTTCGTGCACACCGTGCTGATGCGCGCCATCAAATATGACGGCGCGCCCGCGCCCCACATCGCCGCTTCAGCCCTCGAAAGGCGTGATCGGCCCGACACCCGGCCCTGACGCCGGCGTCACACTGAACGCCGCGCCCCGCGCGGCTTCGTACGCCGCCGATTGGATCGTCGACACCGCGATGAATTCGGCCAGCGCCTGTTCGTGCGTCAGCGTCAACACCAGATAGCCGTGGTTCACGCCATCTGACCATTTGATGTGCGGATTGCGCGCGCGGACGGCGGCGGCGAAATCGATGCCGGCGGCGTCGAAATAAAAACTCTCGCTGGGCGATGTCACCGAGGTCGCGCCGAATTCGGCGCCGACGAGGCCCTGCCCGTCCAGCAATTCATTGGCCCAGGCAGTGTGGCTATCCCCGCTCAGCACGATCGGATTGCCGCCCGACGCGCGCATCGCCTCAAGCACGCGCGCGCGCGCGCCTGGATAGCCGTCCCACGCATCGAGATTGAGCGGGAACGGAAAACGCGTGAGCTTCATCAATTGCGTGACGCCGGGGCGCAGCCGCTCCAGCGCCGACGCTAAGGCCGCCGGCGTGCGCGACACGTCGGGCGCCGTGACCGGCGCCATGATCACTTGATTGCCGATCACCTGCCAGGTCACGCCCGCGCGCTGCGATTGCGCCAACTCGCCCGCGAACCATTGCTGTTGCGCATCGCCCAGCAATTGACGATCGGCCACTAGCGCGTTGATGGCCTCCACATCCGGCGCGAGGAAAAAGCCGGCGGGCAGCGCGCGCGCGTTTTGGATCAGCCCCTGCGCACGGCGCCAATCGAGCACGGGGCGCATCTCTTCGCCCACCTCCTCGAAGATGGCGGGGAAACGCCGCATCGCCGGCGTATCCGGCTCGCCGTCGCGCAGCGCAACGGGCGCGGCGGGATTGGCGAAATTCCAGCGCTGCAAGCGGATCGGCAGTTCGCGCGCGTAATCATGCTGCTGCTGGCGCGCCAAGAGGCGCGATTCCAGCATGATCAGCGTGAACAGATCGCCGAACTGGAAGCTGCGGTTGATCGCCTCGAACGCGCGCCCTGGCTCGGGCTCGCGGATCGGCATCCATTCGTAATAGGCTTGCAGCGCCGCGCTCTTGCGGCTGGCCCATTCACCTTCGCTTTGATTGTGGTTTTCGGCCCCGCCCATCCATGTGTCGTTGGCGATCTCGTGATCGTCCCACACCACGATCCACGGCGCGATGGCGTGCGCGGCCTGCAATTCGCGCTGGGTTTTGTATTGCGCATGGCGCGCGCGATAATCTTCGAGCCGAGTGCTTTCCACCTCCGGCGCGGGAATGCGCCCGAGCGCGATCGCCGTATCCCCGCCATAGCCGGAGAGGCCGTATTCGTAGATGTAATCGCCCAGATGCACGACCACGTCGATGTCGTCGCGCTTGGAGAGCGCATCGTAGGCGTTGAAGAAGCCGTGCGGATACGAAGCGCAGGAAGCGACGGCAATCTTCATTTCCGCCACGCGCCCGCGCGGCAAGGTGCGCGTGCGCCCCACCGCGCTTTCGGCCGCGCCGGCGCGGAAGCCGTAAAAATATGGCGCGCCGGGACGCAGGCCGGTGACATCGGCCTTCACGGTGTAGTCGCGCGCGGCATTGGCTTCGATCACGCCGGTTTTCACCACGTCGCTCAGTTCGCGATTGCGCGCCACGATCCAGCGCACCGGCACGGGGCCGTCCTGTTCGGGCGACACGCGCGTCCAGATCACCACGCGATCATGGCCCGGATCGCCAGAGGCGATCCCGTGATTGAACGCGACCACGCCCTCGTACGCCGGCGTTTCCACATTGCGTGCGCACGCCGCGGTCGTCGCCGCAACGCCAAGCCCCGCCAGCGCCCCGCGCCGGGTCCAATGCCGTTTAGCCATGATCGTCCTCCCGCGTTTGTTAGAGCAAGACGCGCGGCGAAAGGCTAGTGCGCGCGCACGCGGATGCGCACGGGCTGATGGTCAGTGTGTTCAAAACGCAGATCGACGCCCGCCACATGTTCCACCTCGACATTTGGCGAGACGATGAAGCCGTCGATCGTCGTCACATAATTTTCACCCGCCACATAAGGCTGGTGATTGGTGCGCACGCTGGGCACGCTGGAATCCGCCGCGATGCGCCAGCCTTCGGGCAACGCGTCTTGCGGGAACGGAAACAGCCAGAACAGAAAGCGCTCGTCCGTCGTGTGCGGGAAATGCGTCTCGGCGAGTTGGAAATTCCAGTCGCCGGCGAGCACGACATGCTGGCCGCGCTCGTACTCGCTTTGCGCCCAGGCAAGCAATTCGTGCAATTGGCGTGTGCGCACGGCGGCGTCGGCGTCGAACGCGGCCAAGTGCACGCTGGCGATGGTCCAGCCCGGCCCCCCGCTTTCGCGCGGAAGACGTGCGACCAAGGAGGCATAGCGGCGCTTGACGCGGAAGATGGCGCTATCCTCCGCCGGCAGCGGCACGACGGTCGTTTCCGCGATGGCCGCGCTGGAATAGATCGCCTGCCCGTGCTCAAGCCGCAGCGGCCAGGGCATGAGGCGCGTCTGGAAATCGGCGAAGAAGGCGCTGTCGCGCGCGGCGAGCGTGCGGTCGACGGCGCCTTTCAGATTCACCCAATAATTCACCGGGCCGTCATGGGCCATTTCCTGAAACACCAGTACGTCGGAAGTTTCGCCCGCCAGCGTCTCGGCGATGAAATCGACGTTCGCGCGCACCGCCGCGCGCGAGGGCGGAAACATGTGTTCGCCGCCATCAGCCACGAAATCGCTGCCCGCGCCGAGCCCGCCATAGCCCAGATTCCAAACACTGATGTTCAGCGTATCGCCCGCCAGCGCCTCGGCGCGGCCGAAGCGCTCGCGCACGTCGCCGGGATCGGCCACGGTGTTGGAATTCAGCGCGAAGAAGCCCGCGGCCCAGACCGCGAGCAAGGCGGCGACGACGCCCATGATGACCAACGCGCGTTTCATGGCGCTCCCCCACCCGGCCGACCTTACAAGCCCCCTCCCCTTGAGGGGAGGGGGTTGGGGGCGGGGTGAAGCGCCAGCGTTTGAAGTTTCGCTTCGGAGCCCGTACCTGCTGCGTTTGTGCTTCACCCCACCCTTAGCCCCTCCCCTCAAGGGGAGGGGAAGCGCGATATGACCGACGAAAACGACACTCCAACCGGCGAAATCCGCACCGCGCTCGCCCCGCCCGAAGCAGCCGGAGAGCGCGTGGACGCCTGGCTGGCCACGCTGTGGCCCGATCTTTCACGCTCGCGCGTGCAAGGGCTGATCGGCGCGGGCAAGCTTTCCGCCGACGGCGCGCCGGTGGGCGCCGCCAAGGAGAAAGTGCGCGCTGGCGCGAGCTACGAAATCACCCTGCCCCCGCCCGAGCCCGCCGCGCCGCAGCCGGAAACGATCCCGCTGAACATCGTGTTCGAGGATGAGCACCTGATCGTCGTGGACAAAACCGCCGGCATGGCGATGCATCCCGCGCCCGGCTCGATGCGCGGCACGCTGGTGAACGCGCTCTTGGCGCATTGCGCCGGCAGCCTCTCCGGCATCGGCGGCGTGGCGCGCCCCGGCATCGTGCACCGCATCGATAAGGATACGACCGGGCTCGTCGTCGTCGCCAAGCACGATGCCGCGCATCAGGGCCTCGCCAAATTGTTCGCCAAGCACGATCTGGAGCGCGCATATCTCGCCGTCACGCGCGGCGCGCCGCAGGAGCGCACGGCGCGCATCGAAAACCGC
>CAZWQS010000068.1:0-13808 GCA_964635925.1 uncultured Terricaulis sp. | reverse complement strand
TATCCCGAACTGAAGCATCCAAGCTTCCTGCGCGATGCCGGCCTCGATCCCGTGCCCGCGTTCATCGCTGCGGTGCGCGAAGCCGGCGGGCAAAGTGTGGCGGATAAGCTCTTCGTCCAGTGTTTTGAAATCTGGCCGCTGCGGCGCCTGGCGGAGATGTCGTCGATCCGCTGGCGCTGCATTCAACTGATTTCAAGCGAGGGCGCGCCGTGGGACCAGCGCGAAACGCCTTACGCGCAGATGCTGAGCAACGAAGGGCTCGCCAACATCCGCGACTACGCCATCGGCATCGGCCCGGAGAAATCCCTGGTGATCCCGCGCGATGCAAACAACAATCTGGCCGCGCCGACCGATCTTGTCGCGCGCGCACACGCGGCGAACCTGCTTGTGCACCCTTGGACCTTCCGACCGGAAAATTATTTTCTCCCCACCGGGCTGCGCGTTTACAGATCGGCGTTTCATCGCCCCGAAGATCTCGCCGAAGCGGGCGATATGGGCGCGGAGGTGCGCGCGTTTCTTAACGCGGGCGTTGACGGCGTGTTCGCCGATGCGCCGGACGTTGCCGTGCGTGCGTTCACCCCGTCCCCTTGAGGGGAGGGGGGAGGCGCGCGCTAAGCCACGCGGCGCAGCGAGCGGTTCAGGATCGGCGCTTGCGCTTCAAGAATATCGCGTTCGATCTCGGCGCGGCGCTCAGCGTCGCGCACCACCAGCAGGTGGATTTCGCGCGCGCCCAAATTTTCCGCCGCCTGCCACATATCGTGGCGCGCCAACGTGACGGAGAAATCGTCGGTGCGGGCCAGGAACAGGCAGATCGGGCCGCCCCAATCCTGCGAGGCGTCATGTGGTTTGACGAACATGTAGAGCCCGCCCACAGAATCCCACGCGCGCGCGGCCTTGGCCACGTCGAACTCGTACCAGCGCCCGCTGGCGCCTTGCCAGGAATAGAGGCTCACGCGTGTCTCCCGCCTGCTTGAAGCGAAAGAACCTAAAGTGAGTCGCGCGTCGGACGGGAGGGCTTAGGCAGCGGGATCCACGCTCAGCGCCTGCGCCTCGGCCGCCTCGAAATAAGCCCGCCAGAAATGCTCCAGCGCATACGCTTGGCGCGCGGCGTGCTCGGGCCGGTCCAGCGGTACGGCGCGCACGCTGACGCGGGAAAAATCCGGCGTATTTTGAGCAACTTGCGCACGCCACGCGGCGAAATCGGCGTTCGCGGCATAGTGCGAGAAGCCCTGTGGATTGTGCTCCAGCAAATCCGACACCAGCACCAGGCGCCGGCGCGGGATCTGTGGATCAAAATCGGGATCGGCGGCGATGGCGCGCAGCCCGGCGAGGATCGGCGAACGCTGCGCGCCGCCGCCGCTGCTCGCGCTGCGCAGCGCGCGATCCAGCGCGTCGGCGAAATCGGCGTCCCAGCGTTCCTGGGTGTGGCGCGCGTTTTCGAACAGGGGATTGGTCTGCTCGGGCGGGCGCGGCAGGCAGCGCGAAAACAGGATCGAAGGCTCCTGCGGCCGGCGTGCGCTGAGGCGCATGATGGTCAGGCGATCATATTGGCCCAGCCGCGCGCGCTCTTGCGCCAGCACCGCGCGCAGCTTGCGGCGATGGCGCGGCTCCAGCCGATCGGTGGAATCCACCAGCACGATCGTGTGCGCGCCGAGCGGGACGTCGGTGCGGCAGAGCGTTTCCGGATCGGTGGGCGGGGCGCGCAGCAGAAACGCCGCCGCACCAAAGCCGCCCAGCGCAAGCATCACCGCCCCGATCAGCAGCGCGCCCAGCACGTTGCCTGCCCCGCCGCGCCGCTTTCTCATAATGCGCCCGCCGCATCGAGCTTGCGCACGGTGTCCTCCAGATCGGCCAGCAGCCCTTCCTGCGCGGCGGCCGATTGCGTTTGCGCCTCGATCATTTGCGCGCGTGCGGCGTCAATCATGGCGGCCGCGCCGGCCAGCGCATCGAGCGCCGGGCCCGCGGCTGGCGGGGGCGTGTTGAAATAGCTCGGCGCGGGCGTTTGCCGCGCGGCGAGATTTTCCTGGCGATAGAAATGCACGGCGGCGGCCGCGGCTTCGTCCAGCGCGCGGGCCTGGGCGTCGAACACGTCCATCTCCTGCGCGGCGGCGTCGAACGCGCGGCTCATCGCCTCGAACGCGGTGCGCATGGCCGCAACGCGCGTGTTCAGCGCGGCTTTCGCCGCGTCGATTGGCGTCTCCAACGCGCGCCGGCCTTCGTCGCGCACGTCGCCATAATCTTCCGCCGCGTCGCGTACGGCACGCGCCATCTTGCCGTAATCGGGGTAGGGATCGTCAAAGCCCGAATAGCCCTTCATCGCCGCGAACACCCACACGCCCGCGCCGAGCATCAGCAGAATGATGGCTTGCGGCGAATCCAATTGCAGCAGCGACCAGAGCCGAAAGCTCGCATCGGCGCCGAGATCGAGCTGACGACCCGACAGCGCAGCCATCTGATCGCGCCAATCGGCGGCGAACAAATTGAGCATCAACGCCAGCAGCGCCATCGCGCCAAAGCCGGCCGCGCCCAGCGCTTTGATCGGCAGCCGCGCGTGCTGCAGATAGCGCAGGCCAAGAAAGCCCGCGAGAAAGCCGAGCGTGACGTTCGCGCCCGAGAGGCCGATCGCCGTGATCGCCCCGCCGAGCAAGCCGCGGTCATCGTCCTCGGCGAACAGCGCGGCGCTGAACAGCGCTTCGAACAAGGCGGCGGCGAACAGAAGGCCCGCCTGCATCAGCGGCGAGTCCGGAAACACGGCGGCGCGGCGCAATTCGTGCGTGCGTTTGAAAGCTGCGAATTCGTCGCGCGTCAGCGCCGCGCGCGCGGCCGCCTCGCCCCAATCGTGCGCCACCCGACCGGCGGCCTGCTTCAAACTCAACCGCGCCTCAAGCGCGGGGCCGGACATGTCTTGCGGATGCGGCGCGAGCGCGCGCAGGCGTCGCTCGGTTTCCGCTTTGGCGTCCGCGCGCGCCTGGTCCACACGCGCGCGTTCGGCGGCGACCGTTTCGACGATCGCGGTTTCGGCGGGCGAGAGATCGGCGGCGTCTTGGGGCGGCAGATTCTGGGCTGCGTCCTCCCGCGCGCGCCGGCGCAGGCCGAGGCGTTTATCGAGCGCGGAAACGCTCATCCCCGCGGGCGATTTGAGACGCGCGCGGGCGGCATTGGCGGAGGCGCCATCCATGCCCAGCTCCCGGCGTCACTAAAGCGCGGATCGGATGCTTCTCCAAGGCCGCGCGCGCGCGTATCAGTTTTGGGTGAGGAGCACGCGCGTGGAAGATCTCAAGGACTTGCTGGCGATCGCGGACGCCGCCGCGCGCGAAGCGGGGCAGGCGCTGCAAGCCCATCGCGCCGAATGGAGCGTGATCGAGGCCGAGCACGGGCGCGAGGTCAAAATCGACGCCGATAAACGCGCCGAAGCCATGATCCTGGCCGCGCTGGAGCGCGCCGCGCCGTTTCCGATCATCTCCGAAGAGGCTGGTTGGGTGCGCGCGGGCGAGAGCCGCTACGTCTGGGCGGTCGATCCGCTGGACGGCAGCGTGAATTATCTGCGCGGTTATCCCCATTGCGCGGTGTCGATCGCGTTGCTGGATCAGGGCGCGCCGGTGCTGGGCGTGGTGGATTGTTTTGCGCTTAACGAGCGGTTTACCGGGTTGGCCGGCGCGGGCGCGTGGCTCAATGGCGCGCCGATGCGGGTCTCCAGCATCGATGCGCCGGCCTCCGGCATCTTGCAAACCGGGGTGCCATCGCGCGCCAGCCCTGAATCGATGGCGCTATTTGAAGCGCGCCTCAGCACTTGGCGCAAAGTGCGGATGATCGGCTCCGCAGCCTCGGCGCTGGCCTATGTCGCGGCGGGTCGCGCGGAAGCCTACCGGGAATCCGGATCCATGATCTGGGATGTGGCAGCCGGTTGCGCCCTGGTGCGCGCCGCGGGCGGAATTTTTGAGATCGGCGGCGCCAATCTGGACGCCCCGCTCGAGGTAGCCGCCTGCAACGGAAAGATGACGTTGCCGCAATGACGCGCTTAACGGAATCGTTGGGAGGATAACGGAATCGTTGGGCGGATAACCGCATCTCTGAGTGGACAAGTGCGCCCGCGAGGAGAATAAATTGCGGCGCAATTGAGAACAAATCCGGCGGGTGGTGGATGACGGTCAAAGCCGTCCTAACAGGTGCTCACGGCGCAGTCCTTGAGGCGGTGACCGCCGCGGACTGGAGATCGCAAGGCATTGAATTGATTGGCGCGGCCATTGTTGGCGGCGGCGAAATCGATATGCCTGTGCTGGCGCGCGCGCCCGCTTGGGAGGCCCTGCAGTTTGACCAAACAGGCGGGCAGGCGGTGATCCTCGCGGGGGCGCCTTCGGTTGCAATCACCCGCGTCCTGCTGGCCCGCGCCGCCGAGGCGCGGATGCGCGTTCTGTTGCTGGAAGAGGGGCGTGTGCGCCCGCTCAGCCTGGACGATCTGGTCGGCGCGGAATTGTGTGACGTGGACTGGGCGCGCATCCGCGCCCGCATCGCCGGCCGGCGCGTGCTGATCACTGGCGGCGGCGGCTCTATCGGCGCAGCACTGGCGCGCCGCGTCGCCGCGCTCGATCCCGCGCGGTTGACGCTGCTGGATAGCTCCGAATTCAATCTTCACCGCATCAGCCTTGAACTGCGCGACGCCGCGCTCGTGCTGGCCGATATTCGCGATCAGCAGGCGATGAAGCGCTGGTTCGGGCGCGAGAAGCCCGACATCGTCTTCCACACCGCCGCTTTGAAGCAGGTGCCGCTGGTGGAGCAATTCCCGAGCGAGGGCGTGCTCACTAATGTGTGCGGCTTGCGCCATGTGGCCGAAGCCGCGCGCGATGTAGGCGCGGAATTGGTGTTCGTCTCCACCGACAAGGCGGTCGATCCCTCCGGCGTGATGGGCGCCTCCAAGCGGCTGGGCGAGCTGTATTGCCAAGCGCTGGATCGCGCGCCGGGCCCGCGCGCGGTTTCGGTGCGGCTCGGCAATGTGTTGGGCTCCGCTGGCTCGGTGGCGCCGATTTTCGAACGCCAGTTCGCCCGCGGCGGCCCGCTGACGGTGACCGATCCTGCGGTGACGCGCTTTTTCCTCTCGATCCCGCAAGCTGCGGACGTGCTGCTGCAAGCCGCCGCGATCGGCCTCAACGCCGATAGCCCGCGCGGGGCGACCTTGGTGATCGATATGGGCGAGGCGCTGCCCGTGGTGGACTTGGCGCGCGACGTCATCCGCTTGCAGGGCATGAAGCCGGACGAGGACATGGCGATCACGTTCGTCGGCATGCGCCCGGGCGAGAAGCTGCATGAGCTCTTGATCAGCGCCAATGAAACGCCTGCGCCTTGCGGCGTGGACGGCGTGCAGGCGGCGATGTCGGCCCCGCGCGGCCTGGCCGAACTTGGCGAGATCATGGAGCGCCTCGGCCTGCTGGCGCAGACCGGCGACGGCGAAGCCGTGGTGGAAACTTTGTTCGCCGCGCTTGAGCTGCCCGCGCCGCAAGAATCGCTGAACGCGGCGCGCGCTTAATCCAGCGTGCTGCGGAAGCGCAGCAGCGCAAGGCTCGCCAACACCAAGGTAATCAGCGCCAGCGGCCCGAGATCGTTGACGATATCGGCCAGGCGCGCCTCCTTCAGCACCACCTCGCGCACGATGCGCAGGAAATGCGTGATCGGCAGCGCTTCGCCGATCCATTGCGCCCACATCGGCATCGCCTTGAACGGAAACATGAAGCCCGACATCAGGATCGAGGGCAGGAAGACGAAGAACGCCGTCTGCATCGCCTGCATCTGCGTGCGCGCGATGGTGGAGATGAGATAACCGAGCATCAGGTTGGCGAAGATGAAGAGCGACACGCCCGCCGTGAACGCCAGCGGCGAGCCGGTGAACGGAATGTGGAACAGGAAATGCGCCATCACCAGCACAATGCCGACTTGGATCGCGCCAACGAGGATGTAGGGCGTCGTCTTCCCGATCATCACTTCGATCGGGCGCACGGGCGTGGCCAGCAGATTTTCCATGGTGCCGCGCTCGCTTTCGCGCGTCAGCGCGATCGAGGTGATCATCACCATGGTCATGGTGAGGATGATTCCCAAGAGCGCCGGCACGATGTTGAACGCGCTTTCGCCGGCGGGATTGTAGCGGCGGTGCACCACGATCTCGTAAGGCGGCGGCGCGCGGGCGAGGAAGCCGAGCGATCCCTCGAAAGAGGGCGCGAACGCCGATTGCGCCACGCGTTCGATCGCGCTAATGGCGCCGCCGGCGGCGACGGGATCGCTGGCGTCCGCCGCGAGCAGAATTTGCGGGCGCTCCCCGCGCACCAGGCGCCGCTCGAACCCTTCGGGGATGGAGATGAGGAAATTCGCCTCGCCAGAACGCAGCATCGCATCGCCCTCGGCCCCATCGGCGACGATGGCGACGATATCGACATAGGAAGAGGCGTGCAGCGAAGCCAGGAACGCGCGCGTCAACGGCCCGTCCTCGCGCATTTCGATCACCGCGGGCATGTGGCGCGGATCGGTGTTGATAGCGTAGCCGAACAGGATGAGCTGCACGATCGGCATGGCCACCATGATGCCGAAGGTGATGCGGTCGCGCCGCATCTGCACCAATTCCTTCAAGAACACCGCCGCGATGCGCGACCATGAAAGATCAAGTGCGGGCAGGGTGAAGATGGCGGGCGGCTTCATTGGAAATTGTCCGTGCTGCCGGCCATCAAATAGATGAAAATCTCATCGAAGCCGGTTTCGATCGGCGCGATCTCCACGTGCGGATGCGCGGCTTTGGCCGCTTTGACCGCGCGCTCAAGCGCCGCCGGATCGCGTCCGCAGGCGTGGATCTCCGCGCCGAAGCGGGCGGCGAGATCAACGCCCGGCGAGGTTTCCAGCATTGTCTGCACGTCCATCAGCGGCCGGCCCGCGACGCGCCAGGCATGCAAGCCGATTTGCTTCGGAATGTCGGCGGTGTGCGAATCCAGGAGCTTCTTGCCGTAGGCGATGTAGGCGATGGAATCGCATTGCACCGCTTCGTCCATGTAATGCGTGGAAACCAGCGTGGTGACGCCCTGGGCCGCGTAACGGCGGATCGCATCCCAGAAATCGCGCCGCGCTTTGGGATCGACGCCGGCGGTCGGCTCGTCCAGCAGCAGCAATTCCGGCTCATGGATCATACAGGCTGCCAGCGCGAGGCGTTGTTTCCAGCCGCCGGAAAGCTTGCCGGCCAATTGCTGCTGCCGCTCGGCCAGCCCCAAATCCTCCAGCGCCCGATCCACGCGCTCGGCGCGGCGATCGAGGCCATAGAGGCGGGCGATGAATTCCAGATTCTCGCGGATCGAAAGGTCTTCGTAGAGCGAAAATTTCTGCGTCATGTAGCCGACGCGTTCTTTGATTTTGAGGCTCTCGCGCAGCACGTCAAAGCCCAGCACGCGGCCCTGGCCGGTTTCCGGCTTCAACAGCCCGCACACCATGCGGATGGTCGTGGTCTTGCCCGAACCGTTGGGGCCCAGAAAGCCGTAGATCGCGCCACGCGGCACTTTGAGGTCGAAATTATCGACCACTTTGCGGTCGCCGAAGCTTTTGGTGAGCCCCGTGACGTCGATGACGAATTCGTCGCTCACGACGCAGGCCGCACATCCAGCGGCATGCCGGGGCGAATGGCGCCCGGGGCCGCGAGGCGTGCTTCGATCAGGAAGACGAGCTTGTCGCGCTGATCGAGCGAATAGATGACGGGCGGGGTAAATTGCGGCTCGCTTGCGGCGTAGCTCACTTGCGCCTCGACAGGCTCGCCGCAGCCGTCGCAGCTCACCAGTACGCGCGCGCCGACGGGGAAGCGCGAAAGCATCTCCTGCGGCGCGAAGAAGCGCACTTTCATGTTTTCCGGCGCCAGCAACGCGGCCACCGGCGCGCCCGCGGCGATCACCTCGCCGGGGCGATAATAGATACGCTCGATCGCGCCCGCGCGCGGCGCCGAGACCGAAAGATCGCCTACGCGGGTGCGCGCCAAATTGGTTTGTGCGCCCGCAGCGTTTGCTTCGCGGCGCGCCTGCGCCAGGCGTGCATTCGCCGCGTCACGGCTGGCGCGGTCTGAGTCAAGGCGCGCTTGGGGATAGAAGCCGCGATCGAACAATTCCTGCCCGCGCTCAAGATTGCTTTGCGCCAGTGCTGCATCCGCCTGGGCCGTGCGCACGGCTTGCGCGGCGGCCGCGGCTTGGGCGCTCGCGCTTTGCGCGTTGAGGCTGAGCCGCTCGCGGTCGAGTGTGAACACGGCCTGGCCCGCATCCACATGATCGCCTTCGCGCACGAACAGCTCGCCGACGACGCCGGCCTCCTGGCTGGCGATGTAGACGTAATCGGCCTCGCCATAGCCGTGCAGCGCTTGCGGCGCATTGGCCCCGCACGCGGTGGCGAGCAAAGCGAGGGGAATGACAAGAAGGCGCTTCATGCGCGTTGCTCCAGCCCGTTCAGCAGGATGTCGAAATGATGATCGATCAGCGTTTGCGGATCGTGAAGCGCGCTCTCCCCGCGCAACACATGCGTCCACAGCGCTTCAAAGAAGAGGGGCCCGATCATGGCGCGCGTGGCCGCGCGCGGATCGACTTTGCGGAACACGCCCTGATCGATGCCTGCTTGCACCAGCGTTTCCAGCGCGGCGCGCGCTTTCTCGACCACGTGCGTGCGATAATAATCGGCGATCTCCGGGAAGCGGCCCGAAAGGCCCAGCACCAGGCGCGGCACGCCGAAAATGCTGGGATCGGCCACGCGGTGCGCGGCGAGCGTGGCCAGCGCGCGCAGCGCGGCCATCGGATTGGCGCGCCCCGCGGCCGAGAGCTGCTGCACTTGCGCGGCCAGCGGGGCCACCTTGGCTTCGATCAGCGCCTCAAGCACCGCCATTTTGGAGGGGAAATAGAGATAGACCGCTGCCTTGGAGAGGCCGGCGGCCTTGGCGATGTCCTCCATCCGGGCGGCCTCGAAGCCGCGCGCGGTGAATTCGGCCAGCGCCGCGTCCAGGATTTCCTCCGGCCGCGCCTCCGCGCGCCGCTTCCAGCGCGGGCCGGGCGGTTTTCTCCTTTTGGGGGAAGAGGTTGGGAGCATGGGTGATATATAACTGACCGGTCAGTTATATGCAAGTATCCAACACGCGCGCCCCCGCCGAGAGGCCGGCGCAAGCGGGCTGGAGAGCGGGGGCCCAGAACAACAGGCGCAGCGTTTGGCTCTGGGTCCCCGCGCGCGCCCCCGCATCAAGTGCGGGGCTTGGCGGGGAGGCGAGATGCGTGGCTCAATCCACCCAATCGCGCTTCAGCACGCGCGCGGCCAAGAGGTAGAGCAGCGCGGCGATGATGTAGAAGCCGGTGCCGTAGAGGATCGAATAGCGCAGCGCCTCTTCGCCGTATTGAGCCGTCAGCTCATCTGACAAGCGCCCCAGCGCCCAGGTGCCGACGCCGATGCCGATCAGATTGTTGATGAAGAGAAAGCTGGCCGACGCAACCGTGCGCATGTGCGCCGGCGCCAGATGCTGCACGGCGGCGATCACCGGTCCAAGCCACACCAGTCCCAACGCGGTCGGCACAAGGAAGAGGAAGAACGCGAATTGCGGCGAGGGCGAAAGCAGGCCGAGCGCATAGCACGGCATGGCCAACAGCCACGCGCACGCCGGCACGATCGCGAACATGGCGCGCTTGTTGGCGCCGAGCTTGTCGCCCAGGAAGCCGCCGAGCCAAACCCCGATCACGCCGCCCAGCAGAAGGATTGAAGCATAGAAGAAGGCGGCCTGCTGCAGATCGAACCCGTAGGAGCGCTGCAGGAACGTGGGGATCCAATAGAACGAGCCGTAGCCCATCATGGATGAAAAGGCCGCGCCGATGGAAAGCAGCCAAAAGCTCGGTTTCTTCACGATATAGCCGATGGCTTCGCCGAAGCCGGCTTTCTTCACGGCAGGCGCCGCCGCCGCTTCCAGCTTCACATCGTAGCGCCCGCGCTGGGGCTCTTTTACGAACAAGCGGAAGATCGGCGCGAACAGGACGCCCGCGAGTCCCACCGTGATGAACGCCACGCGCCAATCCACCAAGCTCGCGACGATGCCGCCCAGTGCGATGCCCGCGGCGCTGCCGATCGGGATGCCGAAGGAATAAACCGCCAGCGCCCGCGCGCGCTCCTTCGGCGGGAAATAGTCAGAGATCAGCGAATAGGCCGGCGCAACCCCGCCCGCTTCGCCAACGCCCACGCCCATGCGGGCGAGGAAGAGTTGGATATAGGTGTGCGCGAAGCCGCACAGCGCGGTGAAGCCGCTCCACAATGCTAGCGCCGCGGTCATGATCCAGGAGCGGTCCCAGCGATCGGCCAGAAACGCGATTGGAATGCCAAGGCCCGTGTAGAAAAGCGCGAACGATAACCCGCCCAAGAGCCCCATCTGCTCGTCGCTGGCGCCGAGCTCGGTTTGGATCGGCACGTTCAGGATGCCCATGATCTGGCGATCGATGAAATTGAACGTGTAGGCGATGAACAGAAGGCCCAGCACCAGATAGCGATACGAAGGGGCCTCGGGCTTGGCGGTCGTGTCAGTCATGGGGGCAGGCCATACGCAAAAGAAAACGGCGGCGCGAGGGATTTCGCGCCGCCGTAAAGAGCTCTCGGGGAGGAGAGTTTTAGAAGCGCACTTCCACGGACGCCGTGACCGTGCGCGGCGGGCCGTAGAAGGCGACGATGGAGTCGCCATAGATCGCGCCGGGGAAGTTGTAGCCGCCGATGCGATATTCTTCGTCGGACAGGTTCAGCCCGTGCAGGCCAAGGCGGAAGCGATCACCCTCGGACGTCCACACCACCGAGGCGTTGTAGAGCGTGAAGGCGTCCTGATCGAGCGCCGCAGTGGCGAACTCGAACATCTGGCTGTCGCCGCGGTACGAAACCGACGGCGTGATCGCCAGGATGCCGCCCGCGACATTGGCCTGGTATGTCAGCGAGAACGCGCCCGTCGTGTCCGGCGTATTTTGGAACGCGGCGAGGCCCGAGAGATCGATCGGGATCGTGGTGGGCGGCGGGGCCGGGTTCACCGCGGTCGAGCGATACTCGCCAAACTCGCCGTCGATATAGCCAAGCGCGAAATTGGCGGTGAGGTTGTCGGTGATGAACACGCGGCCTTCGAGTTCGACGCCTTGGATGGTCGCCTCGGCGGCGTTGTCCACGAAGCTGGCGATGCCGCCGAACAGCGTGGGCTCCTGACGCGTGATCTGCATGTCCGAATATTCGGAATAGAACACAGCGCCCGAAAGGTTCACGCGGCCTTGCAGGAAGCCCGAGTGGAAGCCGATTTCATAGGTGTCCACGAATTCCGGATCGTAGCCGTTCACCGTGTCGGGCGTCAGCACCGCGTCGCCGCGCATATCAAAGCCGCCGGATTTGAAGCCCTGGCTGTAGGAGCCGTAGATCGTCAGCTCCTGCAGCGGCTCCCAGGTGAGCGAGACGCGCGGGGTGACTTCCTCGAATTCGCGGCTGTTGGTGTAGTCGGTGCGCAGCAGGCCCGGCGTGGGCGAGCCGCCAAAGAACGGGCTACGCTCGCCAGCGAACGTCTGCGTGAAATTCTGACGATAGACTGTGCCGGTCTTCTCATCGCGCGTCCAGCGCGCGCCGATCGATAGCGCGAGATTGTCGAGAATGTCGATGTTCACGTCCGCGAACGCGGCGAGTGATTCGGTATCGACGCGGCCTTGCGTGGCGATGGTAAGTCCGCCCGCAAGCGTGGCGACCGTGTCAAACGCGCCTTCGGCCATGGCGTCCAGATAATAGACGCCGGCGACGCCTTGCACGCGGCCGAAATCGAACAGCAATTGGAATTCTTGGCTGAACTGATCGTCCGCATAGTAGGCCGGGATGTCCAGCGTCGGATCCGGCGTGCCGTCGAAATCAATGTTGCCGCGGGTTTCACCTTCACGATGCGCGGTGATCGAGCGTAGCGTCAGCGCATCGCTAACTTCCCAATCCACGTGCAGCGCTTCACCGCTTGTCTCAACGCGGTTCTTATCGCCCGCGCCCGAGTTTGTGTCATAGATGCTCGGCAGCACGGCGTAGTCAGGATTGGCGCCGAACGGCAGCAGGCGGTGTGCGTGGCGGGCGTTCGAATTGTCATTCACGCCGTCCACCGTGAGGCGGATGGTCAGGGTCTCGGTCGGTGTCCATTGGGCGCTGCCGCGATAGGCGCTGACATCCTTGTTGTAGTGTTCCGCGCCGGTGTTGATGTTCGTGCCGTAGCCGTCGCGCGTGTAGCCGGCGATGGCGCCGCCGATAACGAAAGTTTCGTGCAGCGGCACCGAGCCAGTGAGGATGGCGTCAAGTTGATTGTAGGAGCCGACATTGAGGCGCGCGCTGAGGTGCGCTTCATCGGTATCCATCTCGCGCGTGACGTAGCGCACCGCGCCGCCGATCGTGTTGCGGCCATAGAGCGTGCCTTGCGGGCCGCGCAACACTTCGATGCGCTCGATGTCGAAGATGTCGAGGACCGCCGCCTGCGGGCGGGCGACGTAGACGTCGTCGACATAGAGGCCGACGCCCGGCTCAAAGCCCCAGAGCGGATCCTGCTGGCCGACGCCGCGAATAAAAGCAGTCAGCGTGGAATTGGAGCCGCGCGCCACCTGCACCGTGGCGTTCGGCACCGTTTGCTGCAGCACTGTGATATCGACGGCGCCGCGATTGTCGAGATCTTCAGCCGATTGCACTGTGATGGCGATCGGCACGTCCTGCAGGTTTTCGGCACGGCGGCGGGCGGTGACGACGATGCCTTCGTCCTCCGTCACGCCATCCTGCGCCAGCGCGGGGGATGTGAACGCGAACGGCGCCGCGCACACGCTCGCAAACAAAAGCGCATAGCGCGCCGTATCGCCAAACCGTTTCATGGAAAAACTCCTCCGCTTTTCGTCTCTAGCCGCCGCGTTGCGCGGGTGAAGGCTTCGACCTGTTGAAAAAAAACATCCGGCGTTTCGAGGTGCGGCACATGGCCGGCGCCCGGGATGATGACGTGCGCGCCGTTCTGCGCCGCGTTGGCGACGAACGCCGTGGCGCCGTCGGGATAGACTTGGCTCTCGGCGCCGTGCAGAACGAGCATTGGCGTTTCGATGGACGAAAGCTGGCCGCGAAAATCCTGAGCGGCCATCGAAGCCCAGAACGAGGCCATCGCCCGCGCGTTGTTGTTCGACATTTCCGTGCGCGCCCACTCAATGAGCGCGGGGCTTTGCGTGCGGGCGTTCGGGGCGAACATGCGCGGCGCAAAGCGCGCGACATAGGCGGGCCAATCGGCTTCGATTTCGCTGATCGTGGCGGCGATGTCGTCGGCGCCATAGCCGCCCATGAGGCCGAAGGCCCAGCCCGAATCGTTGGTGAGGCGCGGCGCCATTTCCTCGACGATGATCGCCTCGAGCCGGTTGCCGAGCCGCCCCGCCGCCGACCAGAGCGCCATCGCGCCCATGGACCAGCCGAGCGCCGTCACCGCCTTTAGGTCGAGCGCTTCGACGAATTCCGCGATATCCTCACCCAGGGTTTCAATGGTGAGGGGCGTTTGACCCGGCTCAGAGCCCAAATGGCCGCGCAATGTCAGCGTCAGCACCCGCCGCGTGCGGGCCAGGCGCGCCGCGAAATCCTGAAAAAAGCCCCCGTGCGCGGCCCAGCCGTGGATCAGCAGGCAGGGCGCGCCCACACCGTCTTCGGCGTAGGCCATGGCCGCTCCGTCTCTGAGCACGTGAACCGGCATGCCCGGCGTTTCCCCCGCGACCCTTGTTTCGGGCCGATTTTCCTTGTCTTGAGCGCCATATTAGCGGAGACTTGAAACATGAGTC
>CAZWQS010000067.1:0-13848 GCA_964635925.1 uncultured Terricaulis sp. | reverse complement strand
GCCGAAATCGCCCAGCGCCAATCCGAGCTTGAGCTGCGTTATCTGGAAACCCACCCGGCGGTGCAATCGGTGCGCGCCGAGCGGGAGGACATCAATCAGCAGATCCAGCGCGAAATTCAACGCATCACCGTGAACCTCGGCAACGAGGTGTCGGTGGCGCGCGCACGCCTGGCCACGCTGCAAAACTCGCTGCGCGAAGCGGCGGGCGACCTTAACGACAATTCAAGCTCGAGCGTGCGCCTGCGCGAGTTGGAGCGTGAAGCCGCCGCCAGCCGCGAAGTGTACGAAAGCTATCTCCAGCGCTACCAGGAAATCGCCGACCAGGATCAGCTCAACATTTCCGACGCGCGCCTCATGACGTACGCGGACGTGCCAAGCTCGCCCTCCTCGCCCAAGCTGCGCATTGCGCTGGCGCTGGCGATCGCGCTGGGGCTGATGCTCGGCATCGGTGCGGGCGTGGTGGCCGAAATCCTCGATCAATCGGTGAAGAACGCCGACGATCTGGAAGCGAAAGTGGGCCACCCCGCGATCGCCTCGATCCCCACCATCTCCAAGCGCATGATGCGCCAGATGCCGCCGGCGGAGCGTCACCCCTCGGGCTATCTCGTGGGCCGGCCGATGTCGGCGTTCACCGAGGCGCTGCGCGTGCTTCGCACGGTGATCGTTTATTCCAAACTTGATTTCTCGGTGAAGGTTGTGGCCGTGACGTCCGCCCTGCCGGATGAAGGCAAGACCACGATCTCCATGTGCCTGGCGCGCGTGGCCGCGATGAGCGGCCAGAAGGTCGTCGTCGTGGACTGCGACCTGCGCAAGCAATCGATCAACGACGTGATCGATATCGAAACCGATGTCGGCATCCTGCAAGTGCTGGCCGGTGAAGCGCCCTGGCGCTCAGCCATCGTGCGCGATCCGAATTCGGATGCGCATGTGCTGCCGGTGGCGACCTCGGGCTTCACGCCGCGCGACGTGTTCGGCTCTGACGCGATGGAGCGTCTGGTGGGCGAATTGCGCCAGCACTACGATCTGGTGATCCTCGATTGCGCGCCGATCCTGGCCGTGGCCGAGACGCGCGTTCTGGTGAAGCACGCGGATACGACCGTGATCGTGGCGCGCGCGGGCCGTTCGGCTGTGGGCGCTGTGCGCTCGGCGGTGCACCAAACGGAAGGCGCGGGCGGCAAGGTGCTCGGCATCGCGCTCAACTGCGTGCAGCCGCATTGGCAGAGCTACGCGGACTCGCTCTATTTCTACCAATCCAAATCGTATTACAGCGTCGGCTAACGCGCCTTCGCGCGCGTGACGGCGGCCTCGATCGCGTCGCACACCTCAATGCCTAAAGCCGGCGCATGCGCGCGCTCCAGATAAGCGCGCGCGCGGCGGGCGAGTTTGGCGCGAAGCTGAGGGCGCCCGCGCAGCTTGATCGCCGCGGCCAACACCGCTTTTGGATCGGGCGCGACGAGGAGATCGCGGTTGGCGCGCGCGCTTAAGCCCTCAAGCGCCTTGGGCGTGGCGACGACCGGGCAGCTCAGCGCCATGCCGTCCAGCACTTTGAGCTTCACGCCGCTGCCGCTCGTCACCGGCGCCAGAAAAATGCCAGCGCCTGCCAAGGTCGCGAGATCGTCCACACGCCCGAGAAACCGGATCGGCGCGGCGGGGAAGCGCCCCGGCAGATCGCGCGCGTGATCGCCCACCGCCTCGATCACCACGCCCGCGGGCCACGCGCCTTCGGCGGTGAGCGCATCGGCGGCCTGCGCCAGGCTGCGCAGCATGGCGATGTTTTCCGCGTAATGCATGTTGCCGAGAAAGATCAGCCGATCGCCGGGCGCAGCGCTGAGCGGGGCGTGCGGCGCGAGCGTCGGCGGGGCGGCGAGCACAAGGGCGGGGCCCTTCTCCACCATCGCCTGCGCCTCGCGCGGGGAGGTGAACAGCGCCACGTCGGCGCGGCTCATCATTTCTTTTTCGTACGCGGCGCAGCGGCTGGCTTCAAGCGAGAGGATCGGCGCGGCAAACGCGCGCGCGACACCCGCCAGCGGGCCGAAACGTTTTGAGAGAAAGCCCAGCACGTCGTAACCGTTTTTGTCGGCTAGGCGATAGCGGACGGACAGTAGGTCGTCGTAATCGACAATCAACGCCACGTTGCGCGGCAGATCACGCGCGAGCGAGGCGAGGCGCAGCATGTCCACATAAATCGCGTCCGCCCCGCTTTCACGCGCCAACGCCGCAATCCGCGCGCGCGCGGCGGCGCTATAGTAAAACCAGGTCTGCAATGGCAGGCGCGCCAGGCGCAGCGCATTGAGCGGCAGCGAGAGCTTCGGCGCGAGGCCGAGGAACACGATCCCCTCATCGCTCGCATCGCCGGCGGGAGAGCCCATCACCACGAGGCGCACGTCAAAGCGCGCGCGGCATTGGGCGATGCGTTGGCGCAGCATGAAGCCGCGCCCGCTTTTTTCCGCATAGGGATGGCGGCTCAGCAGCATGACCAGCACGGGCTTGGTCATGAGCGCCGCTCCGTCATCAGGCTCGCGATGAGGTCAGGAATTTCGCGCTCATCTTGCAGAAACACGCTCTCCGGCGCGGCCATCAGGCGCGCGCGCGCTTGCGCGATGCGTGCGCTCGTGAGCTGCTCGATGAAATCGGGCAGCGTTGTTTCCAGCGGCTCATCCAGCGTGAAGCCGAAACCGTGCGCTTCGATCCAGCGCCCGGTTTCGCTGTCGGCGGGGGCGAACGGCGGCGCGCCATAATAGCCGCCTTCGTAGAGGCGGTTGGGCAGAAGCCATTTTGAATTCGCGCCCGCGTCGTGAAAATCACCAGCCCAAACGAGATCGACGCCTTCGTAAAGCGTGGCGAGATCATCCGGCCAGCGATAGCGCCCGCCGAAGCGCACGTTCGCGCGCCCCGCGACCGCCGCTTCAAAATCGCTGAACTCCGCCTTCGCCGGCGCGCCGCGCAGCGAAAGCCGCACACGATCGGGAAAGCGCGCCGCAACATCGAGCAACAGGCCCAAGCTGCGCTTGCAGCGCAGATTGCCGAACCAGCCGATATTGACGACGCCCTCATGCGTGTGCGCTTCGCTTGGGCGCGGCCCGTAATCGAAGCCAGGCGGCATGCGGTTTTCGATGATTTGCGCGCGATAAGCGCCCGGATGGCGCTTGGCGAAATATTCGCGCTCAAACGCGGGCGAAGAGATGATCACGCGCCCGCACGCCTTCAGCAACCGCCGCTCCAGAGCGCGCATCGTCGCGCCGAGCGCATCCGTGCGCGTCATGAAGCGGTGAATATCGAGGCATTCATACACAATCTGCGCGCGAGAGCGGCTCATGCTTTTCGCCTGTGTGGCGAGAAGCGCCATGTCGAGATTGCGCGCGTAAAAAATATCCGCGTCAGCGAGCGTTTTTTTATGCCCCGACAGCATGCGCGCCGCGTGTGCAAGGGCGCCCAGACGTTGGGCGAAAGCGGCGTCGCGGGTTTCACCCAGATCGACGTTCGGCCAGGGCGGATCGAACGCCGGCCCGCGACGCATGGTGAAGCCCCTCACCTCCGCGCCAGCGCGCATGAAGGAGGCGATGCGGCGCTGCACCGCCGCGTCGTGCGCATCGTGACCAAAGACTATAAGATTCGGCAAAGCCCGCTCCGCGCCCCTGCTTAGCGGGATTCACGCCAAGAAGAGCTAATCGGCGGTTGACGCCCGGCGGCGGCTGGCCCTTGGCTTGGCCCCGCCGCGCTTTAGTTTGAAGCTAGGCTGCCAGAGTTCGCCCTTCTGACGCAGGCTGCGCATGGCGTCCCAGAGGATCAGCGCATCGGCCGAAAGCGACCAGGAAAGCGCATAAATCTTGTAATGGCCGGGGTCTTCGGCGTCCGCGTCGGCGATCGAGGCGATGCCGACGACGCCGGGGCGGGCGCTCAGATAATAGCGCTTGGAGGTCTTGAGCGGCTCAAGCTCCTCAGCGCTGAGCGGGGCCGGGCCGACCAGGGACATCTCCCCTTTCAGCACGTTGAGGAGCCTTGGAAGGCTCTCAAACAGCCGCCGCCACTTGGCGCGCCCGGTTTCCGCGCGCGAAGCGATCTCGCGCCAATCGTTGGCGGGCTCGGGCGGGGCGTCTGGCGAAACGGGATGCAAGCGCTCAATCACCGCCGTCGGCGGCGCAATCCGCAGCTTGCGGCAGGCGAAAGCGCGCCCGCCATAGCCGATGCGCTCCTCGGTGAGAAATACCGGCGCGGGATGGCGCAGCTTGGACCAGGCGGCCGCGATCAGCATGGCCGGCGCCCATGCCGGCGCCGTAGCAATCACCAGCGCGACATCCATCGCGCGCTTGCCCCAGCCGCCCAGCATCGAATCGTAGGAAATGACGGGCGCACTCGCGAGATCGCGCCGCAGCGCGGCCTCGAACGCGGTGCACTCTCCTTCTGGCGACGCGCTCTTTGGGCCGTTCTGACCCCGCGGCAATTGGACAAGCATGCTGACTCCGCCTTAACCAAGATTAGGAAGCTCAAGCCTTGCGCGCAACGCTTCTAGCGGCGCGGGCGAGCGATATTTCCCCCGCTCAGCCCACAACGCTGTGACCGGCGCCACTCCCGCGCGAACCGCCGCGTTTCTGTGGATAAGACGAGGGAATCACCCCATGAAGTTCCCCCTTGAACTACCACACGCCAATCGAACAAGAGACATTGGTGGGGATGGACTGAGCGTAGGGGCTTGAGGCGTCTCTGGCGGACGGAAAGCCGGAAGGATGCCGACAAGGGAGACTGGCTGTAGTGACGGGCCCGCTAGTTGGCGATCGATCCGACTACACGTCCGGATCGATGTGGCGACCGCCTTTGCGCGCGCGCCGCGTTGAGCCCGCGCGCGGGGGCGCGCCGTGGACGCGCGTGTGGCGCGCGGCGCTGCGTCAGGCTTGGGCTTTCGCATTAGTCGCCGCGCTCGTGATCGGCGGCGGCGTTGCTTACGAAATCACTGGCGGCGTCAGTCTAGAAGCGGCGTTGAAGCTTTGGGTTTGGATCGGGCTTGGCGTTGCGTTCGTGATCGCCGCCGTGCGCGAGATCGGGCGTAACACCATCACCTCCATCGCGCGCCTTGGGCGCCATCGCGGCTATTCGGTGCTGGGCGCTGCGCCCCAGCTCACGCCGCAGGCTTTGCGCCAATTGCCGCCGAACGCGCGCAACCCGCTGGGCGCGCTGATCCAGCAACCCTCTTCCGCCTTCGCCTCCGCATTCCGCGATCTGCAGGATGCGATCGCGGGCGATCAAGTGGTGGCGTTTATCGCGCCGCGTTTGGATGAAGGCGCAACCACATCGGCGCTCTGCGTGGCGATCAGCGCGATGCAGCAGGGCCGGCGCGTGATCATCGTGGATTGCGACATCCGCCGCCGCTCGCTGACGCGCGCGTTGGAGCGGACGCCAAGCGTCGGCGTGCTGGAAGCGGCCGAGCGGCCGGAGGCGTGGGCGTCATTCGTGGATTACGAAGACGAGACCGGCCTGCCCTTTCTGCCCGCCGCGCAGGAAAGCAATCCCTGGCGCACCTTGTTTGGCGCGCCCGGTTTTCCGGTGCTGCTGGATCATTTGCGCCAGGAGTACGATCTGATCGTGCTGGATTGCCCGCCTGCCTTGGCGAACGCGGAAGGCGCCATGCTGGCGCGCATGGCCGATCGCTGCGTAGTCGTGGCGGCATGGGATGAAACCCCGCTTTCGGCGGTGCGCAGCGCGATGCGCGCCTTGCGCACGCGTTCGCGCCTCACCACCGGCATTTATGTGAACCGCGTGCCGCCCGGCTTCCGCTTCGGCCGGATCAGACCGGACTAACGCCACCGCGCGCGGCGATCATGCTGTCCGGCGCCAGCGCCCCGCCAATCGCGATCGCCAATTGCGGAAACACCGGCGCGAGATTGCCGTTAAACGCTGGCGCATGCGCCCATGAAGGCGTCGCCGGGCGCGCGATCACTTTCACCTTGCCGGCGCTGCGCGGCTTGCGCTGGATCAGCGCTTTGATGAAGGGCGCAGCCGCGCCCCCGCCCACCGCAATCGCATGCACTTCGCGCCGCCCATCGGCCAACGCGCGGTCGCGCAGCGCGGCGATTCCGCGCTCGTACGCTTCGGTGAGCGCGCTGTTGAACAGCCGGAAATCCTTGTCGCGATCGAGATCCTTGAGCGACACGTTGACGACGCGCTTGTCGAAGCGGAACGCCGCGCGCCCGGTGGCGAACAGGGTTTCCTTGAAGCCGCGCATATCGGCCATGATCACGCGCCAGAATTCGGTTTGCTGCGCGGGCGTCTTCAGCTTGCCGTGCGCGTCGAGCGCGATGTTGGCGATGATGCCATCCACGAAATCGCCGGCTTGTTTCAATGTCACGCGCGCTTCGGGGATTTCGCCCAGGCGTCCGCCGGCGGCGGCAAGTGCTGCGATGTCGGTGGTGCCCGCGCCCATATCGACCACGATCAGGTGCGAAGCCGCGTTTTCAAGGCCAATCGAGCTATAGGCGGCCGCGGCCGTGGCTTCAAAAATAAGGCCCATATCCGGCGCGCCGGCGCCGCGCGTGGCGTCCAAGGCGGCGCGCGCGCGGGCGATGTCAACGCCCTGGGGCGACAACAAATCCTCGCCAAGATCGAGCCGCAGCGCGGCGGCTTCGCCGAACAGGCGCGTGACGTTGGCGTGCGCGTTGGCCCCATCGCTGGAGCGCCAAGCGGGCGCGGCGTAGCGCATCGCCAGATCCGCCCCACGCAGCTCGGGATCGGCGCTTACCGCGCGCGCGATGCAGCCGGTGAGATAGGAGAGATAAAGCGCGATCAGGTCGCGCATCGAGAAAACGCGGTGCGGATCGATCGACGCGGGCACACCGGTGTTCAGCGCGCGCTCCAGATCGCTGACGCTCAGCAACGTTTTGAAACTGCGCAGCGCGGTGCGTTTGGAGGCCGGATCGGCGCCGACACGCTCCAAAGCAGCGCGCCCGAACAGAACGCGCGTCTCATCGACGAACACCGCGCTGTCTAGCAGGAAGGCGCTGCCCTGCCCCTGCATGTTCAGCATCAGCGGGCGCACACGCGCGGGATCGAAACGCGCCCAGGCGTCGCGCGGGGCGGCGGCGGCTTTGGAATAAGCCGTGCCGAAATCGACGCACAGCGTCCAGCTCACGGCGCGGCCTTTTTGCGTACGGCCTTGGCGCGCGCCTTCACAAGCACGTCCGCGCCGCGCGCCACGCCCTGCGCGACGATGACCACCTCCGCGGGCGGACGCTGCGGGGCGCTGATCAGTTCGTGACGATCGACGTCATACGGTTCGACCGCGCCGGGCTCGCCGCCGAGGCGTGAGAAGCCGCGCATGCGCGCCGCGCGCGCCAGCGCCTGGCGCAGCAGCATCAGCGCTTCGGCGCGGCGCACCTGATTGCTGGCGGCCTCGACCTCTTCAAATTCGGCCATGGCCTGGGCGAGCGCGCGATCGGCCTCGGCCCAAGCGGCCTCGCCCAACGCGTTGGGGAGAGAAATGGCGTGAGCCGCGCCCTTCGGCGCGGCTCGTTTTCCCTTCGGCTTCCTGGCGGCCGGCATCAATACGTCCAAACTCACGGCGCACCCCCCACGAGCACCGCCTCTTTGCGTCAGAGGCGCAGGCTTACGCCCGCCGAGATCACATCCTGATCAAAGTCACGATAGCGATTCACGCCGTTGGATTCCAACTCTTCGTGCCGATATCGCAGGTTGAACGCCACGCGCCGGTTCATGATATACTCGACCCCGGCGTCGCCGCTGAAGAATTCATCATCGCGATCGTACCCGGCTTCATACTCGCGCTGCCCGAAGGACACGCCGCCCGTCAGGATGATGTTGCGCTGAAGCTCGTGATCCACGCGCGCGCCATAATTGGTCGCGGTGTAGGGCAGCGCCACCACGGCGCCGGATTCCTCGCCCGATTGGCTGGCGAAGAAGGTCAGTGTCGTCAGGCGCGTGACATACCATTCGAGGTTGGCCGCGATCGCCGTGCCGTCGACGCTGCCGCCGGTGTAATCGCGCTCGAACGTGCCGACCGTCAGTTCGCCGCGCATCAGATCCGTGAGGTTCACGTTGACGCCGGTGAGGAAAGTCGTGCCGTCCGAGCTCAGGTTCGGCGCATTGCCATAATCGCGCTCATCCGTGCTGGCTTCGATGATCCAGCCGATGCGCGGCGTCAGCTCGACCTCGGCGCGGCCGGTCAGGCGATCCTCCTCCATATCACGGAAATCCTGCGGGAAGCCGGGCACATTGTCGTAATCATATTCGACATGCGCGAGCGTGCCGCGCACGCGCACGCGGTTGAATGTGTGCTGCACCGAGGCGGCAAGTTCGGAGCGATCATATTCCACCGGCGCGCCGGCGGTGAGCGCGTCGGGATTGGTGCGCGGCTCAACCTCGCGCGCATAACGCGCGATGCCCGAGACGGAGGTGTTCGAGCCGATATCGACGCGCCCGACCGCGCCGACGAAATAGGATTCCGCATCTTCTTCATCGAGATCGTTGTAGCGATCGATCGCGGCCCCGCCTTCCAGCATCAGCGCGTGGCGCGACCAGTTCGATTGCAGGCGCGCGCGCGGCGTCACCGTGAAAATCAAATCGTCCTGCTCGTTGGTTTCGGACGCATAGACGTTGCTGTTGTGCGTGGCTGTCGCCCCGACGGAGGCATGCAGCGTGAAGCCGCCGAAACGCATGCCCAGCGGATCGTACTCATCGCGCGGGCGGTCGCGCACGGAGACGCTGTCATTGACCTCCTGGGCGAAAGCGTGGGCCGGAAGCGCCGCGATCAGGCTGGCGGCGAACAAAGCTAGGATGGAACGAGCGCGCACGATGGAATCCCCCTGCGCCGGCGCCTCCCGCGGCCCGGCCAGACCTGATCGATCCGCCGAATTTGCCCTGTTTGCAATGCGTTGCGCGTATGGCGGGAATGTCGCCGCGGGCTTGCCCGCTGGCTTGAACGCACGCGTCATTTGAGAAGCCTCCAGCCCAATCCGCGCCCAAGGGGCTAGCGCTTCGGCGCGGACGTCCATCGAATTGTATGCGAACTATTCGGAGCCGCCAGCCATCGCGACACGTACGAGATTGAGCCCCCACGAGCCCGCCGCCCAAATTACCACCCAGAAAACAGTGCAATACGCCACGAGTCCCGACAGCACGAGCCAGCGCGGAAAGGCTGACTTTTGCGGCGGCCGTGACAAATTTGGCCGATCTTCGATCCGGTTTTCCGGTTCGTCGATCTGGTGGCGGCGCAAGGCGCCCAAATGACGTCCTCTCGTATACAATCGCGGCCTAAAGGGCGCGGCGACTCGTTAACTGTAACCCTCGGGCCACGGTTCCCAAAGAGCCTTCGGCAGCCCACACCTGGCACGCGACTAGCATTGCATTGCACAATGGGCACGTGCGATCATTTCCAAGCCATTAACGGAGGGAAATGGCGGGGGTCGTTAGGGACAATGGCGAACCAAATGATCGAAGCGGGATCCGCGGTCAGGATTCCGTTTCGAGGCCGTCAGAACGCGGCGGAGCGATATCGTGCAGCCGAGGCGCGCAAGGCGCATCGGATCACGGATCGTCGTCTGATCGCGAAAGTTCGCGCAGCGAACGGGCGCTCCAAACGGGCGTTTGACATGCTGATCGCGGCTGCAGCGTTGCTGTTTTTCGCGCCGGCATTCTTGACCATCGCGTTGCTGATCAAGCTCACCGACCCTGGGCCGGTGTTCTTCAAGCACACGCGCGTCGGGCGCCGCGGCAAGCGCTTCGACTGCCTGAAATTCCGCACCATGAAAACCGACAGCGAAGAGCGCCTGGCGCGCATCCTGTTGACCGATCCGCAAGCGGCGGCGGAATGGGAAGCGAGCCAGAAACTGCGCAAGGATCCGCGCGTGACCTGGTTTGGCACATTCCTGCGCAAATCCAGCCTGGATGAGCTGCCCCAGCTTTGGAATGTGTTGCGCGGCGAGATGAGCCTTGTCGGCCCGCGCCCCGTGACCCGCGCCGAGTTGAACCGCTACGGCAAGGATCGGCGCTATTATCTGCTCGTGCGCCCCGGCATCACCGGCCTCTGGCAAGTGAGCGGTCGCTCCAGCACCGGCTACGAAAAACGCATCCGCCTCGACCGCGAATATGTCGAGGAATGGTCGTGGCTCGGCGAGGTTTGGATTCTGCTGATGACTATTCCCGCGGTGCTTAAAACGCGCGACGCGTGCTGAGTAGGCAAATGGCAGTAGGCAATAGGGGCGTCGCGCAAGCGGCGCCCTTTCGCTTTTCCTACTGCCTACCGCCCCTTTTCCTACTGCCCCGCATACGCCCGCTCCCCGGGGCGCGGCTCGCGCTTTTGCAGCGGCTTGAAAATGCCCGCGCCCGTCATCAGCAGGCGCTCGCCGGTCCAGACCTTGCCGCGCACGATGTAGAGCCCGTCCTCGCGCGAGAGCGTTTCCGCCCCGCCCTCGACCCAATCGCCCTGCTGGGCGCTGGCGAGGAAATCGCAGGTCAGTCTAACGGTAGCCCAATAAGATGAGGTCTCGATCGAGACGACATGTCCCCAGGCCATGTCAGCGAAGCTCATCAGCATGCCGCCATGGGTGTTGCGCAGGCCGTTGGTGTGGTGCGCCTCCACGCGGAACGCGAGCGTCGAATGCTCGCCCTGTTGGCGGCGATAGATCGGCCCGATATGGCGCGCGAAGCCGCGGCGCAATTCCAGCGCCTCATATCCTTGCGGCGCCTCGATCATGGGCGGAGCGGAAACATCATCTGACATGCGCGGAAGCTTAGTCGCCGGCCACGCAAACGCTAGGGCTGAGCGGGCGCGGCCGATTGGATCGCGGCTTCCTGCTGCGGCGCCTCGGCGGCGCGCGCCTGGCGCAGCGTGTCGATGCGCGCGCGCTCGATCCGGAACAGCTCTAGCGAGCGGCCTTCGAGATTGCGCCCGTTGGCGACGCGCAGGTTCATCGGATTCACCTGCTGGCCGCGACGCATCACCTCGTAGTGCAAGTGCGGGCCGGTGGAGCGCCCGGTGGTGCCGACATAGCCGATCACTTGCCCCTGGCGCACGCGCTGGCCCGCCCGCAAGCCGCGCGCGAAACGCGACATGTGCGCGTAAGCGGTTTCATAGCCGTCGCCATGGCGCAGGCGCACATAATTGCCATACGTGCCGTACGGCCCGGCCCGCACCACCGTGCCCTCGCCAGCGGCCAGAATCGGCGTGCCGGTGGGCGCGGCGAAATCGGTGCCGCGATGCATGCGCGAATAACCGAGGATCGGATGGCGGCGCATGCCGTAGCCTGAGCTTAAACGCGCGCCGTTGATGGGCGTGCGCATCAGGAAGCGCCGCGCGCTTTTACCGTCTGAATCGTACCAATCGACGCGTGAATCGCCGGGCGGCAAAAACGCGTAGAATGCGCGCGGCCCACGGCGGCTTTCCAGCGATACGAACAGCAAATCCCCGGTGCGCACCGTGTCGCCTTCGTCGTCGTAATAACGTTCGAACACGAGTTCAAAATGATCGCCCGCGCGCACGTCGCGCTGGAAATCGACGTCGTAGGAAAACGCATCGGCGAGCGCTTCGATTTCGCGGCTGGTGGCGCCGAGCGCGAGCGCGCTGGCGTAAAGGCTCGTTTCCACACGCGCGGCGATGTGCGCGTTCTCGAACGTCACCGGCATCAGCACTTCGCGCGCGGCGAAGCCGCCGGTCGAAACGCGATTAGCCAACACCGACGCGCCAGGATCGGAACGGAACGCGAGGCCCGTCAGTTCGGCGACATCGCCGTTGCGCTGAAAATGCAAACTAATCGGCTGGCCGGGGCGAATGCGGCGCGGATCGTACACGCCCGACAACGCGTTGATCGCCGCGCTTGCTGAAGCCTGCGTCGCGCCGGCGCGCACCAGCAAGCCGGCCAGCGTTTCGCCCCCGCCCACGCGCACCTCGCGCGTTTCTTGCGCCAGGTAAATTTGTGTAAACGCCATATGCTCGGCGCGGCGCGCGGCGGCTTCGCGCACAAGACTTTGTTCAGCAGCTTCCGCCGCCGCGCCGCCGAACAGGCCCGCGTTCCACGCGAGGCCCAGCCCCAAGCCCGACGCAAGCGCCATCACGCCGAAAGCGGCGAGCGTCTTTCGCGTCTGTGCGAGGCGATGGGCGAATTCTGCGCGCAATCCTATGCTCCACTGCCCCAAATCGGGGAAAAACACACAAAGGACAAGAGTTTTCGCTTTGTGATTATCCGACCGGAAACCGAATTTGCTGCATTCCGTTGGCCCAACGGTGCGGCCCAACGGGGCGCTTCATGGTCCGTTAAAGACCGCGCCAAGCTGAGGACAATGGCACATAGGTCTAACCAGGCCGTTGCGAGTCAAGATCAGGCGGCGCCGCAGCCGCAGGAGGACCCGCCCCGACGCCGCCGATACCTCATCGGCTGGGCCACAGCGCTCGCCGCGCTGGGGGTGAGCACGACGTTGCTGGGCGCGGGGCTTTGGTTCACGCGTTTTTCCATTGCCGAATTGTTAATTGGCGCGGCGCTGGCCGAGCGCGGCGCCGACGCGGATTTCGAGGTCGTCGCGCTCGATTTCAATCACGCGGTGCTGAGCGGCGTGCGCTTCGGCGCCGACAACGCGCCCGACGCCGCAATCGCGGCGGTGGAGGCGCATTGGGGTTGGCGCGGGATTGTTCCCGATATTCGCACGCTGCGCGTGATCGAACCGCGCCTGCGTTTGCGGCTCGATCAGCAGGGCCATGTTTCCGCCGGCGCGCTGGATCATTTGCAAGGCCGGCCAAGCGCGCGCCGCGCCTCCATTCCCGCGATCCGCCTTGAGATCGTCGATGGGCAAGCTTTGATCGAAGCGCCGTTCGGCGCGGTGACGGCGACGTTCAGCAGCGACGGGGTGCTGGGTGAGGATTTTTCCGCCCTGGCGGTGATCCCGGAAACGTCGCGCCCGGGCGAGCGCTACGCGTTGTCGCAAGGCGCGGCGGAATTGGCGATTTCATCGCAGGACGGCGCGCTGGGCGTACGCCTGTACGCGAACGCCGCGGCGTTGCGCTGGAACGATATCTCGCTCGACAACGCCGGCGTGCGCGTGGTCGGGCGCGCGCCACTGGATCTTTCGCGTGCGGTGATCGAAGCGGCTTGGCGCGCAGAGCGCGCGGCAGGCCCCAACGTCGATGCGCGCGGCGCCATCGGCGTGTTCAGCGGCGAAGCTGTGATGCGCGAGGACGCGCTGACGCCCAGCGCCTGGCGCGCCCAAACTGGCGCAAGCGCCGACCGCTTGACGCTGGCCGACAACACATTCGCCGCGCCGCGCATCGATGCGCGCGCCAACGGCGACGATGCGGAGGGGCGCGGCGATTGGAAACTGGCGGCGCAACGCTTTGAGGGCTTGGCGCTTGTCTCCGAAAGCCCCAGCGGCGCAGGCGCGTTCACGCTGAACTGGCGCGACGCACTGATCGCGGACGGCCAAGCACGCGTGCTGCTCTCGCAATCGCGGCTCGATGCGCGCGCGCAGACGCGCATCCGCGACGCGTTTCCCAATCTGGCGCAGGCGCCCGTGGGGCCTACGTTCGCGAGCGCGGAGGCCGCGCTCGACCGCGCCGCCGACCGCTTCGATCTCGTGATCCCATTGCGCTTTCGCGCGGACGGCGAAGGCGCGCGTCTGCTGTTGGCGGATGCGGCCGAGGCCAAATCGGCCAGCGGCGCGCGGCTGCGGCTCTCGCCCTTGCGCCAAGACCAGCCCGCCATTCGCCTCGACCTGCCGTCATTGACGCTGCAAGGCGCGACCGCGCTTGAGCTTTCCGGCGGCGGCGCGCCCAACATGGCGCTGCTGCTCGATACGATCGGCTGGGCGCCGCAATCGCCGTTCGACGCCGACGGCACGTTGACGCTGACGAATTGG
>CAZWQS010000066.1:0-14166 GCA_964635925.1 uncultured Terricaulis sp. | reverse complement strand
CGCGCTGCACGCGGTGCACGCCGCTTTCAAAGCGCAGGCGCCCGAACACGCCCGGCCCGGTGACAGACGCGACTGCTTCCTTCACCCCGCCGATGCCGGTGTCTGAAATGCTCTCAAGCTCAAATTTCCAGCGCTTCTGCCCAGCGTATTTCTGATACATGCGCAGCAGATCGCCCGCGAACAGCGCTGCTTCCTCCCCGCCGGTGCCTGCGCGGATTTCGAGGATGGCGGAGGCGTTCTCGTCCTTGTCCTTCGGCGCCAGCATCAACAGCGCGGCTTGTTGAAGCGCCGGCAGCCGCTCGCGCGCGGCGGCCAGTTCTTCCTTGGCCAGCGCCGCCATCTCGGCGTCGCCATCCTTGGCCATCGCCTCGAGACCGTCGATTTCCGCACGCGCGGCGTTCAGCGCGGCGATCGTATCAGCCAACGGTTTCAGCTCGGCGTGCTCCTGGCTGAGGCGCGTGATTTCGGCGCTGTCGCTGGTGGCGCCGAGGCGCGCCTCCACGCGCTCGAAACGCTCCAGCGCTTGGCTCAAGCGCCGCTGCAAACGGTCAAAATCGGCCATGGCTATATTAGGTCGCTGAAAATCTCAGGCGTCACTTCGGTGATCTGCGCCGGCGTGAACGCGACCTCGGCGCCGACGCGCGCGTACGGCACGATCACTTCGATGGCGCGCCCATTGGCTGTTTCCAGATGGAAGCAAAGCGCTGCGGCGTCATCCATGCGCGAGCGCCCGTCGAACACGAGGCCCGCCGCGATCAGCCCATTTTCCTTATCGTCAAGGCGAAAGCCCGCGATCAGGCCGGAGATGTGATCGAGCGGCCCCGACGTATTGATCGGCAGATCCACATTGGTGTGAATCTGCTCGCCCGTTTTGCGGATGCCCGCGCCGAACGGCGCGAACGAGCCGCCTTCGAGCAGCGCGCGATGGGCGGCTTCGAGCAGATAATCGTAGGTGTCCTGCAGGTGGCGCTGCAGCATGGCTAGCCTTTCGCGGCTTCGCGTTCGTCGCGAAGCTTCAGGGCCTGTTGTTCGACCAAGTCAACGATATGGTCGATCATCGAGGCGTTGTCGACCTTATGATCCGGCTTGCCGGCGACGTACATCATGCCAGCGCCCTTGCCGCCCCCGGTGAAACCGAGATCGGTCATCAGCGCCTCGCCTGGCCCGTTTACGACGCAACCGATGATGGAGAGTGTGATCGGCTCGGCGATGTGCGCAAGGCGCGCTTCCAGCGCCTCGACGGTGGCGATCACGTCATAGCCCTGGCGCGCGCAAGACGGGCAGGCGATGATGGTCACGCCGCGCTGGCGCAGACCCATCGATTTCAGAAGGTCGTTGCCGACCTTGATCTCCTCGACCGGATCGGCGGCGAGCGACACGCGGATCGTGTCGCCGATGCCGGCCCAAAGGAGCGAGCCCATCGCGATGGCGGATTTCACCGCGCCGGTGCGGAACGCGCCCGCTTCCGTGACGCCAAGATGCAGCGGCGCGTCGGTGGCGTCCGCGAGCGCCTGATAGGCGGCGGCGGTGAGAAACACATCCGAGGCTTTGACGCTGATCTTATATTCTTTGAAATCGTGCTCTTCGAGTAGAGCGGCGTGATAGAGTGCGCTCTCGACCATCGCCTCTGGGCACGGCTCGCCGTATTTTTGCAAGAGGTGCTGTTCGAGCGAGCCCGCGTTGACGCCTATGCGCATCGAGCAGCCGTGATCCTTGGCGGCCTGCACGACCTCCTTCACGCGTTGCGCGTTGCCGATATTGCCAGGATTGATGCGTAGGCACGCCGCGCCCGCCGCAGCCGCTTCGATGCCGCGCTTGTAGTGAAAATGGATGTCCGCCACGAGCGGAACCTTGACCGCGCGCGCGATCTTGGCGAATGCCGCCGTCGAGTCCTCGTCGGGACACGATACGCGCACGATGTCCGCGCCCGCCTCTTCCAGGCGGCGGATTTGATCGATGGTCGCGCCCGCGTCCGCGGTCGGCGTGTTGGTCATGGATTGGACGCTGATCGGGGCGTCCCCGCCGACCTCGACCGCGCCGACGCGGATCTTCCGCGAGCGTCGCCGCTCGATGCGCCGCCAGGGGCGGATGTGGTGCAGATCGCCGTGGGCGCCGTCCATGGGAGGGGCGTTCCTTTCCTGAAGTGGAGATAGCGCGCCTGAGCCCGGCCCAACAGCCCGCCGATTGCCGCTAAGAGCGGGAGGCGCCCAAGCGGGCTTGGGCGATCGGCTGAATCTCATCGATCGAGCGGCCCAGAACCGGCATGCCTGCTGGTCCCAGCGGGCCGGCGGCCGCGCCGTTCACATAAAGCTCGAACGCGGCGCCGTCGCGGGCGTGCAGCGTCCAGCCGGGGCTGGCGTCGGGGCGGTATACATCGCCCGCGCGCAGCGTGCGGGAGAGGAACACGGTGCCGTCCGGCCCCCGGACTTCGAGCCAGCCATCGGCCAGCGCTTTAATCTCAACCACGCGCCGGCTAGCCGCGGGCGTCGCGCCCGGATCGCCGCCAGCCTCAGGATTGAGCGCCGCCTGCTCCTGCACGGGCTCGGCGGTTCCCTGGTCCAGCGCCCGCCAGCCCACGAAGCCGACACCTAGCGCCACCAACGCGGCCGCGGCCATCCAGGGTCGATCCCTGCGCGGGCGCGAAACGGGGCTGCGGATTGGTTTTTCGTTTTCCTCGCGCGAGAGCGCGACTTCGTCTTGGAACTGATCGACGATGCTGCGCTCATCCACGCCCAGGGCGCGGGCGTAGGAACGCAGGAACGCCAGCGCATACGCCTTGCCGGGCAGCAGCTTGACGTTCATCTGCTCAAGCGCTTCGAGGAACTCGCGGCGTACGCGGATGCGATCGGCCACCTCATCCAGGCTTAAACCCAATTGCGCGCGCGCCTCGGCGAGCTTGCGGCCGGCCCGCCACGTCGGGTCAAGCGCAAGCGCGGGCGCGCCCGGCTTTAACCGTTCGTCCCGACCCTCGGCCGCGCCGGCTTCCGCCGGCCGATCACCTTGGTTGTGTTGCAACATCAGTGCGCTGGCCGCTCCTATACCGCGCCAAGCGTTAATCCATGCGTTAACAAACGCAAATTTCGCGCCGCAAAGCCAACGTAATCTCGAATCAGGCGCGCCTCAACGCCGTGTGCGCATTCATCACAGCGCATATCCCATGCTTTGTGCGAACGCCGTCAGCTCACCGCGCACAGAAGGCGCATGGCTTTCCAACAGCTTCACCATTTCGCGCGCCGCCGCCTCGGCGTCGAGCGAACGCAGCAAGCGCTTAACCGGCCCGATCCCCGAGGCCGGCATGGAGAGGCGGCGGAAACCAATCCCGATAAACGCCAACGCCTCCAACGGCCGGCCCGCCGCTTCGCCGCAGATGGAGATTTGCAAGCCCGCGGTGTCGGCGTCTTCGCGGATGCGGCGCAGGAAACGTAGCGCCGGCGCCGAGAGCACGTCGTAACGATCCGAGACGCGGGCGTTGCCGCGGTCGGCGGCGAAGAAATATTGCATCAGGTCGTTGGTGCCGACGGACAGGAAATCGGCCCGCCCCTTCAGCCCCGGGATCGACCAGGCCAGCGCCGGCGCCTCGACCATGACGCCCACCTCCACCTGCGCCGGCGTCGAGCGGGCGAACCGGGACGCCCAATCCAGCTCGCGGTCCACCAGGGCGCGCGCGGCGTCGAACTCGGCCAGCGTCGTCACCAGCGGAAACATGACGCGCAGGCGCCGCCCTGCCCCGGCGCTGATCAGCGCGCGGAGCTGGTAGCGCAGCAGCGAAGGCCGATCCAAGCCGATGCGGACGGCGCGCCAGCCGAGCGCCGGGTTTTCCTCCCGCTCCGCCTTCACGTACGGCAGCACTTTGTCGCCGCCGAGATCAAGCGTGCGGAACGTCACCGGGCGATCGCCGGCAGTTTCGAGCACGTCGCGGTAAAGCAGCGTTTGGCTCTCCAGGCGCGGCAGCGTCTCCGACACCATGAACTGGAATTCGGTGCGGAAAAGGCCGATGCCCTCCGCGCCGGTTTCCTCCAAATGGTGCACATCGAGCGCCAAGCCCGCATTCAGCAGCAGCGTGATCGCCGCGCCATCGCGGGTAATTGCCGGCTCGTCCTTCAGCCGCGCGAATTCCGCCGCTTGGGCCGAGCGCAATTCCAAGCGCTGACTGTACGTGGAAATGACCTGCGGCTCGGGCCGCAAACGAACCTCGCCGCGTTCGCCGTCCAGCACCACGGCGTCGCCATCCTCAACGCGCGAGAGCAGGCCGGGCAGCGCACCCACCATGGGCACGCCCAGCGCGCGCGCCACAATCGCCGCGTGCGCGGTGCCCGCACCCTCCTCCAGCGCCACGCCAGCCAAGCGCTCGGCGCCGTAATCCAGGAGCTCAGCAGGCCCAAGCTCGCGCGCGATGAGGATCGCGTTGGCGGGCATCGCCTGCTGGGCCGCGCCATCGACGCCAGCAAGCGCGCGCAGCAGGCGATTGTCCAAATCCTCCAGATCGTGCATGCGCTCGCGCAGATACGGATCGCGCGTGGCGTTGAACTTGGCGCGGTGCTCCCCGCGCACGCGCTCGACCGCGGCGTCGGCCGACAAGCCCGCGCGCACGCCGTTGCGCAACTTGGCCTCCCAACTGGGATCGCTGGCCAGCATGAGGAAGGTTTCCAGCACCTCGCGCGACACGCCGGAAATCCGCCCCGGATCGCCTTCGAGCATCTGGGCGATCACCTCGCGCACCTGCCCCAGCGCCGCGTTCAGCCGCTCTTCTTCCTTGATTGGATCGTCTGCGATCACGCGCCCGAGCGGGGCGTGCGGCTCGTGCATCACCGCGACGCCAATGGCGATGCCGTCAGAGAACGCTTTGCCATGCAGGAGATCGGGCCGACTTGGGCGCGCTTCGACATCGGCAAGGCCCGACAGATCGCCAAACGCGTTGGCGGCGACCATTTCGGCCAGCACCATGGCGATGGTTTGCAGCGCCTCCACCTCGTCTTCACCATAGATGCGCTGGACGCTGTTCTGCACCACGAGCACGCCGAACGTGCGCTCCGAACGCACGATCGGCACGCCGAGAAATGAGAGATACGGGTCTTCGCCGGTTTCCGGGCGATACGAGAAACGCGCGTGATGGGGCGCGTCGGCGATGTTGAGCGGCTGGGCGGTCTCGGCCACCAAGCCGACCAGACCTTCACCCTCCTTGAGGCGCGTGCGGTGCACGGCGTCAGGCTTCAGGCCCTGCGTGGCGAAGAGTTCGTGAAACTGGCCGCGCGTCAGATAGATCGAGCACACGTCCGCGACCATCGTCGAGGCCACCATGGCGACAAGACGGTTCAGCCGCTCCTGCGCGGAACCGCCAGCCTCCATGATCTCCCGCAGCTTGCGCAGGAGCATCCGGGACCCGCCGACATTCGCAGGGCCAGTCATCGGCGCTCGCAATCCTCCCTGTTTCGCCGTCAGGCGGCGTCCATTCCATACGCGGTGTGCAGCGCGCGCACCGCAAGCTCGGTGTAGGCCGCGTCGATCAACACCGAGATTTTGATCTCCGAAGTGGCGATCGCCTCGATATTGATGCCCTTTTGCGCAAGGGCCGCGAACATGATCTTGGCCACGCCGACCTGGCTCTTCATGCCGATGCCTATGACCGAGACTTTGGCCACATCGCGGCGAATGTTGATTTCCTCCACGCCAATCTTGGCGCGCGCCCCTTCCAGCGCCTCCGCGGCGCGTCCGGCGTCACGATCGGGGCAGGTGAAGACGATGTTCTGGCGCGCGGGCTGGCGCGCGTCGCTTTGCACGATCATGTCGACGTTGATGTTGGCCTCGGCCAACAGCGCGAAAATGTCGGCGGCCACGCCGGGGTGATCTTCCACGCCGAGCAACGTGATCTTGGCCTCGTCGCGCGAATAGGCGACGCCCGAAACAACCTGCTTTTCCACGATCTCTTCCTCGCCGCAAACGATGGTGCCGGGATTGGGCGCGCCCGGCTCGACGAAACTCGACAACACCCGCACGGGCACGCGATGCGCGAACGCCAGCTCAACAGAGCGCGTTTGCAGCACCTTGGCGCCGAGCGAGGCCATCTCGAGCATTTCTTCGTACGAAATCTTTTCCAGCCGCCGCGCCTTCGCCACGATGCGCGGGTCGGTGCTGTAGACGCCGTCAACGTCGGTGTAGATATCGCAACGTTCGGCCCCCAGCGCCGCCGCAAGCGCGACCGCGGAGGTATCCGAGCCGCCGCGGCCCAGCGTGGTGATGCGCCGATCTTCGGTGACGCCCTGAAAGCCCGGCACGATCGCGACCACGCCGTCGTCCATCGACGGCCCAATCCGCTCGTCTTCGATCGCGGCGATGCGGGCCTTGGCGTGCGCACGGTCGGTGCGGAACGGGATTTGCCAATTCTGCCAAGAGCGCGCCGGCACGCCGAGGCGGCGCAGCGCCAGCGCCAAAAGGCCCGTCGTCACCTGCTCGCCGGTAGAGACGATCACATCGTACTCGTCATCGAATTCGCGCGCGCTCAACGCGGGCCCGCCATTGCCCTCAAGCCCGCCCGCCCCGCGCGCCAGCTTTACCAGACGATCCGTCTCCCCTGACATCGCGGAAACGACCACCGCCAGCCCGCGCCCAGGTTTTCGCTCGGCGGCCACGATCCGCGCCACGCGCGCGATGCGCTCCACATCGCCAACCGATGTGCCGCCAAATTTCATCACCAAGCGAGACATGTGTCTTTGGGCCGTTCCCTGCGCGTATTTGCGGGGGCCTTAGCATGCTCCGCTGCGGTGCGATACCGCTTGACCGCGCTCATTTCCGGCCCGATCTGAGGCCCATGTCCCAGCCCACGCTCGACCCCGCGGAGATCGCGAAATTCAGCGCCCTGGCGGCGGAATGGTGGAATCCGAAGGGGCCGTTCGGCGCGCTGCACCGGCTCAATCCGGTGCGGCTTGGTTTCATCCGCGAAACGGCGATGCGGCACTTTACAACCGCCTCACGTCAGCCTTTAGCAGGGCTAAAGGCGCTCGATCTCGGATGCGGCGGCGGGCTCGTCTCGGCCCCGCTCGCGCGCATGGGCGCTGAGCTGACGGCGATCGACGCCTCGGGCGAAGCCGTAGGCGCAGCACGCGCCTATGCGGATCAGGCGGGGCTCCAAATCGATTTCCAATGCACGACCGCCGAAACGCTGGTCGAGCAAGACGCGCAATTCGATCTGGTGGCGGCGCTTGAAATCATCGAGCATGTCGCCGACGTCAACGCCTTCCTAGCCGCCGCGCAGGCGCTCGTTCGTCCTGGCGGGCTACTCATTCTCTCCACCATCAACCGCACGCCGAAAGCGCGCGCGCTGGCCATTGTCGGCGCCGAGCGCGTACTGAAATGGGCGCCCGAGGGCGCCCACGATTACGACAAGCTGGTGACGCCGGAAGAAATCCGCGCCGGCGCGCGGGAGATCGAGTGGGAAGCGCCGGTGGGGATCGTCTACAATCCGCTGGGCGCCGGCTGGTCGATCTCAAGCGACATCGACATGAATTACATGATCGCCGGCGTGAAGCGCGCCTAATTAGTTCAGTTTCTTGTCCGGCGTCGGCGCGAGTTCCGGCGGCAGCGGCGCGGCGGGAATGCCGTCTTCGGCAAGCGCCTGCGCTTCCTCCGGCGTAGCCTCGCCCCAGATGGCGCGCTCCTCGGTTTCGCCGTCATGCATCTTGCGCGCTTCGTCGGCGAAGCGGGGGCCGACATAGTCGAAATTATCCTTGATGTGCTCGCGCACTTTGGCGGCCATCGCCATGGCCACTGCGCGTTCCTTGCGCGCCTCTCGACTGCGCGCGGTGCGCACGGCCGGCGCCATGGGCGCCTTCTCGATCTTGGTGGACGCGCAATGCGGGCACTCGATCAGGCCCGACGCCGCCTGCTTGTCGTAATCGGCCATCGAACTGAACCAGGCGTCGAACTCGTCGCCGTTCTCGCAGCGCAAATCGTAGCGGATCATGGCGCGTCAAACGCCCGCCCGCCCTGCCAGGCGGGAATTTTGGCGCGCGCTTCGGCGACGGCGTCGAGATTGAGATCAGCGACGACATAGCCCGGCTCGTCATGATCGAGCTTGGCGATCACCTTGCCCCAAGGGTCGACCATCATGGAATGGCCGTAGGTGGCGCGCCCATCCTCATGGCGCCCGCCCTGAGCCGCGGCGATGACGAACGCGTGCGTTTCGATCGCGCGCGCGCGCAAGAGCGTCTCCCAATGCGCCAGCCCCGTCGGCACGGTAAAAGCGGACGGCACGGTGATGATCTCCGCGCCGGCCTTGGCGTAGGCGTTGTAGAGCGGCGCGAAGCGCAGATCGTAACAGATGCTGAGCCCGATCTTCGCGCCCATCGGCCCGGAGATCATCACGGCTTTCTTCCCACCTTCGACGGTGTCGCTCTCGCGGTACGTCTCGCCCCCGCCCAGGGTCACGTCGAACAGATTGATCTTGTCATAGCGCGCCGCGATCTTGCCCGCGTCGTCAAACAGGAAAGAGCGGTTGAACACCTTGCCCTCGCCTGTCGCGATCGGCGCCGAGCCCATCAGCAGCCAAACGCCCAATTCCTTCGCCAGACGTCCCCAGGCCAGCAATTCGCCATCGCCCGCCTCGGGCCCCACCGCCGCAAACATGCGCGCCTTGTCGCGGTCCATGCGCAGCGTGTTCTCCGGCGTGACGATGACGCGGGCGCCCGCGGCCGCGGCTTCACGCAGCAGCGGCTCGGCCTGGGCGCGGTTGGCGGCGGGTTCGATCCCTGAGCGCAATTGGATCGCGGCGGCGCGCAGCTTACGCATCACGCGCCCGCCAACAGCGGATCGAGCGCGCCGCGCTGCTCCAGTGCGTGCAAATCATCGCAGCCCCCGACATGGGTCTCGCCCACGAAAATCTGCGGGAAGGTGAAGCGGCCTGAGCGTTGGATCATTTCCTGGCGTTTCTCCGGATCGCCGGTGGCGTCGATCTCCGTCACCCGCGCGCCCTTGCGTTGCAACAGCTCCAGCGCCCGCGAGCAATAGGGGCAGCATGAACGCGTATAGACCGTGACTGGCGGCATGCGACCTTCCGACTCAAGCGATCAGATAGAAATATCCATGGGCCGCACAACCCGCGCCAGGGTGACTGCATGCACTTCTGCAACCCCAGCTTTACGCAATGCACGGCTGCACGCCTCCAAAGTCGCCCCGGTGGTGAAAACGTCGTCAACGACGAGGACGATCTTGCCCTTGAACCGCCCCACGGCCTTGATCGCGCCGCCGACATTGCGCCGCCGTTCCGAAGCCGAGAGTCCCTCCTGACTGCGCCGCCGTTTGACGCGCGCCAACGCCCCAGGTTTCCACGGCTTGCCGCTGGCGCGTGCGAGCGCCTGGGCCAGCCAAGCCGCCTGGTTGAAGCTGCGCACCGCCAAGCGCGTCCAATGCATCGGCGCCGGGGCCAGGAAATCCGCGCGCGCCAGCGCCTCCTCCGCAGCCCCCGCCATCCAGCGCGCGAACACCGGCAGCCCGTCGCGGCGCCCGCCGCGTTTGAGATCAAGGATGAGACGGCGGCTGTGGTCGTCGTAGGCCAGAGCCGCGCGGGCGGTATCGTAAGCCGGCGCGCGGCCCGCGCAGGCGCCGCAAACGGCGCCGGGGCCCGGATCGTCCGGCAAGGGAAAGCCGCATCGCGCGCAGAGCGGATCGCCAAGGAATTGCAGCTCGCCCCAAAGCGCAGGTTCGATCACGCCCGGCCGGTCAACGATGGCGTCCGACAGCAGCGAGCGCGGCGGCCAGATGATGTCGCTAAGCCGCGAAATCAATCCGCGTTTCCGAAATGCCCCGCGCACACGATATGATGGCGCCATGACGCCTCCCCCTCGCCTCGGCCCATTCGAGCCACGCCTACTGCGCCAGCGCAAGCGGCGCGCAGGCGCGGGCTTTGCGGAGGCGGCCTTCCTGCATCAGCGCGCGGCTGAAGATCTGGTTGAGCGCCTTGAGGCGATTCCGCGCCCGTTCCCGCGCGTGCTGGCCCTGGGCGGGGGCGGGCTGTTCAGTGCGGCGGTGCGGGCGAACCCGGCGCTTTCCGCCCGCCTCGGCGACATCATCGAGGCCGACATCGCCCATGGCGTCGTCCACATCGACCCTGAAGCGCCGCCGTTTGTCGAGGCGGCGTTTGATCTCGTCGTCTCGCCGCTGCTGCTGCATTGGGTGAACGATCTGCCCGGCGCGCTTATCCAAATCCGCCGCGCGCTGAAGCCCGACGGCTTGCTGCTGGCTTCATTGTTCGGCGGGCAGACGCTGCATGAGTTGCGCTTGGCGCTGATCGAAGCGGAAAGCGAGCTCACCGGCGGCGCCGGCCCGCGCGTGGCGCCGTTCGCCGATCTGCAAGACATTGCGCACCTGCTGCAACGCGCTGGTTACGCTCTACCCGCCGGAGACCGCGATGTGATCACAGTGCGCTATCGCGAGCCGATGCGGTTGCTGGCCGATTTGCGCGCCATGGGCGAGACCGCCGCCTTGGCTGAGCGCAGCCCGCGCGGCTTAAGTCGACGCATCCTGGCCCGCGCGTTTGAAATCTACGCCGCGCGTTTCTCCGATCCGGATGGGCGCGTGCGCGCGACGTTTGAAATCATCAACGCCGTCGGCTGGGCGCCGCATGAAAGCCAGCAACAGCCCTTGAAACCCGGCAGCGCGAAAACGCGCCTCGCCGATGCGCTGGGCGTGAAAGAGCGCAGCGCCGGCGAAAAAGCGGGCGAGTGAATTACCCGCGCGGCTGGCGCAGCATCGTCCACATGCGCAAACCGGGAAGCTCGATCAGGCCCGTCTGCTCAAAGCCGTGGCGTCGATAGAGCGCGACGTTGCGTTCGGTGCTGGTTTCCAAAAACGCGAGCGTTCCCGCCGCGTCCAGCGGCGCGAGCGTGGCTTTCAGGATGGCCGAGCCTACGCCGAGCCCCTGCGCGCTTGGCCGTACGCCGAGGAACGTCAGATGCGCATGCGGCGCTTTCGGGTGATGCGATGCAAGCTGTTTGCCGAGGCCGAGCGCGCGGCGCATGCCGGCAATCCCCGCGATGCGCAGCAAAAGCGGCGTCAGCATCAATTCCTGCCACGGCGAATAATCGTAAGCGTGGTCGCCCGGATTGAGCCAGATGGCCGCGCCTTGCGCATCGCCGTCAGCGTCCGCCACATGCAGCACGCGCTGGGGATGAATCGCATCGCGCACAGCCGCGGCGAAAAAGCGCCGCCGCGCGCGGTCTTTCGCCCGGCCCTGGCGCAGCCAATAATTCAGCCCCGCCTCATCGGCGAAGGCGTCATGTAACACATCGGCGACCAAATCCGCTTCGCCCGCTTTCGCCGTCCGCACGCGGGGCGGGGCGCTCATATTTTCTCAGAAATGCGAATGGCCGCGCGGCAGCCGAACTTGATCAGCGCCGAGAGCACGGGATAGCCCGGCGCGCCGTGCGCGCCCTGCTCCACCGCGGTGTCGCGATGCGCCAATTCCTCCTCGCGGAAACGATCGACAACCTCGCGCAACCCTTCGTCCACGCCCTCGAGCGCTTCGCTCTGGCGTGCGTAATGTTTTTCGATCACCTCTTCGACCGCCTCGGTGCAGGCGTGCGCCGCTTTTTCGCCCATCAGCGCGGTGGCCGCGCCGAGGCCAAAGCCGGCGACGCGCCAGATCGGCGCCATGATGGTGGGGCGCACGCGCCGTTCGGCGATCAGGCGATCGAAGGTCTCAAGGTGCTCCTGCTCGCCCGCTTCCATTTCGGCAATGAGGCGCGCGGCGTGCTGCTTGCGGGCGATACGCTCAAACACCGCCTTCTGGCCGCGATAAATCTGCACGGCGCCGAACTCGCCCGCATGATCGACACGGATCATCTCGGCAAGGCGTGCTTCATCCACGCGCGCGCCAGGCATGGCGGGGCGGCGCCTCATGGCTTGCGCTCCGGCGCGAGCGCCACGGCGAACGAGACGAGCGCGAGGATGAGCGAGACGATGGCGTTGTAGCCCGCCATGGAGATTCCAAAGAGGCTCCACAGCACCTTATCGCATTGTGGAATTTCAACGGGCGCGTTGAGGTCAAAGGCCAGGTTGTCGAGGTTCGGGCTCGCCGCGCAGCGATAGATGACCCAGTGCTGCTCCACCGCGACGTGAAACGCCGCCTGCGCGAAGCTGCCGAGCAGCAGAAGGCCAAGGCCAAGCGCCGCCCAGCGCGCGAACGCCGGCTTCCAGCGCGCCGCAATGAAACTCACCACGGCGAAGGCCAGAACGCCCCAATGCCAATGCCGCTGCGCATAGCAGAGCGGGCACGGTGGCAAGCCCCCGATCCGCTCGAACGCATGCGCCCCCGCCAGCAGCGCGGCCGAGGCGAATCCCGCAATCAGGGGCCAGATGGGGCGCAGGCGGCTCAACATGGCGCCAAGCTTAGCGCAGAATGGGCGCCCGCGTCTGCGGCGCGCCGCCGCGTCAGTGCGGCATGAAGCGCAGCGCCAGCACGGCGGCCACGATCACCACCGCAACCACCACCAGCACCAGCCCCATGCGCTTTTCCATGATCGGCGCGATCTGGGGGCCGAATTTCTGGAAAATCCACGCCACCGCCGCAAAGCGCAGCCCGCGCGTCAGGGCGGAGGCGACGATGAAGATCGGCAGCGAGAAATGCAGCGCGCCGGAGAGGATGGTCACCAGTTTGTAGGGGATGGGCGTCAGCCCCTTCATGAAGATGAACCAGGCGCCCCATTCATCGTAAAAGGCGCGCAGCTCCATCTCGCGCTCGCCGGAATAGCCGAAGAAATCGAGAATATAGCGGCCGACCTGATCCATCAGGAACATGCCAATGGCGTAGCCGGCGAGCCCGCCCAGGACCGAGGCGATGGTGCACACGATGGCGTAGCGCAGCCATTTCCTAGGCTCGGCCGCGGCCATCGGCCCCAGCATCAGATCGGGCGGCAGCGGGAAGAATGAGCTTTCCGCGAACGACACCACAAACAGCGCCCGTTCCGCATTGGGGCTGCGGGCGGCGTCCATCATCTTGTTTTTGAGGCCGGTGAGCATAGGGCTGGCCGCTAGCACGGTTCGCGCCAGCCGTCCCGCGGGGCGTTCAGGGGCGCCCATTTGACACAGGCCGGGCGCCCCCTTAACGCTCCGCCCCCTACGCGCTGGCCCAAATGCCCCAGTGGCGGAATCGGTAGACGCAGCAGATTCAAAATCTGCCGCAGGCAACTGCGTGCCCGTTCGAGTCGGGCCTGGGGCACCATCCAAAACGAACCGCCGGGGGAGCCGATGAGCGACGAGACCATCGCCGCCGACGAGACCGGCTTCGGCCGCGCGGGACGCTGGGTCGGGCTGATCGCCGGCCCGGCGATTGCGCTGGGCCTGCAAATGCTGCCCCCGCCGGACGGCCTCACTCCAGAAGCCTGGCGGCTTGTTTCGCTGGCGCTGCTGATGGTGACCTGGTGGGTTACTGAAGCGATCCCGATCTCGGCCACCGCCCTTCTGCCGCTGGCCGCGTTGCCGCTGATCGGCGCCGCCTCCATCAAGGCCGCGGCCGCACCCTACGCGGACCCGATCGTCTTTCTGTTCATCGGCGGCTTCATCCTGGCCGCCTGCGTGGAGCGCTGGCGCCTGCATGAGCGCATCGCGCTATCGATCGCCGTGCAAGCCGGCGGGCGGCCGATGGCGCTGGTGGCCGGGTTCATGATCGCGTCAGCGGCGATCTCGATGTGGATTTCCAATACGGCGACGACGCTGATGCTCGCCCCCATCGCCATCGGCGCCGCGCGCGCCATGAGCGGGGACGGCAAGGCCGACCTCGCGCTCGGCGGCGCGCTGACTTTGGGCGTAGCGCACGCGGCCAGCATCGGCGGCGTCGGCACGCCTGTGGGCACGCCAACCAATTTGATCGCCATCGCCTTCTTTGAAAACGCCGGCGAGCCGATCGCGTTCATCGATTGGATGGCGCGCGCCATTCCGATGATGCTCGTCATGCTGCCGCTGGCGTGGCTGCTGCTGTGCATCCCGCTCTTCGGCAAGGGCCATGCGCGGTATGAGGCGATCGGCGCAGTCGTGCGCGAGGCGCTGGCCAAGCTGGGGCCGATGACGAAGCCTGAGCTGCGCATCGGCGCCGTGTTCGCATGCGTGGCGCTGGCCTGGATGACGCGCACCGAGCTTGTGAAGCTGCCCGGCCTTTCGGCGCTGACGGATACCGGCATC
>CAZWQS010000065.1:12042-14200 GCA_964635925.1 uncultured Terricaulis sp. | reverse complement strand
GGAACCCCAGCGTCGCAGCACGGCGATGGCTCAAGCGATCGAGTCATCAGAGGGATCAGACCTCGCCGTTGGCTGTCTCATCAACGTATGGCCCCCCAAGGCGACACTGAACGCTGCACGCTTCCGCCGGCTGCAAAACAAACCGTGTGGGACGCGCCAGACGCACCACCACAACACTTTACTTTGCGCGCCGCGCCCGGCGCGTCCCGCTCTCCCTCCTTCGCGCGATGCGCTTCGGAGGGCTTACGCCCTAAACCCGCAAGCGCCGCGCGCTGTGCGGTCAAAAGCGCGCCGCTAGCGAAACCGCTCGATCCGATATGGCGCCATATCGAACGCCGGCGTGCTCTCGCGCGCCAGCGCCAGCACAAGCTCGGACGTGATCGCGCACATGGTCAGCCCCAGATGCGCATGCCCGAAGGCGTAAAACACCTTCGGCGCGTGCGCGAGGCGGCCGATCGCCGGCACATAATCAGGCAGCGTCGGGCGCGGCCCGCACCAGCGATCTGGCCGCGCCGCGAAGCGCACGCCGAGATCGCGGAGATGCGCTTCAAGCCGCGCCCATTTGCGCGCATCGGGCGCCGCGCTCGGGTCGCCGAACTCCAGGAAGCTCGTCGCGCGCAAGCCGCTGGTGAAGCGCGAGATCACCATCGAGCGTTCTTCAAAGATCGTGGTTGGCAAATCTTCCGGCCAGGCATGATCGCGGCTGTGCACGTGATAGCCGCGCTCGCCGATCAGCGGCGCGTTGACGCCAAGCTGCGCCATCAGCGGCCCCGACCACGCGCCCGCCGCGATCAGCAGCGCCTCCGCGTCGCGCGCCTCGCCCGACGCCAATGTCACGCGTCCATCAGTGCTGACGCGCGTAACCGCGCCTGTCACGATCTCGCCGCCCTTGGCCTGGAACGCGGCCAGCATCGCATCGCGCGCATGCTGGGGATCGCGCACCTGGCCCGCGCCGTCGAAGAACAATCCCGCCGCCGGCCGCGCGCGCAGCACGCTTTCATAGCGCCCCAGTTCACCCGCGCTCCATTCGCGCAAGCGCACCTGGCCCACCGGCGTGCGCGCCCATGCTTTGAGTCCCGCATCCGCGCGCGCGCGATTCATCCAAACCACGACATGCCCGTGATCGCGCACGATCTCCGGCGCGCCGGCGAGCGCGGTGAGGCGCTTCCACGCCGGCACGGCGTCACGCAAGATCGCGCTGAGCGCGGCTTGCCCGGCCGCGACGCGGCGGCCGTCGCACGCGGCCAAAAATCGAAGCGACCACGGCCCCCACAGACCCACGTCGCGCCAGCGAAAATCGAGCGCCCCGCCAAGGCCGAACGCGCGACCCGCCGCGCCCGCCACGTTGCTCCAGGTCGACCAGGGCGAAACTTGCTCGGGCCCCAAATGTCCGGCGTTGCCGTACGAGGCGCCGCGTCGCGCATCGCCGGGATCAATCAGCATCGTGCGCACGCCCGCATGCTGCATTTGCAAAGCCGAGGCGGCGCCGATCAGGCCGCCGCCAATCACCGCAATGGATTTCATGACCGCTCTCATATCGCGCGTGCGAAGCGCGCGCCATCCGTCCGTTCGCGGTTGTTTCGTCGCGCTATCGCGGCGCAAGGAGCGCGTGATTGCCGGACGATTATTTCGTGCCGTAAATCCGATCGCCCGCGTCGCCGAGGCCCGGCACGATATAGGCGTGGTCGTTCAGGCCCTCATCCATCGCCGCCGCCCAGATCGGCACGTCGGGGTGATGGCTGCGCAGCACGTCCGCGCCTTGCGGGGAGGCGACCACGCACACGAAACGGATCTGCGTCACGCCGGTCTCCTTGAGTCGATCGATTGCGGCGACGGCGGTGTGGCCCGTGGCCAACATTGGATCGATCACGATCACCAGGCGCTCGGCGACATCGGCGGGCGCCTTGAAATAATATTCCACCGCCTTCAGCGTTTTCGGATCGCGGTAAAGCCCAATATGCGCCACGCGCGCGGAAGGCACGAGCTCCAGCATGCCCTCCAGAAGCCCCGCGCCCGCGCGCAGGATTGGCGCGAACACAAGCTTCTTGCCGGCGATGGCTTTGCCCTTCATGCGCGCGACCGGCGTTTCGATCTCAATCTCCTCAAGCGGCAGATCGCGCGTCACCTCATAGCAAAGCAGCGCCGCGATCTCGCGCAA
>CAZWQS010000065.1:0-11942 GCA_964635925.1 uncultured Terricaulis sp. | reverse complement strand
TGTCCACGAACAAGCCGCCATTGCGATATTCGGCAAGCCCGGTGAGGCCGTCGATCTCGCTGACGCGCAGCCCAGCGCGCTCCAGCGGTTCGATCAGCGAATAGGCGAGCCATTGCGAAAGCTTATGCAGCGGCGTGTAGCCCGCGCCCTCCACCGGCCAGCAATCGCCGAGCGGCGCGCTGTTGATGGCCGGGCGATTCTCCCAGATCGGGCCGAGCGCTTCGAGCAGAACGTCAAGAATGATCGGCGCCGGCAGCACGCCGTTCACGGCCTTGGTGTGCAGCACATCGTAAAGCCCGCCTGGGCGCGCGCGATCGGCGCGGGCGAACAAATCTTCGCGCGCGCGCGCCTGCGCGCCGAGCCGGTTCAGCAAGCGCGCGCGCCCGTCGAGGCCGGCGAGTGGGTTACGCTCGGAAACTTGAAATGCATCGGCCAATTGCGCCGCATCAAAGCGCGCCAGCGCTTCGGCGTCCGCGCGCAGCGGATCGGCGGGGTCGGCGGAAAAGCCGCCCCACTCGAACAAGCGTAAGCTGGCCAGCGCCAACCCTTCCGAGCGCGCGGCAACCATGCCGCTGGCTGAATCCGCATAACGCCACGCCGCGCCCGCGCCAGCGTCGAGCAGCACGGAGGTGATCGCCAGGTCGAACTCCGCGCGCGCGCGCGCCTGCGCGTCGCGGAACGTCGCGCCGTCGCAGATGTCGGCCCAAAGATCGCGCCCGCCAAACACGAAATGGCGCCAGCGTGCATGGAAGGGGATGTCAAGGTTCGGATAGCGCTGTCGAATGATCCGCGCCACGAAATCCGCGCACGCGGGCAGCGCCTCCATGTGCACGCGCCAAGCGCACGCCTCGCTTTGCGACGCATAGGCGAACCAGGCATCGGCGCCTGCGCGCACGCCGGCCGCCGATTGCAGCATCGGCATCTGGCTCGCGGTGAACCCCGGCGCCTGCACTCAGAAATCCTTGAGATCGCGGCCGACAATCTGCGTGAGGTCGCTGCTCGGCGCTTCGGGTGTGTAATAGCCGGCGGCCTTCTTGGCCTCCAGCTCCACGCTTGCATCCGGCGGCACCAATTCGGGCGGGATCGGCACGCGCTCGCCGATCTCGATCCCGGATTCGACCATCGCGTCATGCTTCATGTTGGACATCGAGACGAAGCGATCGATGCGCGTGACCCCCAGCCAGTGCAGCACGTCGGGCATTAATTGCTGGAAGCGTGCGTCCTGAACGCCGGCGACGCACTCGGTACGCTCGAAATAGGTCGCGGCCTGGTCGCCGCCGGGCTGGCGCTTGCGGGCGTTGTAAACGAGAAATTTCGTCACTTCGCCGAGCGCGCGGCCTTCCTTGCGGTTGTAAACAATCAGCCCCACGCCGCCTTCCTGCGCCTGCTTCACGCATTCCTCAATGCCGTGCGTGAGATAGGGGCGGCAGGTGCAGATGTCGGAGCCGAACACGTCCGAGCCGTTGCATTCATCGTGCACGCGGCACGTCAGCTTGTACGCGCCGTCGCCAAGCTTCGCCGGATCGCCGAAGATATAGAGCGTGATGCCGCCGATCGGCGGCAGAAACACATCAAGGTCTGGCCGCGTGACCAGCTCGGGATACATGCCCCCGGTCTGTTCAAACAAAGTGTGTCGCAGCTTTTCCTCGCTCACGCCAAAGCGCGCGGCCACGCCGGGCAGATGCCATACCGGATCGACCGCCGCTTTCGTCACCGCCACATCGCCGCTCGCGTGCAGCACCGCGCCATCGACATGGAGGCGTCCCGCTTCGATCGCTTCGCGGATTTCCGGCAGCGTGAGACGCGCGCGCGTGATGGCGATGGAGGGGCGGATATCGGCGCCAGCGTCGATCTCGGGCTTGAATGCGTCGGCCACCACATGGCCCCACGGATCGAGCGACACGATCTTGGCGCCGTCGCGCCATTGCGGATGCGGGCCCATGGAGACGACGGGCGCGGTGTCTGTCAGGTCTGGCCGCACGCCCGGGTTCAGCGCGCCGGAAGACACCGCGAGCGCGCGATAGATTGCGTAAGAGCCGCCATGCGCGCCGATGGCGTTGCGGTCGGCGTTCGCGGGCGCGGCGATAATGGGCCCGCGCTCCCGCGCGGAAGCCGCGCCCCAATGGATCGGAAAGCGCGACGCTGCGCCAGCTCCGGGGTGGGAAGTCAGGCGGATGTGGCCGATGCGATTTTCAGACATGAATTACCATGAGCGCCGAAAGCGCTTGCCAATCCTTTAATGTGTGCCTGCGGCGCGGGCTTGGCAAGGATGCGCCCCACAGAGGGAAATCATGTCTTCAACAAGGCGAGCATGGCCGCCGCCGCGGCGGGGTTGCGCTCCTTGGCGCCGCTGATGAAATAGAGAAAAACATCGCCCGATTGCGCCCAATCATTGGCGGTTTTGGCCCATTTCTTCAGCGCCGGTTTGGGATAGCCAGCGGGTTCGTCCGCTTGCGTCAGCTCCAGGCGCGCATAGGCGAAATCGGCCGTCGGCTTGACGATCAGCGGATGCTTTTCGGATTCCACGGTCACCACCGCGATGTTGCGTTCGCGCGCGAGCTTCAAGAACTTCTCGTCGGTGAAGCTCTCATGGCGCACCTCCAGCGCGTGGCGGAGCGGGCGTTTGCCGAGCTTTTCGGGCAGCATGTCGAAATAGGCGCGCATCTCCGCGTCGTCGTATTTTTTGTAAGGCGCCATCTGCCAGAAGATCGGCCCAAGCTTGGCGCCGAGTTCGCCGACGCCGCTTTGGAAAAACCATTCGATCGATTGCGCCGCCTCGCGCAAATCCTTGCGCTGCACCGCCGCACGCGGCGCCTTAACGGAGAACATGAAATCGTCCGGCGTCGCCGCCGCCCATTTCTTGAACGAATCTGCGCTCTGCGTGCGATAGAAGGTGGCGTTGATTTCGATCGCCGTCACATGGCGCGAGGCGTACTCGAGCTGCTTCGCCTTGGGCATATCAGCGGGATAAAAGCTCTCGTCCCACGGTTCGTAACTCCACCCGCCGATGCCCACACGGATCATGGCTCACCTCGCTCGAAAACGCGCTCGACATTGAAGGCCGCCCGCGCGCTGCGCACAAGAGCATCCGTCGCATTCACCACAATTGCCGCCTTGGCGACACGCCAGACGGCGAGGTCGGCGCGTTCGTTGCCGGCATAGGCGAAGCCGCCGGGAAACGCAGCCGCCAAAGCCTTGGCCTTGGCGTGCGATTTGAGATTGATGAGTCCGTTTGAGGCGAGCACTTGGTCGAAGAGGCCGATATGGCGCGCCACGGCCTCGGCGCCGGCGCGGTCGAACGCGGTGGCGAGGACGATGGTGCGTCCCGCGGCCTTCTGCTCACGCAGCCAAGCCAGAAAGGGCATGTTGTAAGGCAGCGCGGCGGCGTCCACCGGATAGAGCGCGGCGAGCTTCGCTTTCGCGTGCGCGCGCCCGCGCGCTAGCCACGCCAGCAGCACCAGCGCGTTCCACGGCGCGGCGGCGCAGAAGCGGGTCATGGCGCGCGCGAACAGATCGCCGCGGATCAGCGTGCCGTCGAGATCGACAGCCAGCGGCAGCATTATTCGCCGGTGAAGTTCGGCGCGCGCTTTTCGGTGAAGGCGTCCACCGCCTCTTTGTGGTCGCGCGTTTCGTGCGCCAGCGCCTGGAAGGATGCGGACAGCTCCAGCACGTCGCTCAAGCGATTGTGCTGCGCCTCGCGCAGCAGGCGTTTGGCCAGGCGCACCGTGCGCGGCGGGTTGACGGCCACGCGCGCGGCCAGCGCGTTGGCTTCCTCTAGCAATTTGTCGTCCGCGACCACGCGGGTGACGAGCCCGATGCGCAGCGCCTCTTCCGCGCCGATCGTATCGCCGGTGAGCACCAGCTCCGCCGCGTGCGTGGCGCCGATGGCGTTGGTCAAAATCCACGCCCCGCCATCGCCGGGAATGATGCCGACTTTCACGAAACTCGACGCCATCTTGGCCGAGGCGCCGGCGATGCGCATGTCGCACAAAATCCCGATATCGAGCCCCAGGCCGATCGCGTGTCCGTTAATGGCGGCGATGGTCGCGACCTCGACCTCGGCCAGCGCCTTGATGATGGCGTGCACGCCGCGACGATAATTGGCGCGCGTGCCGTCGGGCGTCGCGCGCGGGCCGATGCCGGTGCGCTCGCGGATCGCTTTGAGATCGCCGCCCGCGCAAAAGGCCTTGCCCGCGCCCGTGAGGATCACCGCGTTCACATCCGCATCGTCATTGGCCTGCCACAGCGCGCCGGCGAGATCGTCGCAATCGGCCTGCGTGGCGATGGCGTTGCGGCTCTCGGGCCGGTTGATCGTGATGGTGACGACGCGGCCGGATTTCTCATAGGTGACGAAGGACATGGGCGCTCCGGATTGCTCGATTTTTGAGGTTGGCCCCGCTTAGCCCATCGTCTGCCGGCTCACAATCGCTTACTCCACGCCAACCCCGCGCTGCAGGGCGATGAACGGCTCGGCCGCTTGCGGCGCCGGCGTGCCGGTGACTTGCAGCGCGCCCTCGCCGTTGCGCTCGATCATAATGGCGTAAGCGAGCGAGCCGGCGGTGAAGCGATAGCTTTCGCCATCAGCGCCGACTTGCTCCTCGCCGCCGCGAATTTCGGCCGAGAACGTGCTGGTGCGCGCATTGTTCGCCAATTCCACCGCACGAGCGCCGGCTGCATCGGTGAAATCATAGGACGAATAAATCAGGTCGCCGTCGCCATCCTCGTGCAGCACAATGGTGCGTTTACCGGAAATCGCCATCACGCGCGTGCGCGGCAGCCAGCGGCATTGCACCTCTTCTTCGCCGATGCGCACGGAGGTGAACGGCGTGGTGTAGGCCGCCGTGGGCGTCTCCAACACGCCGGTGTTCAGACGACGGATCGAGGCGGCCTCGGCGCCGTTTTGCAGAAGCGCGAGATAGATGCTGCCCGCCGCGCCTTGCTCGGGCCCGATCTGATATTCGGCGCGCTCCACCAGGGCGCCGTTCGGCTTATCGTAACGCGCCACGCGCACCGCGCCGCCGTCGCGTTCGAACACCAGCACAGTGGGCCGGTTCAGCGCGTCGCAAATGAACCAAGTCGCCGGCGCGGCTTGCGCGGGCGGCGCCGGCAGGGGCGGGGGCGGCGCGGGCTGGCCGCACGCGGCGAGGGCGAGAAGGGCGGTGATAAGCGTGAGGCGCGTGAGCATGGCGGCAACTTAGCGCGGCGCGAGGCCGATGTCTTGAATGCCAAGACCCACGTTTCCCCGCCAAGCGCCGGGCTTGACCCGGCGCGCGAGCGGGGACCTAGAGCCGAGGGCTGTGTTTCTTGCTCTGGGTCCCTGCGCTCGGCCCGCAACAAGTGCGGGCTCTCGGCAGGGAAGCGTTGCTTCTAAATCCCAAGCTTCGCGCGCACGGCTTTGGTCAGGCTCATCGCGTGCTTGTCGTACTCGGCCCATGGATCGGGCGCGGCGAGGCGCGCGGGCATGTCTTTCAGCTTGAACGCCGCCGCGCTGGCGATGGTGCGCAGCTCTGCCCAGGTCACCGGCACAGCGACGCTGGCGGTGGGCCGCGCGCGCGTGGAATAGGGCGCGATCGCGGTCGCGCCGCGGCCGTTGCGCAGATAATCGATGAAGATGCGGCCCTTGCGCTTGGCCTTGGCCATATTGGCGACGAAGCGTTTGGGATCGAGCGCGGCGACTTGCTCGGCGAAATCCTTGGCGAAGCCTTTGACCTCGCCCCAATCGTGGCGGCGCTTGAGGTTGAGCACGATGTGAACGCCCTTGCCGCCGGTGATCATGGCGAAGGAGGTGAGGCCCGCGCTGTCGAGCAACGCTTTGATGTCGAACGCGGCGCGCTTCACTTGGTCGAAACTTAGCCCTTCATCGGGATCGAGATCGAACACGAGACGATCGGGCTTATCGAGTTCGTCGTTGCGCGAACCCCAGATGTGCAATTCAACCGCGCTCATCTGCGCACAGGCCGCAAGGCCGGCGGCGTTAGCCACCGTGATATAATCCTCCGCTTTGCCGTCATCGCCGGCGATCGGGATGGTCTTGATCTCTTTCGGCGCGCCGGCCATCGCGTGCTTCTGGAAGAATTGCTGCCCGCCCACGCCGTCGGGCGTACGCACCAGGCTCAGCGGGCGGGCGAACACGTGCGGGCCCATGCGCGCCGCGGCGGCTTCGAGGTAAGCTGCGTATTCGGCCTTGGTGATGTCGGCTTCGGGAAACAGCACGCGATCGGGATTGGTCAGCTTGATGCTGAGTTTGGGCGCGGGCCGTTCGGTTTCGGCGTTCACATCCATCGCAGATTTATCGCCGCGCAAGCCCAGGAAAACGCCGTGACGCACCGCGCCTTCGCTGGTGAGTTCTGCGTATTTAACCTGCGCCACCAATTTGGGTTCCACCCATTTCGCCCCGCGCGCCGCCTCGCGCGGCACATCAAGCGCCGGCTTGGCGCGCGCGAGCTTGGCGAGCTGCGCCGAGAGCGCGGCCAATGCCTTGTCGCTGAACCCAGCGCCCACATTGCCGCGATATACGAGCTTGCCCTTCACGCGCTCGGCCAACATCAGGGCCGCGAACGCGCGCCCCTTGAGCGAGGGTTGGTAGCCGACAATGATGAATTCATGTTCGTTCACGCACTTGGCCTTGAGCCAGCTTTGCGTGCGCCCGCTGCGATACGTGCTATCGGCCTTCTTCGAGACGACGCCTTCGAAGCCCTTGCTTGCGAATGCATCGAACACGTCGGGGCCATTGCCTTCGATCACCGGCGAAAGGCGGATCGGCGCGCGCGCGCCTTTTAGGAGCTTCTCCAGCCGCGCCTTGCGTTCGCTGAGCGGCAGCTTGCGCAAATCCTTGCCGTTCTCGAACAGCAGGTCGAACGCGAAATAGCTGACGCCCTTGGCGTCGCCATTTTCCAGCGAGCGCTGCAACGCGCCGAAATCGGTGCGGCCCTGCGCGTCCGCCACCGCCGCTTCGCCGTCGATCAGCGCATCCTTGAGGCCGAGCGCGCCCAGCGCATGAGCGATCTGGCTGAACTTGCCGGTCCAGTCGAGGCCGGTGCGCGTATAGAGCCGCACGGCTTGGCCGCTCACCGCCGCTTGCAGGCGATAGCCGTCATATTTGATCTCATGCAGCCATTGATCGCCCTTTGGCGGCGCTTCAATCGGCGTGCAAAGCGCGGGCGCGACGAAAGCGATCTTCGGCGCTTTAGCCATCGGCGCGCGCTCGCCGCCCTTGCTCCACACGCGCCCGCCCTTGGCTTTGAGATCTTCAACCGTGCGCCCGGTCTTGATGCTTGTCACCGCGCGCGTGGGGTCATCCTTGCCGGCGTACGCATCCTTCGATTTGAACAGCAGCCAGGGCTCGCCGCGTTCGCCTTCGCGCGGCTTGATCTTGACCATGTGAAATTCGCCCTTAAGCCGCTCGCCGTTCAGCACGAACTTCAACTCGCCCTTGGCCATGCCGATATCGGGATCGAGCAGCCAGCGCACCTTGCCGTCATCCCAGATGATCACCGCGCCCGCGCCGTACTCGCCCTTGGGAATGACGCCCTCGAATGACCCGTATTCGATCGGATGGTTCTCCGTGCGCACGGCCAAGCGCTTGATGCTGGGATCGAGCGAGGGGCCTTGCGGCACCGCCCAACTCATCAGCACGCCTTTGTGCTCAAGCCGGAAATCATAGTGCAGGCGCGTGGCCGCGTGCTTTTGCACCACGAACATGCCGCCGGCGTCTTTGATCTTGCCGCCGGCGGGCTCATTGGTGCGCTTGAAATCGCGCTTGCGGTTGTAGTCGGCAAGATCGCCGATTGTGGCGGCGGGCGCGGGGGGCTTACGCGCCATCAGAATACACATTCCCGGGGCGGCGCGTAGCGGCGATCCCGGGGCCCATAAGCACAACGGTGGAGGATATCGGCCCCGGAATGCGCCTGCGGCGCATCCGGGGATGGGTGGAGCGGCAATCGCTCATCTTATCTTTGCTATTTCTTCGCGCGCTTCGCCGCCGCTTTCTTCGCCGGCGCCTTGGCGCGCGGCGTTTTCGTGCGCTCCGCCGCCGCGCGGCGCTTCGGCGCCGGCGCTTCGTCGTTGGCGACCTTCGGCGATTTCTTGGCGAGCGATTTCTTCAGCGCGTCCACCAGCGACACGACATTATCGCCATAATCGGGCGTCGGCTCTTCCTGATCCTCCAAGATCAGTTCGCCGTGGCGCTCGATCTTCTTCTTCACCAGCCGCTCGATGGCGATGGTGTATTCATCCTCGAACTTGGTCGCGTCGAATTTCGCCTTCTTGCGGTTGATCAACTCCTCGGCGAGGTCGATCAGGTCGGAGTCCAACTTGCCGCTCGGGATTTCATCGAAGAAGGCTTTGGCGCTGCGCAGTTCTTCGGCGTAGTGCAGCGTCTCGACCATCAGGCCGTCTTCATACGGCTTCACCGCCGCGATGTAGGAGCGCCCGCGCATGGTGATCTGGCCCAGGCCGATCGTCTTGGTCTTCTTCAGCGCCTGCAACACGACGCGATACGGCTCGTCGGCCATCTTGCCGTCAGGCAGGGCGTAATAGGGCTTGTCAAAATAGACGCCATCGATCGTCTCGGCCGGGGCGAACTGGATCATGTCCAGCGTCTTCTTCGAGTCGATTTTCAGCGCCTCGAACTCTTCGTCCGAAAAGAGCACGTAGCGGCCCTTGGAGAATTCGTACCCTTTGACGATCTCGTCCTTATCGACCGGGCCGACGCCCGGCACGACCTTCTCGTAGCGAATACGCTGTTTGGAAGGTTCATGAATCTGGTTGAACGAAATCTTCTCCCTGGAATCCAGGGCCGAGTAGAGCTTCACCGGCAGCGCCACGAGGGCAAGCCGGATTTGCCCAGTCCATACGGGACGAGCTGGAGGTGGCATGAGGAACGAACGCCCTTGTGAGACCCGACGTTCCGTCAACGTAACATTTTCACACGCGCTGCGATAGCCGCCGCGCGCCCGTTTACCGTGTTTTGCGGCGAGCGGCGCCGTAAGTGGCGCGGGCGGCTTCGACGAAAGCGCCAGGCGCCCCCGCGCCGCGCATACGGTCGGAAAACACTAGGCCCATCTCGCGCGTGAGATCGAAGCCGATCAGCTTCACCGGCTTGATGCCGGCGCGCTTGAAGCTCGCCGGTGCGACGGTAATGCCAAGGCCTGCGGCCACCATGGAGAGCGCGCGGTCGTCGCTGAGTGTGCGCAAGCTGAAAGAGGGGCGCACGTCGCGCGCGGTGAAATAGCGGCTGATCTCGGGCAGGCCCTCGCATTGGCGGCGCACGATCATGGTCTCGCCCGCCAGCGCGCCGCCATCGACGCTCTCGGCGCCCGCCAAACGATGAGATTCACCAACGAAAAGCACGTAAGGCTCGCTGCGCAGCGCCTCGCGCGCGAAGCTCTCAAAGCTGGGCCGCAGGATAGTGACCGCAACATCTAGGCGCCCGTCGCTCAAACGGTTCGCGATGTCGCGTTCGGTGGAGTCCAAAAGCTCCAGCGCCTCGCCGGCGCCGTGCTTGGCGTGCAGCGCCACCAGCTTCTCCAGATCGCGCGCCGGGATGGTGGCCAGCACGCCGGCGCGCACGCGCTTTGGCCTGGGCGCCTGCGCCACGTCGCGTAGGGCCGCCTCGTATTCGTGGCTGATCGCGCGTGCGTGGGTGAGGAAGCGGCTGCCCGCGGGCGTTAACGAAACCCGGCGCGTCGTGCGCTCGAACAGGCGCGCGCCGAGCTCGGCCTCCAGCTTGGCGATGCCGACCGAGAGCGTGGGCTGCGTGACCGAAACCCGCGCCGCGGCCTTGGAGAACGAGCCCAGCTCGGCCACGGCCAGGAAATAGCGCAGCAAATAGCGGTCCATAGACCATATCTATCAGTTTTGTTCGCAAGGTTCAATTTCAGTTGGCGCGGCCAATCAGTTACCTCTGAGCGTGGAGGAAACCGCCCGCGATGTCCCAAACGCCCATGCTCGATTTCGTGCTCGGCGACACCGCCGACGCCATCCGCGAAACCACGGCGCGCTTCGCCGCCGATCGCATTGCGCCGCACGCGGAGGAGATCGACGCCACCAACACGTTCCGCCGCGAGCTGTGGCCCGAGATGGGCGAACTTGGCCTGCACGGCATCACGGTCGAGGAAGAGTGGGGCGGGCTTGGCCTCGGTTATCTCGAGCACGTGGTGGCGATGGAGGAGGTGAGCCGCGCGTCCGCCTCGATCGGCTTGAGCTACGGCGCGCACTCCAATCTCTGCATCAACCAGATCCGCCGCTGGGCCACGCCCGAGCAGAAGCAGCGTTATCTGCCGAAGCTGATCAGCGGCGAGCATGTCGGCTCGCTGGCGATGAGCGAAGCGGGCGCCGGCTCGGACGTAGTGAGCATGAAATTGCGCGCCGATAAACACGGCGATCGCTACGTGCTGAACGGCACGAAATTCTGGATCACCAACGCGCCGCACGCGAACACGCTCGTGGTGTACGCCAAGACGAACCTCGCCGCGGGCTCCGGCGGGATCACCGCGTTCCTGATTGAGAAGGGGATGAAGGGTTTTTCCGTCTCCAAGAAGCTCGACAAGATGGGCATGCGAGGCTCGGATACGGCCGAACTTGTGTTCGAGGATTGCGAGGTGCCGGAAGAGAACGTGATGGGGCCGGTGAATGGCGGCGTCGGCGTGCTGATGAGCGGGCTCGACTACGAGCGCGCCGTGCTGGCCGCCGGGCCGCTCGGTATCATGCAAGCGTGCCTTGATGTCGTGCTGCCCTACGTTCGTGAGCGCAAGCAATTCGGCAAACCGATCGGTGCGTTCCAGCTCATGCAGGCCAAGATCGCCGACATGATCGTCGCCATGAACACCGCGCGCGCCTACGTCTACACGGTCGCGCGTGCGTGCGATGCGGGCAAGACGACGCGCCAGGACGCGGCGGGCGCGATTTTGTACGCCAGCGAAAGCGCCGTGAAAGTCGCGCTCGAAGCCATCCAGGCGCTCGGCGGCGCCGGCTACACCAAGGAATTCCCGGTCGAGCGCTTGCTGCGCGACGCGAAACTCTACGATATCGGCGCGGGCACGAACGAGGTGCGCCGGTTTCTGATCGGGCGGGAGGTGATCGGGGTATGAACACAGACGCTTCCGGGACGCAGCCTCGGCGAACGCCTCGGTTGTCGGTATGTCTTTGGCTTGCAGTGGTCTTGGCCGGTTGCGCTACACCCTCTACGCATCACCCTGATGAGATGCGTGCAGCATGTTCGGCCCAGCAATTTTTGCGAGCCAACGGCTATTTAGACGATCTTGCCCAAGGGCCTGTCGCGTTGGAATTGATGGATGGCATCGGGTATGGCCGAGACGACGATACGATCGATTGGGAACGTCTCGCAGTCGATCGCCAAGGGACGTTTAGCGAGCGCTTGGTCGGCGTGACGCGTTACGATGACGGGTTTTCCATCTTCTACAACATCGATGGTCCAAGAGCTTATGTCGCCGCTTCAGCGGACCTTACCCAATTTCGTGTTACGCACGCGCCGCGCCGAAACCAGCCAGAAGTGCGTATCACCGAGAGAATGTTGCGGTGCGATCTATGAAACTCAAATCCAACATCGACCCCAATAGCGAAGCCTTCGCCGCGAACGCCGCGCATCACCGCGCGCTAGCGCAGCAATTGCGCGAGCGCACCGCGCAGATCGCGCTTGGCGGCTCCGAAGAAGCGCGCGCGCGGCATACCAAGCGCAACAAGCTGCTGCCGCGCGAACGTGTTGAGCGCTTGCTCGATCCCGGCGCGCCGTTTCTCGAGGTCGGCGCGCTTGCGGCGTACGATCTCTACAACGGCGAAGCGCCCGCCGCCGGCGTCATCACGGGCATTGGCCGCGTCTCGGGCCGCGAGGTGATGATCGTCGCCAACGACGCCACGGTGAAGGGCGGCGCTTATTTTCCGATGACGGTGAAGAAGCACCTGCGCGCGCAAGAGATCGCGAT
>CAZWQS010000064.1:0-14480 GCA_964635925.1 uncultured Terricaulis sp. | reverse complement strand
CAAGCACTTGCGCGGCGACGTGAACTACGCCTGGCCCAGCGCCGAAATCGCCGTGATGGGCGCCAAGGGCGCGGTGGAGATCATCTTCCGCGCCGACATCGGCGATCCCGAAAAGATCGCCCAGCGTACCGCCGATTATCAGGCACGCTTCGCTACGCCCTTTGTGGCCGCCTCACGCGGCTTCATCGACGACGTGATCATGCCAAGGGAAACACGCAAGCGCATCATCCGCGCGCTGATGACGCTGAAGAATAAGAAGTTAGAGAACCCCTGGAAGAAGCACGATAATATTCCGTTGTGATAGACCACGTTTCCATCGATCACGTGCACTCACCGGTTGGCGGCTTGTTGTCAGGTCTTTTTCGTGAGGCTTGCTTGAAGAAGCCTTCCATGAGGAAGACGGGAACTTGTCGCCACTCCTCCAGATTGTTGATCTGCAGAGTTTCGCCGGTCACCAGATGCGCCTCAAGGTCGTCGTCTTCTTCTCGGGGCAACTCAACGCGTACTATCAGGGGATGAAGATCTTTGCGCCGTTTCCTCGCGTTTACAAGCTGATGCAGAGCAAAGGGGGCTTCACGAAACGCGGGATCATCAAAAACTACAAGCGCAGTGGCAGCTTGAAGCAAATGCGTGTGTCCAGACATATCCAGGAGACTTGTTACGTCGATAAATGTTGCGGTCGCGTGCGTTTCATAAATCGCTGCCTTCAGCAATTGCTCGTTGCCGGCTATGCTAGGCGCGAAAAGCACGACCACGGAGCCTTTAGAAGCTACATTGGCCCACTGAAGACGAATCCTGGCATCCTCGCGCTTGAGGTGAGCGATTTGCGACGTATCTGTAGGTGCCGTCGGTCTCGGTGCTAGGTCGTCCATTGGGCCCCCCGGCCTCGAATCAACTCCGGATGATGTGACTCACAGCCAAAGCTGGGATGATCCGGTAAACGACCCCTGAATCGCCGTTACGGTACGGGAATGATTGGTTTCGGCATTACCCCCGCATCCTTCCCCACCGATCTCCCCGCGCTCACCCAACTCTTCCGCGCCTACGCCGCCGCGCTGCCCATCGATCTCGGCTACCAAGGCTTCAACGACGAACCCGCGTCGCTCCCTGGCAAGTACGCCCAGCCTGACGGTGCGCTGCTGATCGCGCGCGACGCAAACGGCGCGACGCTCGGCTGCGTCGCCGTGCGCCCGCTTGAGCCGGGCGTGTGCGAGATGAAGCGGCTCTACGTGGCGCCGGAAGGGCGTGGGCAGGGGCTTGGGCGTCAATTGGCGGGCGCGATCATCGAAGCCGCCCGCGCGCGCGGCTATTCCGAAATGCGCCTCGATACGCTCGCCAGCATGGGCGAGGCGCAAGCGCTTTATCGCAGCCTCGGCTTCACCGAGATCGGCGCGTATTACGATAAGCCCATCGCCGGCACGGTGTTCATGAGCCTGACACTCTAACCGTTCCTTCTCCCCCGCGAGGGGGAGAAGGCGGCGCGCAGCGCCGGATGAGGGGCGTGTTTGAAGGGCGCACGCAATCGTCAACCACGCCCCCTCACCCTAACCCTCTCCCCCTTGCGGGGGAGAGGGGATAAGAAACGGCATGACCTGCGCCATCGACACCGTCCGCGCCATCTATGACGCCATCGCCGCCGGCGACATGGCCGCCATCGCCGCGCGGCTCGCGCCCGATATCCGCATCGAGCAAACGCCGGAGCTGCCGTGGGGCGGGACGTTCCAAGGTCTCGCGGGCTTCGCCCAATTCAGCAAGACGCTGCGCGCGCATATCGACAGCCGCGTCGCCGTCGAACGCATCTTCGAGGCGGGCGCGGATGTGGTCGTAATCGGCAAGACCATCGGTCAAACCAAGAAAAACGCCACGCCGTTCGAGGTCGCGGTGGCGCATGTGCTGACCGTGCGCGACGGCAAGGTCGTCCATGCGCGCTATTTCATCGACACGCCCGCCATGCAGGCTGCGCTGAACGCCTGATCTATCCCACAGCAAACGCGCAAAAAGTCACGCCGCGCCAAGGCCCGCGCGAAAATCTATCCCACACCCGCAAAACCAAGCGATATTGCGTGCGTCCTTGCACGGGAGGTTCTCGTTGCTAGCCGAGCACCCAGAAGCAAGGGCCATGATCGAGCGTGATCCGCCAGAACGCGAAGGCGCTTTAGGTGGAGAAGCCCGCGGGAAAGCAGCGAAGGCGCGAACCGCGGGAGCGCACCGGGACCTCGATCGGCTTCGAAGCCCGCACGCCCTGGGGATTGCGGCGAAGAGAGTGAAACACCTCCCTCCGCAACCCAGCGAGCACAGATCATGTCGGGGCGCGCGCGACGCGCAGCGTTGGTCAGCGATGACCGGCGCACTCGGAACCATCCCGGCGCTTCCCGCGCGCCCCGCCTCCCGCTTTGCGCCGCGCGCGTGACGCGCGCGCTGCGCGTGGCTAGGTTGAGGTTAAGGAGATGTCTCATGCGCATCGCGTTCGCCATACTCGCTGTCACGCTCGCCGCCTGCAGCCGCCCCGCCCAGGAGTCCGCGCCTGCGCCAGCGGCGCCGCAAGCGCCGCCAACAGCCTTTGTGGGTGATTTCACCGCTATCTCCACCACAGCGATGGCCATGACTGGCGACATGAATGCGACGGCGGATGTGCTCTCGTTCGCACGTGGCTTCCGCATCGAAGGCCCGCGCGTGGTCGCTGATCTGACAGGCGAGACCGATCTTTCGGCAGGCGGCGGTACGTTGAGCAGCGGCAGCGGCGTGCAAGACCTCACCGATGTGGAGCTGCGCCGCGTGGACCTCGTGCGCGTCGCCGCGGATGCGCGCAATCCCGCGCTTTGCGGCGATACGCCGGCCAGTTACGCGATCCTAGCGCGCGGGGGCGATGCGGTGACGTTGCACGTGTTCTCAGGCGCAGATGCGCCGGGGCCGAACGCGCACGACACGCAGCTTTGCGCTATCTTCAATTTCGCGCCGGCGAACGCGGGCTGAGCATCCTGTGTCTTTCGCGCCGCAGAGCGGCGCTGGATGCGCCCTGTTCCCGGAACGCACGCCGCGATGCGCCCGTTTCTCCTCCGAAGGTGGGAACACGCACACGGAGGAACACCAATGCGTAAGCACAATCTTCTCATGAGCGCCGTGCTCGGCGTGGCGCTGCTGGGTTTCATGCCGCCCGCGCAGGCGGACAATCCAGGCGTCAATGTCGGCACGCTGCAATGCGAAATCGATGGCGGCTGGGGCCACGTGATCGCGTCCTCGCGCGACATGACGTGCGTGTTCCGCCCGGTCGATGGCGGCGCGGAGCATTATCGCGGCGAGCTGCGCCGCTATGGCGTCGATCTCGGCTATACCAGCGATTCCAAACTCATTTGGGGCGTGGTGGCGCCGAGTTCGGATATGACGCGCGGCGCCTTGGAGGGCGAATATGCGGGCGCTTCCGCGCAGGCCACAATCGGCGTCGGCCTCGGCGCCAACGTGCTGATCGGCGGCCTCGACCGCTCGATCGCGCTGCAGCCGCTGAGCGTTGAAGGCAATACGGGCGCCGCCATCGCCGCGGGCGCGGGTGTTATCGTGTTGCGCGAAGCGTAAGGGCAGGCGGGCGCGCCGTGTGCGCGCCCGTCAACCTTGCTGATGCGTAAGGCGCGGCCCTCTGGGCGCGCTGCTAGCGTGACCGACATGGAGGGCGCGTCATGCGGCATGTGTTGATGGCGTTGATGGTCGCGGGGCTGAGTATCGCGTTGCCGGGCTGTGCGAGCCAGCCGGGCGCGATGATCGCGCGCACCGAGGTGATGGAGACCTCGCGGCGCATTGTCGAGCGTTACGCATCGTCCTGGAACGCCAACGATATGAACACGTTTGGCGCGCTCTACGCATCCGATGCGCGCCATGTCACGCTGAGCGGCGCGTTTTTACGCGGACGCTCGGCGATTGTCGCGGCGCATCGCGAAAACCGCGCGCGTTACGCCGAGGGCGTGCGCATGGTCACCCGTTTGGAAGGCGCGCGCGCCATCACCAATGACGCCATCGTCGCGGTGATGCTGCTTGAGTACGTCAACGACCCAAGCGCGCCCAACCGAATCCAGACCGCGCGCGTCACGCTCACCCTGGCGCGGCGTGAGGGGCAATGGCTGATCGCCCAAGCGCAAGCCTCCGCCCCAGATTGACGGCGCGACGAACAGCGCCCACGCGCGACCATCGACCCGCTTCCTGCGATCAGCGCCGTCGCGCTGGGTGGGGGCGCAGCGTAAAACATGCGCATGCGCGCCTTGCTGCTTCCCCTCATGCTCGTGGCGGCCCTCGCCGCCTGCGGCGAGGCGCGCAACCTGGACGGCCAAGCCATCGCCGCCGAACCGACGCGCCTGCTTGGGCAATACAAAGCGGTGTCTGAAACCGCGCGCGAGGCACTGGGCGATGTGGGCGTTGAGCGGGCGGGGCTGATTTTTTCCAGCGGCGCGGCGCTCTACACGCGCACGCTCGAACCGCGCCGCGGCGGCGACGCGACCGCGCGCGACGGCTTGAGCTACGCCGCGCTCGCTGTGGGCGCCTCCGATTTGCAGGTTGAGCTGCGCCGCGTCATCGATACCGCGGACGCGGACGCGCTGTGCGGCGCCGATGCGCCAACGTACGTGGCGCTGGTGCATCAGGCGCGCACGGCGGCCTTCACGTTGTTGTTGTTCGCCGGCGCCGAACCGCCTGGGCCGCAATCGACGCAAAGCCGCCTCTGCGCCAGCTACGCCTACGCCGCCCCGCACGGCGCACGCACGCATGAAGGCGTGGTGCTCTGGTGAGCTAATCGGGTTTGCCGAACGGCTTGGCCGGCTCGCCCAGTTCGTAATATTCGGCGCCTGCTTCGCCCTGCATATGCAGGAAGCGCTTGTCGAGATCGGGATAGGCGACGACGTCGATAGCGCGGTCCTCGCCGCCCATTAGGTAGACGCATTCCTCGGCGAAGGTGTTGCGCATGATGTGGGCGGGCGAGGGCGTGGCGAAGCCCATGAAATCACCCGGCTGCACCAGAAATTTCTGATCGCCGATCTCGGCGGTCGCGCGCCCTTCGAGCACGTAGATCCATTCCTCCTCCAGCATGTGCGCATGCTTGGCGAAGCTCTCCTTGCCGGGCGGCAACCGCACCAGGCTGACATGGGCGCGGCTCATGCCCGCCAGACGCGAGAGCGGCGCGGCGCGGAAGAGCGAAGCGGGGTTGAGCTTCTGGGTGAACGGGCGCGCGGTTGGCGCGATCTCCGCGGCGCGCCAGAGCGGCTTCTTCGACTCAGCCATGCGACCTCCTCTGTAGAAATCTATCCTACAGCAGCGCGGCGCGGCGATACTTCAGACGATGAGCTTAGAATTCCACCGGCGCGTAGGGGCGCCACGCCCCCCCCAGCAGCAATTCCAGCGGACGGAATTCGGCCTTGTAGGCCATCTTCTCCGATCCCGCGATCCAATAGCCGAGATAGACGTAGGCGAAGCCGGCCGCGCGCGCCTGCTGGATATGATCGAGGATCGTGTAATTGCCGAGGCTGCGCTGGGGCGCCTCTGGATCGAAGAACGAATACACAAGGCTCAAGCCGTCGCCGAGCACGTCTGTCAGCGCCGCGCCCGCCAGCGCGCCGCGCGCGGGGCCGGAGGAATAGCGATATTCAACGATGTGTGTGTGAACCGCGCTTTCCTCCACCATCGCGGCGTAGTCCGAGAAGCTCATATCGGCCATGCCGCCCTCGGCGTGGCGCGAGGTGAGGTAGCGGCGAAGCAGCCAGAATTGTTCTTCGGTGGCTTCGGCGGGGCGCAGGCTGCGCGTTAGATCGGCGTTCTTGGCCATGATCTTGCGCCAGCGGCGGTTGAACGCGAACGCCTCCACCGGCACGCGCGCCGACACGCAGGCGCCGCAGCCTTCGCACGAGGGGCGATAGGCGATGTTCTGTGAGCGGCGAAAGCCCGCATTGGTCAGCACGTCGTGCAGCGCCGCGGCGTCGAGCCCGTCGAGCGCTGTGAACACCTTGCGCTCGCGCCGCCCCGGCAGATACGGGCACGGCGTAGGGGCCGTTAGGAAGAACCGAAGGTTCTTGGTTGGAAAGGGCTTCGTCACGCTTGGTCCATCGTCGTTGAACCGGCTGCGCCGTCAAGCGGGCGCGGCCATTGCGGGCCATCATGCTTAAGCAAAAGTTTCGGGCGTGGGATCACGTCTTAAAATATAGAGAGGCGACTCATTTCTTTCTCCCAACTGGGGAAAACTCTGTTAGTCTGCACCCATTGCCGTGCGGATCAGGGGGAGCTGACCGGCCGAAACAGAGGGAGAGCGCCATGGCGCAACCTGTGACGGCTATTTTGTCCCACCAAGGCGCGCTCGCCGAAAAGGCGCGCAGCTTTACGCAAGACGCCAACGAGGCTGGCCTGCTTGTCGGCCGCGTGGTTTCACGCGCGTTTCTCACCTTCAAGGATGAGGCAGAGGCGGAGGTGATTGAGCACGCGATGCGCCGCGACCTCGACCGTCTGATCGCCCAATTACGCCGCGCCAACCACTAAAGCTTTTCGCTGCGCCCCAAGGGATCGGGCAGCTTCTCGCCATCCGCCACGAAGGCAAGCGACACGGAATTGATGCAAAAGCGCAGGCCCGTCGGCTTGGGCCCGTCCGGGAAGACATGGCCTTGATGGCTGTCGCAACGCGCGCAGCGCGTTTCGACGCGGTGCATGCCGTAGGAATTATCCTCCACGCCGCGGACGTGGGCGGGATCGATTGGCGCGGTGAAGCTGGGCCAGCCGGTGCCGCTTTCAAACTTCGTATCTTGCCGAAACAGCGGCAGCCCGCACAGGCGGCAGCAATAGACGCCCGGCTTCTTCTGGTTGAGTAGGCCGCCGCAAAACGGCGCCTCGGTGCCGTGATTGAGCAAAACGCGCCGCTCTTCCGCGTCGAGCCCGGCTTCGAGGCGGGCGCGTTCTTCAGCGGTAGGGGCGGTAAGGTCGAAACCTGTGGCGGAACTGGTCATGGCTTTATCCTGGGGAGCGCGGGCGGGTTCGTCCAGGGCGGGGCGGCGGTTACACCACGGTCTCGCGATCCCCATACAGTTTGGCCAAGTGTGCGATCAGGCTCTTCGCGCTCGCGCTGATCTGATCGTCGGTGAATTTCGTGCGCAATTGGCGCGCCGCGTCGGCAAGGCCCTTGGGCTGAAACGCCAGCTTCTTGCGGTGCCGTTTGGCGATGTGCTCGACCAGCAGATCGGCCTTTTCGTGCGCTGGCGCGATGATCGGCTTCAGCGTCTGCGCCAGTTCGCGCACCAACGGGTCGGGCGCTTTCTTGTCGCGTTTCTTGGGCGGGGCGAGCGCGGCCAGCAGCGCGCGGTCGCTTTGCACGCGGATCAGCGCGAAGGCGGCCTTGAGCTCCGCGGGCGCGCGTTTCCGCACTATCGCACGCAGCGCCTTGGCTTGTTCGGCGGTGAGTTTGCTCATGGCGCGCTCCGGCGCAGGATCGCGGCGGCGGCGCGCGCCAGAGCCTCTTTCGCCGGGCGCCCGCCCACGCGCATCATCGCGGTGACGTTGATCGGGTTGGCGGCGAAGCGGTCGCTGGGCGCGGATTTGAGCACGGCGGAATAAGGCACCTCTTCGGGCAGCAGCGCACCGCTGAAGAAGGGCGCGCCCGCGATCTCGGCGCGCGTCAACGCATCGGCGTCCCCGGTTTCGCTCGATCTCGTACGGTCGTTCACGCCGTTCAGCAGGACGGAGAATTCCGCCGGCCGCAAGGGCCTTCCCCTCACTTCACGCACCACATGCTCCAGCATGTTCAACCCGGTGAGCGAGTATTTCTCAGGGCGCACGGGGGCGATGATGTGGTCGGCGGTGGTGATCGCCAGTCGCGTCAAGAAGGTCGCGCATGGATTGGAATCGATGATCACCGCATCCGAGCGCGCCCGCAGCGCCGCCACCAGGGCGCGGAAGCGCATGAACGCCTCCGCCTTGTCGCGCTCGGAGCGGGTATCGAGCGTGAATTCGAACAGGCGTTCGTCGCCGGCGATCAACTCGAAATTCGGCGCCTTGTCCTTGCCCGGCTTGGCCCGGTTGAGCGGCGCCGCGACGGCGCCGAAATCGGCAGGCGCGAGCGCATGCGCGCCGTGCGCGTTCAGGATGCCGTACAGCGTGTGGTTGCGGTCGCGCACGCGGTGGCGTTCGCCGGGCGAGAGGAAATATTGCGTGAGATTGTGCTGGGGGTCGAGGTCGATGAAGCTGATCGAGCGCTTGTCCGCCAGGTGCGCGGCGGCGAACAAATTGGCCGCGAGCACGGTCTTGCCGACGCCGCCCTTGATGTTGAGCATCGCCAGTACGCGCCCCGGCCCGCGCGCGCTGCGCGCCGCGCCCGAAATCGCGGCTAATGTTTCCGGCCCCGCGTTCGCGCCCGCGCGCATGTCGATGGCGTTCGAGAGATCAAGCGCGGACTCGATCCATGATCCCGCCGGCAGATCGGCGCCGACCACGACGATAATGGCGCGGCCGTTGTTCAGCGCAATGGCGACATCGCGCGCCAACGTCGCGCTTTCCGCCGCGGCGGGTGAGGCGACGAGCACGAACACGCCCGCATGTGCGATTGCTTGGATCAGCGCGCTGCGGTTTTCGTCGGCGTGCAATGCCGCGCTTGAGCGCACGAGGCGCCAGCCGTGCCGTTCAAGCTCGGCGCCGGCGTGGAGCGCGACGGCTTCGTCCGCTTGTTCGTAAGCGAGGTACGCTTCGCTGGCCATTCATCCCCTCTCACCCCAAGGAAATGACCCTAACTGGGCGCATTACGCCTTGGCAATGCGGCCGTCAGGTTCCACCTGTGGCGCGGCCTGCGCCCAGCAAGCAGCATGGGAACGGACCCGCGCGACGGAGGATTGAACTCAGGAATGCCAGACCCGATTCTGATCGACACGTTCTCGCGTCTCGCGATGGCGCTGGGGATTGGCTTTCTGGTCGGCGTCGAGCGCGGCTGGCGCCATCGCGGCGCGCCCGACGGATCGCGCGCGGCTGGATTGCGCACGCATGCGCTGATCGGCCTGACCGGGGGTTTGGCCGGCGCGCTGCTGCCTGCGATCGGTCAGCTTGGCTTCGCCGCTATCACGCTTGCGTTCGCGGCAGCCTTTATTGCCTTCAAAGTGCGCGAGAGCCTTGAGGATCGCGATATCTCCGTGACCGGCACGATCGCGGGCCTGCTGGTTTACGCGCTCGGCGTTTATTCGATGTGGGGCGATCTGCGCGTGGCGGCGGCGGTGGGCGTCACGCTTGTCGGTTTGCTGGCGTTCAAGGACGCGTTGCACGGCTGGCTCGATAAGCTGACCTGGAAGGAGCTGCGCTCGGCGTTGCTGATCCTTGCGGCGACCGCCATCGCGTTGCCGCTTTTGCCCGACCGCGCCATCGACCCGTGGGGCGCCTTCAACCCGCGTGAGTTGTGGATGCTGACAATCCTAGTCGCCGGCGCCTCCTTCGCCGGGTACGTGGCGGTGCGAGTTCTGGGCGGGGATGTCGGCGTGCTGGCCGGGGCGTCGGCGGGGGCGCTGGTGTCGTCGACCGTGGTCACGGCTGAACTCGGCCGGCGCGTGCGCAAGAAGGAGACGCACGCGGCGGTCGCGGCGGCGGCGGCGATGTTGGCGGCGGCGGTCAGCGTGGGGCGGGTATTGGCGCTGGTGGCGGCCACCGCCGCGCCGATCATTCCCGAGGCCGGGCCAGCCCTGGCGGCGGCGTTGCTGGCGTTCGTCGGCGGGGCTTTCGCGCTGCGCTTTTTCGATCCGGAGCAGGCCAAGGGCGATAGCGGCCAGAGCGTCAAAAGCCCGCTTGATCTGGCCTCGGTGGTGCAATTCGCCCTGTTTCTCGGGGCGGTGATCATCATCGGCCGGCTCGTCGCGGACGCGTTCGGGCAGGCTGGGCTGCTGCCGTTCGCCGCCACGGCGGGGCTCGCCGATGTCGACGCCGTCGCGCTGGCTGCGGGCAGCCTGGTGCGCGGGGGGCTCGATGCCGGGATTGGCGCGCATGCGGTGCTGGTGGCGGTGGCGATGAACACGCTCTCGAAGGGCGTCATCGCCAGCGTGACCGGCGGGTGGGCCTATGGGCTTTACTATTTTGCCGCAGCCCTCGGCGCGGCGTTGATCGCTGGCGCGGTTTGGCGGCTCGCGACGCCGATTTTGGCGCCCTTGTTCGGGTGAGGGGTCTGGAGCGGAGCCGCGCCCGTGCTAAGCTCCTGCCGCGATGCAACAAAAATGGACCCCCGCCGCTTGGCGCGCCAAGCCCGCCAAGCACATCCCGACCGATTATCCGGACGCCGACGCGCTCGCGCGCGTTGAGCAAACCTTGCGCTCCTATCCCCCGCTCGTTTTTGCTGGCGAGGCGCGTAATCTGAAAGCGCGGCTGGCCGAGGTGGCCGCCGGCAAAGCCTTCCTGCTGCAGGGCGGCGATTGCGCCGAGAGCTTCAAAGAATTCCACCCCGACAATATCCGCGACACCTTCCGCACCTTGATGGCGATGAGCGTGGTGCTCACTTTCGCGGGCTCCAAGCCCGTGGTGAAGGTGGGGCGCATCGCCGGCCAGTTCGGCAAGCCGCGCAGCGAGCCGGTTGAGACGATCAACGGCGTCACGCTGCCCTCCTATCGCGGCGACAATATCAACGGCATGGAGTTCACGCCGGAAGCACGCATCCCCGATCCGGAGCGCTTGCTGAAGGCGTACGGCCAATCGGCGGCGACGCTCAACCTGATCCGCGCGTTCGCGAACGGCGGCTACGCCGACCTGCACAACGTGCATCGCTGGATGGTCGGCTTTGTGGCCGATAGCCCGCAGGGCAAACGCTACCAGGAAATCGCTGACCGCATCTCCGAAGCGGTGGCGTTCATGGAAGCCTGCGGCATCACCCCGCAAAGCGTGCCGCAGGTGCGCCATGTCGATGTCTACACCAGCCATGAAGCGCTGCTGCTCGGCTACGAGGAAGCGATGACGCGGGTGGATTCCACCAGCGGCGATTATTACGACACCAGCGCCCACATGCTCTGGATCGGCGACCGCACGCGCCAGCCGGACGGCGCGCACGTTGAATTCATGCGCGGCGTGAAAAATCCGATCGGCGTCAAGTGCGGGCCGAGCCTCGATCCCGACGAGCTTTTGCGACTGATCGAGATTCTAAATCCCACCGATGAACCCGGCCGCATCACGCTGATTGCGCGCTTTGGCGTCGATAAGGTGGAGCAGGGCCTGCCCAAACTCGCACGGGCGGTGGTGAAATCGGGCCGCACGGTGGTGTGGTCCTGCGATCCTATGCACGGCAACACGCTGAAAACCGATAGCGGCTTCAAGACGCGGCCGTTCGATCGCATCCTAGGCGAGGTGCGCGCGTTCATGAACATCCTGCCCGCCGAAGGCGCTTACGCTGGCGGCGTGCACGTGGAGATGACCGGTCAGCAAGTCACCGAATGCCTGGGCGGCGCCGCGGAAGTGCGCGAGCAAGACTTGTCGAGCCGCTATCACACCCATTGCGACCCGCGCTTGAACGGCCAGCAGGCGCTCGATCTCGCCTTCCTGATCGCCGAACATCTGCGCGGCGTGCGCACCAACGGGCGCAAGGCGCACGCAGGGTGAGGGCGCGCGCGCTTCTGGGGCTCGGCGCGACGCTGTTTTTGGCGGCGTGCGCCTTCTGGTCCGACCGGGCGTTCTTCGCCGAGAGCGAAGCGGTGCAGCCGTTCGAGAGCGGCGCGCGCTTCGTGTGGCGCGAAGGCGGGGGCGGCGAAAGCCAAACTATCGTCTTCACCCGCGCCGGCGCGGGCTATGTGCTGCAAGATGTGAACGAGTCAGACGACAAGCCGATTGAGATGATGCTCGTGGCCGTGCCGGAAACGCCGGAAGAGGATTTTATTGCGCAGGTCACGCTGCCGAACGCCGAGGGCGTGCGCGCCTACGCGTTCTTGTGGCTGGCAGGCGACGGCTATCGCATGCTGGCTGCGCCGCGCGCGCTGGACGGGCTCGCCAGCGCCGAGTCGGTGCTCGTCTCTCATTGCGTGGCGCGCCCGCAAGGCGAATGCCAGATGGGCTCGCGCGAGGGGCTGATGGCGATCTATCGGGACGCGATTTATCCGCGCTTCGTTACTGGCGGGGCCGCGCCGAGCGACTACATGGAGCTCACGCCGGCCCCGAACGGCGGCTGATCGGAGCCCGCATGAAATCCCTGCGCATCGCCGTCCAGATGGACCCGATCGAAACCATGATCGTGAACCACGACACCTCGCTTGCGCTGATGGTGGAGGCTGAGGCGCGTGGGCACGAAATCTGGTGGTGGGCGCCTAACGATCTCTTTTACGATTCAGGCGTGGTCAAAGCGCGTGCGCGGCGCGTCAGCGTCAGCCTCAACGAAGTCAAGCATTACGAAACGCACGAAGAAGCGATCCGCGCGGCCGATCATTTCGATGTCATCCTCGTGCGCCAGGATCCGCCGTTCGACATGGGCTATGTGTCGAACACGTATCTGCTGGAATTGACCAAGGCGCTGGTGCTGAACCCGCCGCTCGGCATCCGCAATATCTCCGAGAAGATGTCGATCCTGCAGTTCCCCGAACTCACGCCGACGACCTGGGTGGGGCGCGATCTCGATGCGCTTGAAGCCTTCGCCAAGCGCTTTGACCAGGTCGTTCTGAAGGTGCTGTTTCTTATGGGCGGCGACGGCGTGATCAAGCTGTCCGCCTCGGACGCGGATTTTCGCAACAAAGCGGCCGCCTTCATCGAAGCCGCTGGGCGCGAGCCGATCCTTGCTCAAGAATTCATGCCCGCCGTCTCCGGCGGGGACAAGCGCGTGTTTGTAATCGGCGGCGAGCCATTTGCGGCGTTGAAGCGCATGCCGAAAGAGGGCGATTTCCGCGCCAATTTGCATGTCGGCGGCAAAGCCGTTGCGGGCGAATTGGACGACGCAGATCGCGCGATCGTCAAAGCCGTCGCGCCGCTGCTGGCGCGCGAAGGCATTGTGTTCGCCGGGCTCGACGTGATCGCCGGAAAGCTGATTGAGATCAACGTGACGTCGCCGACGCTGGCGCAGGAGCTAAAGCGCCTCTCGGGCCTCGACCTGCCCAAAGCGTTTTGGGAAAAGGTCGAGGCCCTGGTTTAGGCGTCAGGCCGGCTTGACGAAGCGCAGCGTCATGCGGTCGCTTTCGCCGATCGCATCATAGGGCGCGTGATTGAAGCTCGGATTATCCGCCTCGCCGCGCGGCGCGCTTTGGCGGGTCGGCGGCAGCGTCCATACGCCGAACGGGTGATCGCGCGTGTCCGCCGGATTGGCGTTGATGTCCGAGCGTGCGACAAGATCGAGCCCGGCGCGGCGCGCGGCCTCGATCACATAAGTTTCCGGCACATAACCGTTCGCCGCTGTCTCGCTGACATTCGATCCCTCTGGCGCGCGATGCTGCTCCACGGCCAGTATGCCGCCCGGTTTCAGCGTACGCGCAAACTCGGCCATGTAGCGATCGGTGACGCCCTCGCTGCGCGCCCAATTGTGGAAGGCGCGCGCCACGAGAACGAAATCGGCGCTGGCATCCGGCAGCGCGAGCCCCGCACGCATGCTGAAATCGACCACGGCGACATCGCCATAGATCGCGCGCTCGCCAAAGCGGGTGAGAAAGTTTTGTCGGCTCGCGCGCGCGGCGTCCGTGACGTTCGGTGCGCCGAGGTCGCCCGAAGCGGCGATGTAGCGCCCGTTGGTTTGCGCGGCGTAGGGCGCCAGAATATGCGTCCACCAGCCCCCGCCCGGGCCGATTTCAACGATCGTCATGTTCGGCCCCAATCCCCAGAAGGCGAGCGCATCCGCGGGACGGCGATGCGCATCGCGCGTGCGGTCGCCTTCGCTGCGCGAGGCATGGTTGACCGCCGCGGCGATCGCGGCGTCGCCGGAGGCGGGCGCTTCGGCGCTGACGCAGGCGATGGCGAGCGCGCAACAAAGCGCGGCGAGGGCGTGTCTCATAATGGTCTCCTTGAAGCGCATCGGCCTCAACCAGCCGCAGTGAAAGCGATGATCAGCACAGCGGCCGCGACGTTTAACCCAAAGCCCACCGCCAGCATGCGCGGCAGGGTGAGTAAACCGGAAGAATAAGCGATTGCGTTCGGCGCTGTCGCCACCGGCAGCATGAACGCAAAGCTCGCCGCAATGGCGACCGGAAAGGCCAAGGGCTGCAACGGCGTGTCAGTGGCGACCGCCACGGCGGCGACTACCGGCAGCATCGAGGTCAACGTCGCGACATTGCTGGCGAGTTCGGACACCAAAATGGTGGCGACGACCAGCACTGCGACAAGACCAAGCGCCGAGAGCCCGTCAAGGCCGCCGATCCATTCGCCGATCCAGAGCGCGAGCCCCGTACTCTCCATCGCCGCCGCGAGCGAAAGGCCCCCGCCGAACAGCACGGCGATGCCCCAGGGAATCCGCTCGGCTGTTTTCCAGTCGATCAGCTTTTCCGCGGGCGCGCGCCCGGATGGGATGAAAAACAAGGCGAGCGCGCCGACGATGGCGATGCCGGTAT
>CAZWQS010000063.1:0-14537 GCA_964635925.1 uncultured Terricaulis sp. | reverse complement strand
CCGCCGGCTATGAGGAAAGGCGTCCATGTATCCACCCACTGGCCGAGCAGGACGCGCCTTGGGCGGGAGCATGTGCTCGATCTCGCCCTTATTATCCGCCGCGACGCGCTTCAGCCGGCAGATCGCGACCGGCTCATCCTCCACGCGCCCACGCCGGCACGCCGGTTCACACGGGCGATCGCACGTGCGCCCGAGAATCCCCGGAAACACGTTCGATTTCCAATTGATCATGAAAGCGTCGGCGTAGCGGCCCGCCGAGATCAGCCGGATATATTCCGGCACCGGCGTGTGGGCGGGGCACGCCCATTGGCAATCCACGACCTTATGGAAATAGTCGGGCTGGCCGATATCGGTGGACTTCAAGAGCGCGTTCCTCCCGAGCTAAAGCAACGGACTTTAAATTCGCCTCAGTTCAATGGGGGGCCGCGAGCGAATTTAAAGTCCACAAGTTGCTTTAGAAATATTTGTATCTAAAGCGTCTTATGGACCTTAAATGCGACACGGCGGGTGATCCAAATCTTGGGTCGCATTTAAGGTCCGACGCTTTAGGCGCGCCAACCCTAGCCCGCCGCGCGCAAGGCGCAAGCGTCTAGCGAACGCCTGTCACTGTGTAGGCGGTGACCTCGTGCGTGTTCATGTGCGCCTGATAGAGCGTTGAACCCTCAAGGTGGAAATCGTTGAGCGAGCGCGGATCGGCGGACGTATCAAGAATCGTTCGCACCACGCCGTCGGCGCTGATCACCTGCATCTGCCCCGGCACGGAGCTGACGATGTAGCGGCCCTGCCCCAACGCGCCGACGCCGTCGCCCCGGCCAATGCCTTCGGCCAGCACGGTGATCGCGCGGGTTTGATAATCGATCGCAAGCAGGCGGCCGGTATTGTTGACCATCGTGGTCACGATCAGCCGGTTCGGCTCCGGCAGCAGGCCGTTGACGGAATCGAGCAGCGCATCCTCGGACCAGACCGAGGCCGCGCCATCGCGCAGCGCATAGATGCGGTGGCCGCGCGAATCCGAGATGAGCAACGTCCCGTCCGGCGCGCGCGTGATGTCGTTCAGGAACGCCGCGCCCGGCACGGGCGTGCGTGCGCGGATCGCGCCGCTCGATGCGTCAATCGCCACGACCTCGTCGATATCGGTCGCGTAGAGCGTGTCGCCGACCAGGAAAATGCCCTTGGGCGCGTTGAGGCCGCTGGCCCATTCGCGCTGCAGCATTTGCCCGCTGGTCGAGACGCGGGAGATGAAGCCGTTGCCGTCCTTCTCCGTGCCAGGCCCGTTCACGTTCGACACGTAAATGACCCCCGGATCGCCCGACAGAATCGTGCTCTCCGGCCCGGCGAAGCCGCCGAGGCGCCAGGCGACGGCGATGCTCTCGGGCTCCGGCGCGGGCGCGGGCGCGGGCGCGCTGGGTTGCGGCGCGGCGCAGGCCGCGAAAACCAGAAAAAGCGGGGCGGCGAGCAGGGCTTTATCTTGCATACAAGATTTGTAGCGCGCGAAATCCCCCGCGCAAGCGCCAATCGGCCAACGCCCGCCCCCATCGCTTCGGCCTTGATTTGTTTCGCCCGTCGCGGCGATGGTCGCGCCGCATGAGCGCAGGCTGGCACTTCTGGATCGATCGCGGCGGCACCTTCACCGACGTGGTCGCTCGCGCGCCGGACGGGCGCCAGATCGTGCGCAAACTGCTCAGCGTGAACCCAGAGCGCTACGCCGACGCGGCGCTGGAAGCGATCCGCCTGATCCTGGCCGAGCATGACGGGCGCGTCGAGGCGGTGAAGCTCGGCACCACCGTCGCCACCAACGCTTTGCTGGAGCGCAAGGGCGCGGATGTGGCTTTGGTCGTCACCGAAGGTTTCGCCGATGCGCTGGACATCGGCGTGCAGGCGCGGCCGCAGATTTTCGCGCGTCATATCGTCAAGCCTGATCTGCTGCACCGGCGCGTGATCGAGGCGCGCGAGCGCGTGACGGCGGAAGGCGAGGTGCTGACGGCGCTGGACGAAGCGCAGGCGCGCGCGCAATTGCAGCGCGCCTATGACGAGGGCTTTCGCGCCCTCGCCATCGCCTGCCTGCATGGCTGGGCTTATCCCGCGCACGAGCAACGCCTGGCGCGGATCGCGCGCGAGATCGGCTTTACGCAAATCTCGGTGAGCCACGAGATCAGCGGCCTGATCAAATTCATCCCGCGTGCGGATACGAGCGTCGCGGACGCGTATCTTTCGCCGGTGCTGCGGGCCTATGTGGATCAAGTTGCGGTTGGCTTAATTGGCGGCCCGCGACTCTATTTCATGCAATCGAACGGCGGCCTTGCGGACGCCGCCGCGTTTCGCGGGCGCGACGCGGTGCTTTCCGGCCCGGCCGGCGGCGTTGTAGGCATGGCGGCGGCGGCTGAGCGCGCGGGTTTCACGCATGCGCTCGGCTTCGATATGGGCGGCACCTCCACTGACGTCTCGCACTATGCCGGCCAATTCGAGCGCACCAACGAAACCATGGTCGCCGGCGTGCGTTTCGCGGCGCCAATGCTGTCCATTCACACGGTCGCGGCGGGCGGCGGGTCGATCTGCTTCTTCGACGGCATGCGCCTGCGCGTGGGCCCGCACAGCGCCGGCGCCGATCCGGGGCCTGCCTGCTATCGCCGCGGCGGGCCGCTGACGGTGACGGATTGCAATGTGTTGCTGGGGCGCGTGCGCGCGGAATTCTTCCCCGCGATCTTCGGCCCGAACGGCGATCTGCCGCTCGATCGCAAAGCGGTGGAAGAAAAATTCGCCACGCTCTGCGCCGAGGTGGAAGCCAAGACCGGCGCGGCGCTGAGCCCGGAAGACGCCGCCGAGGGCTTCCTGCGCATTGCCAACGAGCACATGGCCGAAGCGATCAAGAAAATCTCGATCCAGCGCGGCTACGATCCCGCAAGCTATGCGCTCGTCGCGTTCGGCGGCGCGGGCGGGCAGCACGCCTGCGCTGTGGCCGACGCGGTGGGCGTGGAAACCGTGCTGCTGCATCCGCTCGCCGGCGTGCTCTCCGCGTGGGGCATGGGGCTCGCGAACGTGCGCGCGATCGTTGAAGAAACGGTGGAGCGCAAGCTCGGCGATACGGGCGATCTGGAGGCGCGGCGGATCGATCTGGCGCAGCGCGCAGCGCAGCGTTTGATGGATCAGAACATCGACGCCGTCGATGTGCGGATCAGCGCCAATCTGAAATATGAAGGCGCCGATTCGACGCTGCCCGCGCCTTACGGCGATGCTTTTGAATTGAAGCGCGCGTTCGAGGCCGAGCACAAACAGCGCTTCGGCTTCACCGATCCGGCGCGGGCGATCATCGTGGGCTCGTTGACGGCGGAGGCTGTGGCGCAAGGCGATCTTGGACCGCCGGCGTCCTCGCCGGTGCTGGCCGGCGAGGACGCCGGCGGTCCAAGAAACGTCACGCTTCGCGCTGATAGCCGCGCACACGATGCGCCCGTGTTCACGCGCGCCGCGCTTTCCCCCGGTTTCACCTGCGACGGCCCCACGCTCATCCTCGAAAATGGCGCGACCACGTACGTGGCGCCCGGCTGGCGCGCCGAGATGAACGCGCAGCGCGATATCGTGCTGACGCGCGCCGAGAAGATTCAACGCACGGCTATCGGCACGGCGGCTGATCCGATCCTGCTCGAAGTGTTCAACAACCGCTTCATGGGCGTGGCCGAGGAAATGGGGCTGGCGCTGCAAACCACCGCCTCCTCCGTCAACATCAAGGAGCGCTTGGATTTCTCCTGCGCGGTGTTCGATGAAAGCGGCGGGCTGGTCGCCAACGCGCCGCATATCCCGGTGCATCTCGGCTCCATGAGCGACAGCGTGCGCGAGATTATCCGCCAACGCGGCGCGGGCATGCGCGCGGGCGATGTCTACATGCTGAACGCCCCGCACGCGGGCGGCACGCATTTGCCGGATATTACCGTGATCGCGCCGGTGATCCTCGATGGCGACACAGCGCCGGCATTCTTCACCGCCGCGCGCGGGCACCATGCCGATATTGGCGGCATAACGCCCGGCTCGATGCCGCCCGATTCCAAACGCATCGAAGATGAAGGCGTGCTGATCGAGAATGTTTTGCTGGTGCGCGAAGGGCGCCTGCTGGAAAGCGAAACGCGCGCGCTGTTCGCCGCTGGGCCCTACCCCGCGCGCGATATCGACCGCAACATCGCCGACCTTAAAGCGCAGATCGCCGCCGTGATGCGCGGCGCGGCGGAATTGAAGCGCCTGGTGGCGCACTACGGGCGCGATGGCGTGCAAGCTTATATGCGCCATGTGCAGGATAACGCCGAGGCGCAAATCCGCCGCGTGATCGATACGCTGAAGCCGGGCAGTTTTGAAGCGCCGATGGACAATGGCGCGCTGATCCGCGTCGCCGTCACGCCCGATCATGCCAAGCGCAGCGTGCGCATCGATTTCACAGGCACGAGCCCGCAGGCGGACAACAATTTCAACGCGCCGCTGGCGATCACGCGCGCGGCCACGCTCTACGTGTTCCGCACTTTGGTGGAAGATAATATCCCGCTGAACGAAGGCTGCTTGAAGCCGATCGAGATTATCGTGCCGGAAGGCTCGCTGCTGAACCCCAGGCGCGGTGCGGCTGTGGTGGCCGGCAATGTGGAGACGAGCCAGGCGGTGGTCGATTGCCTGTATGGCGCGCTCGGCGCGCTGGCGGCGAGCCAAGGCACGATGAACAATTTTACCTTCGGCGACGCTAAGCGCCAATATTATGAAACCATTTGCGGCGGCGGCGGCGCCGGCCCCGGCTTTGACGGCGCCAGCGTCGTGCAAACGCATATGACCAATTCGCGCCTCACCGATCCGGAGGTTCTGGAAACGCGCTTCCCCGTCATCGTCGAGCGCTTCGGCGTGCGGCGCGGCTCCGGCGGAAGCGGCAAGCACAAGGGCGGCGACGGCGCGGTGCGGCGCATCCGCTTCCGCGAACCGATGCAAGCTGCGATCCTCTCCAACCGCCGCGCCATCGCGCCGTTCGGGCTTGAGGGCGGCGGCGCCGGCGCGCCGGGGATCAATCGCGTCGAGCGCGCTGGCGGCGGCGTTGAAACGCTCGACGCGACGGATAAGACTGAAATGGCGCCGGGCGATGTGTTCGTGATCGAAACGCCGGGCGGCGGGGGTTTTGGGAAGGCGTGAGCGCTACATCAAACATCGTCATTCCGGGGCATCGCGTAGCGATGAGCCCGGAACCCAGGGGCAAACACACGGCGCTCTGTCGTCCCCTGGGTTCCGGCCCGCGCTTCGCGCGACCGGAATGACGAGGGCGCGGGGGAAACATGCTCGTACTCTTAGGCATCGCGGTCGTCGTGTTTGGCTTCATCGTGCGCGCCAATCCTTTGCTGGTTGTGATGGCGGCGGCCCTCACCACAGGGCTCGCCGCGGCGTGGACGCCGGAGGCGACGCTCGCGGAATATTATGCCGCCGGCCAACAAACGCTCGCGCAATTCGGCAAGGCGTTTAACGACGCGCGCTATATCAGCCTCACCTGGATCCTGCTGGCCGCCATCGGCTTGCTGGAGCGCGCGGGCCTGCAAGAGCGCGCGCGCATCGCCATCGCCAACGTGCGGGCCGCAACGGTGGGACGCCTGCTTTGGGTGTATTTCATCATCCGCCAGGCCGCCGCCGCGCTCGGCCTCACCTCGCTCGGCGGGCACGCGCAGATGGTGCGGCCCCTTGTTGCGCCGATGGCGGAAGGCGCGGCCGAAGCGCGCTACGGCGCGCTGCCCGACAAACAACGCTTCCTCATCCGCTCCCACTCCGCCGCCGCCGACAATATCGCGCTGTTCTTTGGCGAAGACATCTTCATCGCCATCGCCTCGATCCTGCTGATCAAGGGGTTTCTGGAGGCGAACGGCATTTTCGTCGAGCCGTTGCAGCTTTCGGTGTGGGCCATTCCCACCGCGATCGCGGCTTTGATCATTCATAGCGTGCGCCTCTGGCTGTTGGATCGCGCGCTCAAACGTGCGCTGGCGGCCAAGACCGCGGCGGAGACCGCGCCATGATCACGTTGCAGCACGCTTACATCGTCGCCGGGCTTTTCTTTCTCGCGCTCGTCGTGCTCTCTGCACGCGACGCGGCGAATCCGCGCCGCCTGCGCAATGCGGCGTTCTGGGGGCTGCTTGCGGCGAGCTTTCTGGGCGGGCATGCGTTCGGCGATCTCGGCAACGGGCTGCTCGCGCTCGGGCTCGTCGCCATCGCCGCCTTCGGCATCGGCCAAGGCAAACCGCTCACCACGACGCAGGACGAGCGCCGCGCCAGCGCGGAGCGCAACGGCAATCTGCTGTTCCTGCCTGCGCTGATCATCCCCGCCGCCGCGCTCGCGGGCACGCTGATCGCGAAAGAAACAAGCTGGGGGCCGCTTCTCATCGAAGCGCGGCAAGCCACTTTGGTGTCGCTCACGCTGGGCGTGCTGATCGCGATTGGCGTCATCATGGTGTGGCTGAAGCCGCCGCTGATCGCGCCGCTGCAGGAAGGGCGGCGGCTGATGGATGCTGTCGGCTGGGCGGCGATCCTGCCGCAGATGCTGGCTTCGCTGGGCGCGGTGTTTCTGGCCGCGGGTGTCGGCGAGCAAGTGGGCGTGATTTTTTCGCAATACATCCCGCTCGACACGCGCACCATGGCGGTGGCGGCTTATTGCATCGGCATGGCGCTGTTCACCATCATCATGGGCAACGCGTTCGCCGCGTTTCCGGTGATGACGGCGGCGGTGGGGCTGCCGTTCGTGATCCACGAACTGGGCGGCGATCCCGCGCGCGTGTGCGCCATCGGCATGCTGGCCGGCTTCTGCGGCACGCTGATGACGCCGATGGCGGCGAATTTCAATGTCGTTCCTGCTAATTTGCTGGAATTGCCGGATCGCAACGCGGCGCTGAACGGTGTCATCCGCGCGCAAATCCCCACCGCGATCCCGCTTCTGATCGCCAACATCCTACTGATGCGCTTTCTGGCTTTCCCATGACCACGCTTACCCGCGACATCGCTGAAAAATTCGCCGCGCTTGCGCTCGCGCATGTCGAGCGTGAGTTTCCGCACAAGATGGATCATGTGATGGCGGGCGCCGCCGACGTGATCGGCCCGCGCGCGGCGCATCCGATCTTTTATGGCAGCTTCGATTGGCATTCGTGCGTGCACGGCTATTGGCTGCTGGCGCGCGTGAAGCGGCGCTATCCGGATCTGGCGCAGGCCGGCGCCATCGCCGCGCTGTTCGATCGCGCGTTTACGCCCGCCAACGTTGAAGCCGAATGCGCCTATCTGCGCCGGCCTGAGTCGCGCGGCTTTGAGCGGCCGTATGGCTGGGGCTGGCTGCTGGCGCTGGCGGCGGAGCTGGATCAGGCCGGCGATGCGCGCCTTGCGCCGCTGGCGGAGATGTTCGCCCAGCGCTTCCGCGATTTTTTGCCGCTTTGCGATTACCCAGTGCGCACAGGCGTGCACACCTCCACCGCGTTCGCGCTGCGCCTCGCGGCGGACTGGGCCGAGCCGAACGATCCGTTGCTTTATGCGCTGACGCGCGAAAAGCTGCTGAAATGGCATGCGGGCGATGCGGACGCCGCGGCGTGGGAGCCGAGCCAGGATGATTTTCTTTCGCCCACTTTGATGGTCGCCGAAGCGCTGCGCCGCGTGATGGCGCCAGGCGATTTTCGCAAATGGTTCGCCGCCTATCTGCCGCGCGCCGCGCAAGGCGAACCGGCGTCGCTCTTCGCCCCGGCGCGCGTGAGCGACCGCAGCGACGGCAAGATCGCGCATCTGGACGGTCTCAATTTCTCCCGCGCCTGGTGCTGGCGGACGATTGCGTCAGCGCTGGACAATGCGGCGCTGCAAGCCAAAGCGCGCACGGCGGCGCAAGCGCACATCGATGCGAGCCTGCCGCACGTGGCCGGCGATTACATGGGCGAGCATTGGCTGGCGACATTCGCGCTGCTGGCGCTGGAAGCGTGAACCCGCTTCCCCGCCGAGCGCCCCGGCGTAAGCGGGGCTGCGTCAGGGAAGCGCCAAACTACACGATCGTAAACCGCACCTCGGCCACGCCCTCGACGCCGCCTTCCACCGCATCGCCTGCAACAAGCGGCCCCACGCCGGCGGGCGTGCCGGTGAAAATCAAATCGCCCGGCGCCAACGCCCAGGAGCGCGAAAGCGTGGCCACGATTTCCGGCACGCTCCAGATCATTTGCGCAAGATCGCCGTTCTGCTTCACCACACCGTTCACAGAGAGCCAAATGCGACCGGCGTTGGGAGGCGCGCCAGCCCTCACCAGCGCGCTGATCGGCGCGGATTGATCAAACGCCTTGGCGATGTCCCACGGCGCGCCCGCCTTCTTCATTTCATTCTGCCGGTCGCGCCGCGTGAGATCGACGCCGGCGCCATAGCCCCAAACATGCGCAAGCGCATCCCCCGCCGCGATCTCGCGCCCAGCTTTGCCGATGGCGACCACAAGCTCGATCTCATGATGCAGATCGGCGGTGTTTTGCGGATAGGCGATCGCCGCGCCGCTTTCGACCACCGCATCCGCGGGCTTGGTGAAAAAGATCGGCGGCTCGCTTTTGGGATCGTTCCCCATCTCGCGCACATGGTCGGCGTAATTGCGGCCGACGCAGAAGATGCGGCGCACGGGGAAACGGTGGTCGGCGCCCGCGACGGCGACGGAGGGCTGCGGCGAAGGCGTGAACACATAAGGCATGGCGCCGCTTTCAGCACAGGCGAAGCGCGCGCGCAAACTCCCCAACGTGGGGAAAGCGCAGGGTGCAAGGGCTTGCGCGGGCGCGCGGGTCGCGGAAAGCTCCCCAAACGACCGCGAGGGGCGGAAGCATGGAATGGCTCTTGATTCTGGCCCTCGCCCTTTGGGTGTGGCGCCAGGGGCGGCGCATTGATGCGCTGACGAAAACACTCACGGCGCTTGAGCAGCGCCTCGCCGCGCCGGCGCCGGCGGCGGCGCAAGAGCAAGCGGGCGACGATGTCCTGCTGCTCGATACGCCCCTGCCCGAAGCCTCCAATGATGAGGCCGACGAACTTCTGCTCACGGAAATCGCGCCGCCCGCTGAAACGCCGGCCGAAGCGCCGCTGCTGCTGACCGAAGCGTTGGCCCCGCTTGAAGAAGCAGCGCCCCAGCCCGCGCCGCGCCCGCGCGAGCGCAAGCTGGAGCAATGGCTCGCCGAAAATGGACTCGCTTGGATGGGCGGGGGCGCATTCGCACTGGGCGGCATCATGCTGGTGGCGATCGCGGTGCAGCAGAGCTGGTTCACCCCGCTGGTGCGGCTCTATTGCGCGCTGGCGTTGGGCGTCGGCCTGATCGGCGCGAGCGAATGGGTGCGCCGCCGCCCTGACGCGCATGCTTTGGTGGCCGCGTTGCTGGCAGGCGCGGGCGTGGCGAGCTTTTACGCAACCGCTTGGGCCGCACATGCGCTTTACGCTTATATCGACGCGGGCGCGGCGACGCTGGCTTTGGCGCTCTGCGCGCTATTGCTGCTGGGGCTTTCGCTGCGCCATGGGCAAGCCTTGGGCGTGCTGGCGGTTTTCGCCGCCTTCATGGCGCCGGCGCTGACGAACCCGCAAGGCTGGCCCACTTTGGGCCTCACGCTTTTCCTTGGCGCGGTGGCGGCGGCGGGCTTTGGCGCAGCCGCGTTGCGGCGCTGGGCATGGGCGGGCGCGGCGACGCTGCTGGGACTCTATTTCTGGTTCGCCGCCGCAATTGGCGCGGACAATGTGCGCCGTGCGCTGGCGCTGGCCTCGTTCGCGAGCCTCGGCGGCGTCGCGCTCGCGTTTCGCAAGCCGCTCGCGGACGATCTGGGCGCGTGGCGGCGCGCGCATGCGCTGGCGCCCTCCATCGCCATCTGCGTATCGAGCATCGCGCTGTTGTGGACGTGGCTCGCCGTGGCCGAAGCGCCGAACGGCGTTGTTTCCGGCCCGGCTTGGGTCGGGGCGATGTTTGTGGCGTTGGCGGCCGCAACAGCGCGGCGGCGCGCGGCGCCAGCGGCGGTGGTTGCAGTCGCGATCGCGGCGCTGGTCGTGGGCTTCATGGCGTATCTCGCGGTGCGCTATCACCCGATCGAACCCACCTTCTACGCCTTCATCCTGTTCGCGGCGGGAATTGCCGTCGCGTCCGCGATCGGCGCGCGCCCGCATCGGCGCGACCGTGCGTTGATCGCGTTGGCGGGCGGGGCCGGCGCGGCGCTGCTCACCACGCTCGGCGCGTTCACCGCGCGCGATTGGCACGGGCCGGCGGCGTATCTGCCGCTTTTCCTGGGCGCGGCGTTGTTGCTCGCGGTGGCGTGGCGCCAAGCGCGCGAGATCGCCAATCCAAGCGCGAATGCATCCATCGACGCGTGGGCCTGTGCAGGCGCGGCGCTGGCGCTGATTGGCGTTGAATCCTTATTCGTCGCCGAGTTGCGCGCGGCGGCGGACGCGAGCCTCGCGCTTGGCTTCGCGGCGGCGTTTGCGTGGCGCGGCTGGCGCGGCCTCGGCTGGAGCGCGCTCGCAAGCGCGGCGCTCGCCTTGGCGCACGCCTTCTCGGGCGAGCTTGCGGGCGCGGCGATGAGCGGAGCGCTACCGCTTTGGCGCGCGCTTGTCGTGCTGGCGCTCGCGGCGGGATTTTTGTTCGGCGCCGCGGCCATGTCCGCGCGGCGCGCCCGCCCATCGGCCACCGGCGAAGCGCTGAGCGCGGCCGGCGTTCTCATTGCATTGCTCGCTGTGTTCCTTGGTTTGCGCTGGATCGCCGCCGGCGGCGCTGGCGCGCCGCTGGACGATCTCACCGAAACCGGCCTGCGCGCTTTGGCGCTGATGGGCGCGGCGCATATTGCGCTGCCGCGTGCGGGCCAACAGCTTGGCCGCATCGGCGCATTGCGCGGACACGTGCTGATGGCGCTGGGCTTCCTGGTTGTCGTGTTGCTGAACGTGTTGAATTTCAATCCTTGGTGGGGCGTGCAGCCCGCGATCATTACCGGGCCGCCCCTCTTCAACGCGTTGGCCTTGGCCTTCGCCGCGCCCGCCGCTGTGCTGCTGTTCGCGGCGCGGCGTTTGTATGCCGCGCAACGCATGCCCGCACGGCTTTACGCAGGCGCGGGCGCGGCGTTGGCGCTGATCTGGGCGATGCTTGAAACGCGGCGCGCATTTCATGGCGTGGAGATGGCCGCCGCGTTCGTGGGCGCGCCGGAAGCGGCGTGCTACGGCCTCATCTTCCTGCTTGTCGCGCTGATCGGGGCGGTGCTGGCGCGCGTGCGCACCGGCGCGGTCGGCGCCGACATGCGCGCGGCGCGGCCGAGCCTGGCGTGGGGCGGGCTGATCATTGGCGGCTGGCTGCTGCTGGTGGCGCTGCAAGTGTGGTGGGGCGGCGGCGCGCCTGGCGCGGGCGTTTGGATGACGTTGGCTCTGCTGATCGCGACCGCGTTGGCGTTAGTGCTGGGGCGCTTGCTTTCCGTATCGGCGGGCGTGGATCCAACGCGCTTCGCCGCCGCCGCCGCCGCATGCCTCTTCGCGTGGAGCGCCGGCCACGCGGCGATCCGCACGGTGTTGAACGGCGGCGTTGAGCCGTTGCTGCATGCATTGTGGCCGTTGGCGCTGGTGCTGGCGGGCGCGGCGCTGACGGCGCGCGCGCCAGGGCGCGAGACGATCCGCCATTATCTCTATGATATGCAGGCGATCTGGGCCAACGCGGCTTGGCCGGCGGCGGGCGTCGCCGCGCTAGGGCTTTGGCTGGCGTTCAACCCATGGTGGGGCATTGCGCCCGCAACCGTTCACGACGCCGGCGCGGCCGCGCTCGTGATTGCGCTTTGCATCGCCGCCGCGTGGATGAGCCTCGCCGCCGCGCGTGTGCCGCATTTGCGCAAAGCCGATTGGTTCGCGCCCGCCGCGCGCGTGGCGGCGGCGGCGCATTTACTGGTTGCGCTCACGCTCATCGTGCGCGCCGCGTTCAACGGCGGCGCGATCGCCCCCGGCGCGGCCGATAGCGCCGAGCTTTGGACCTATTCCGCCGCCTGGGCGCTGTTTGGCGCGGGCGTGCTGGCGTACGGGGCCGTGCGTGCGGACGCGGTGCTGCGCTGGTGCGGGCTGGCCATTTTGTTTGCGACGGCGGCGAAAGTGTTTGCGCTCGATACGGCGCGGCTTTCGGGCATCATCCGCGTTGCGTCGCTGCTGGGGCTCGCGGCGGTGGCGACGCTCACCGCCCTCGCCATGCGCCGCCTGCGCGCACGCGCACCTTAGGCCAAGCGCGCGGCGTGGAAGGCGACATGCTCTTCCATGAAACTGGCCATGAAGAAATACGAGTGATCGTACCCTTCCTGGCGGCGCAGATTGAGCTTGGTGTTCGACACGCGCGCGGCGGCTTCCAGCGTTTCGGGCTTGAGCTGGCTTTCCAAAAACTGATCGGCCGTGCCTTGATCGACCAAAATTTCGCCCAAGCCCTGCGCGCGGCCATCACCCATCAGCAACGCCGCGTCGTGCGCCCGCCATGCATTGCGATCCGCGCCGAGATAAGCGCCGAACGCTTTTTCGCCCCAGGGGCAGCGCGTGGGCGAGCAGATCGGCGCGAACGCCGAAACGCTGATGAAGCGGTTGGAATGCTTCATCGCCAAGGTCAGCGCGCCGTGCCCGCCCATGGAATGGCCGAAGATGGAGCGGCGCGAGGCGAGCGGAAACGCGCCTTCCGCCGCCGCGATCAAATCTTCGACGATATAGCTTTCCATGCGGAAATGCGGCGCCCACGGCGCTTGCGTGGCGTCAATATAAAAGCCCGCGCCTTGGCCGAGATCGTAGGCGGGATCATCCGCCACGCCTTCCCCGCGCGGGGACGTATCGGGCGCGATGATCGCGACGCCGTGCTTGGCGGCGTGGCCGTAGGCGCCGGCCTTAGTGGTGAAATTATCTTCCGTGCAGGTGAGGCCGGACAGCCAGATGAGATACGGGAACGGGCCGTCGCCTGGCGGCATGTACGCGCTAAAGCGCATCGCCGTGCCGGTAGCGGCGCTTTGGTGCTGCGCGTAAGAGAGCATGCCGCCGTGGAGGCGATGAGTGGCGCGAATTTCGATGCTCATGCGGGCTTGGCTCCTTCGGCGGCGAAGCCGACCATGAGTTCGGGGTATTTTTCGCGCGGCGGAAATTCGTTGAACGAGAATTTCGCGCCGGTTTCGACGCCGGGCAGCTTTTCGCTGACGTAGGATTCGATGTAGGGCCGCACCCAGCTTGCATCCTCCAGCATGGCTGGCCGAAAGTTCACAAGCTCGCCGCCGCCGATGCGGGTGAACAGCCAGTTCTTACAGCGCGGGCAGAAATGATGCGGGCTCTCAGGGCGATGCAAGCCGCCAAGCTCGGTCTCGCCTTCCAGCTCGAACGCGGCGGCGGGAAACATCAACGAGAGCGAGTACGCCCCGCTGGTGAGCTTCTGGCAGCCGCGGCAATGGCACGCCATGGCGATCATCGGCGGCGCGCTGATGCGCATGCGCACCTGCCCGCACATGCAGGCGGCGGACCAGGGGAGGCGCCAGTTGGTCATGCTTGCTCCACTCAATTGCCGCGCCATCTGCGCGCAAAAGCGAGCATGCGGGTGCGATCATACTCCCGTCCCGCTTCCAGAACATCGGTGCGCTGTTGGGCGAGGAAACGTCCTTCGCTGTCGAGAATAAAGAAGTCCGGATAGCCGATGGAGTCTGGGAAGCCGCTCAGAAACGCCTCGTTTTCATTCTGGCGGCTCCAGTTCACCTTGAGCAGGATAAAGGACTCTTCGAACGCGGCGCGCACATCCGCATGGTCCGCGAGGAAGCGGTCCAGAATATCGCACCACACACACCAATCTCCGCCCACGACGATCAGGACTCGCTTATTCTCCCGCGACGCGCGCTCCACCGCCGCTTCCAGGTCGCGATAGGGATTGGCGCGAGGATCGTAGCTATTGTTCGCGTACAATGGCGATGTCTGCGCCGCGGCAAGCGGCGTGAACGCCAAGAGCGCCATACTCAAAGCCAAAGTGCGAAGCATCAAAACACCACCACGCTGCGAATGCTCTCGCCCCGATGCATCAGGTCGAACGCTTCGTTGATGCGCTCCAGCGGCAGTTTGTGCGTGATCATCGGGTCGATCTGGATTTTCTTGTCCATGTACCAATCGACGATTTTCGGCACGTCGGTGCGCCCGCGCGCGCCGCCGAAGGCGGTGCCCTTCCACACGCGGCCTGTGACCAATTGGAACGGGCGGGTGGCGATTTCCTTCCCCGCTTCGGCGACGCCGATGATGATGCTTTCGCCCCAGCCGCGATGGCAAGCTTCCAGCGCCTGGCGCATCACGTTGGTGTTGCCGGTGCAATCGAACGTGTAATCGGCGCCGCCGCCGGTGAGTTCAACGAGATGCGCGACGACGTCTCCCGAAATTTCCTTCGGGTTGACGAAATGCGTCATGCCGAATTTGCGGCCCCATGCCTCGCGCGCGGGATTGATGTCCACGCCCACGATCATGTTGGCGCCGACGAGCTTGGCGCCCTGGATCACGTTGAGGCCGATGCCGCCGAGGCCGAACATCATCACATTGGCGCCCGGCTCCACCTT
>CAZWQS010000062.1:5470-14679 GCA_964635925.1 uncultured Terricaulis sp. | reverse complement strand
CTGCCCTTCCACGCGGACGGGGTAAGAGCCTTCACCTTCGATGTTGAGCGCTGTGGCCGGCGCGGTTCCGCAAGGCAGCCCCACCATCGAGCAAAGCGAATAGACAAAGCTCGGCGCATCGGAATGCAGCGCGTATTCGCCGTTCTCGAGCGTGCGGGTCTGCCCGCCGGCGCTCAAATCCACGCGGTCGAGCACGTCGAAGCGAAGCTGCGCGCGCCCTTCCGGCAAATCGATGTGCGCCACGCGATCGGCGCCGCGGCCCTCTGCGGTGACGAGATAGCTCTGTCCGCCCGCTTCCAGATATTGCCGCGAGCCCGAGCCCTCGAACGCCATGCCGAAATGGCCGCACACCAGCAACGCGGCGCCGATCGTCACCGCCTTGCGGGCGCCGAGGAACCGGTCGGCGATCACGCCGCCGATCACCGGGATCAGATACACCAGCGCCGCATATGCGCCGTAAAGCGCCTGGGCGTGGCCTTGAGAGAAGAGGAAATGCTGCGTGAGATAGATCACCAGCAGCGCGCGCATGCCGTAGAACGAAAAGCGCTCCCACATCTCGGTGAAGAAGAGTGTGACGAGGCCACGCGGGTGGCCAAGGAAAGTCGGTTCGGCTGCGCCGCCGGCGGTCTGATCGGTCATTTGAGCTCCCCGAAGGGGCAGCTTCCCGGCCGGCCCCTTACTTTTGGGCAAGAGACAAGCCGCGCGGGCGCGCCTACGTCAAGCCGAGGTCGATGTTCGGCGCGCCCCGATACGCCTCAGAAGCGCGCTGCTTCGAGCCGGAGTTGGGGGGTGAGCAGCCACCAGAAGGTCGTTCCGGGGTTGGAATCGAGCCAGAAGCCCAGCTTTCGCAGCGTGCGGACAGAGGCGATGTTCCCCTTATCGCAACCGGCGATGACACAATCGGCGCCGCCGTCCGCGAACAGCCAATCCACCACCGCGCCTGCGGCCTCGGTGGCGTAGCCTTGCCGGCGGCGGCTGCGGGCGATGGCGTAGCCCAGCTCAAACTCGCGCGCCGCGCGCGGGCTGGGCTCAAAGCGCACATCGCCGATCACCGCATCCTCGCCGCGATGAATGGCGATGGCGCGCATGGGCGCTTCGCCCGCGGCGGACCGCGCGACCAGCCCCAGGCTAGCTTCGCACCAATCCGCCGGCGCATCCGCGCCGAGCAATTCGGCGAACGCCCCCCGCCCCGCGCGCGCGGCCGCGGCGAGCGCGGACGTCACCGGCTCAAGCCGGAGGCGGTGCGTGTAGAGCGGGCGATTGAGCACGGTCTGCATGGGCGCGACCATCGCGCGGCTTTTGCGGGAGTGCAACGAGGGGCGACGGTTGGGCGCGTTGGGTTCGCTTCGCCGGGGAGTGCGACCACGCGCGCCGCGCGGCCGGCGCGGCAATGGAGTAAGAAAGCGCATGTCGCCAGCGCGCCTCATCCGCCGTCTTCTGCGCGTCAATCACGCCGGCGAGCACGGCGCGGTGTTCATCTATAGCGCCCAGCTTGCACGCGCACGCCGCGCCTTTCCCGATCTCGCGCCGTGGTTAGAGGAAACACTGGGCCATGAGTTGCGCCACCGCGCCCGCTTTCGCGACGCGATGCCCGCACGCGGCGCCAAGCCTTGCCGCATGATGTTCGTCTGGTCGTTCGGAGGCGCCATGCTCGGCGCGATCACCGCGCTATTGGGGCGTACGGGCGTCTATGTTTGCACGGCGGCGGTGGAGCGCACTGTGCATCGCCACCTCATTGAGCAAGCCGCCTTCCTCGATCGCAACGATGCGGAATTGGCGGCGTTGGTGCGCGACATTCTGGTTGAGGAAGATGCGCACTTGGCCGCCGCCGAAACCGGCCACGACGCGAGCAAGATGCTGCCTCGGGCGCTTTCGATGCTGGTTGCGGGCGCGACCGAGACGCTGATCTTCCTTTCGACACGCGGAGATAGCTTGCGCCTAAAACGCGCGATCGCGGGCGCTTAGACGCGCTCGGCGCCATCCAGCCTCGCCAGATCGCGGTCAAAGGTCGCGAGCGGCATGTGGCCAGCTTTGCGGGCAATCTCGAGGATAAGGCAATCGGCAAACGCGATCTTGTTGTTTGCCGCGAAATGCGTGAGCGCCGATCTCACGACATCCTCGTCCTGGATGGCGATGCTGGAGTTTGTGAGCAGATTGCGAATGGCCTCGGCAAGCGATGCGCGCGACGCGCCATAGAGCGATGTGAGAGTCCACGCCGTTTCAACAAGCACGACATGCGACACCCACACACCTTTGGCAATGCAAGCTTCGGCGGCGCGCGCTTGCGCTTCGTCGTCGCGCGTCGCGACGCGCACCAATACGTTCGTATCAATCGCGCGCACGAGGGCGGCCGAATTTCTTGCGCACATGGATGCGCATGCCCTCTCCGCGCGGATCCTTCACGTATTTGGGCGGGCCGTTTGGGAAAAGGAGCTTGTGAAGCTCCTCAAGACTTGAGGAGCCGGCGCGGCGGACAGTGAGTTTGCCGTCCTCTTCGATCCATTCGATCATAGCGCCTGGGCCGACGCCGAGCCTCTTGCGCACTTCGGCTGGGACCGAAATCTGCCCCTGCGCTGTAAGCTTGGATTGGGCGAGCTTCATGTCAATACATTACCACGGTAATGCGTCCGCCGTCAATACGCGCACGCCTCGAACACGGGGCGGACGTCGCCGTTCCATTCGGTTTTGTAGCGTTCGATCAGGCGTTCGGCGGGGGTGACGCCGCTGGCGGCGATGTCGTCCAGCTCGGAAAGGAAATGCGTTTCATCCTCGCCGGCTTTATCAGTCCGGGCGCGCGATTTGAGACCCTGGCGTGCGATGGCGAGCGCGGCTTGCGCGATCTCGCGCGCGGTTGAGCCGCGGATCGGCGCCTTGAGGCCAAGCGCGGGCACGGCGCGGCGCAGGCTTTCGCGATCTTCCGCGCTCCAGTTTTTCACCAAGCTCCACGCCGCCTCCAGCGCGGCGTCGCAATAGAAGATGCCGGCCCAGAATGCGGGCAACGCGCAAAGGCGCGACCACGGCCCCGCATCTGCGCCGCGCATTTCAAGATACGTCTTCAGCCGCACCTCGGGGAAAATCGTGGTCAGGTGATCTTCCCAATCTTTTGCAGTCGGGCGTTCGCCCGGCAGCACAGGCATTTTGCCGTCCATGAACGCGCGGAAGCTTTGGCCGCTGCAATCAAGATATTTGCCGTCGCGATAAACAAAATACATTGGCACATCGAGCGCGTATTCGGCGTAGCGCTCAAAGCCCATGCCGTCTTCGAACACCCAGGGCAGCATGCCGGTGCGGTCGGGATCGGTGTCGGTCCAGATGTGGCCGCGATAGGAGAGGAAGCCGTTGAGGCGTCCTTCCGCGAACGGCGAATTGGCGAACAAAGCGGTGGCGATCGGCTGCAACGCCAAGCCCACGCGAAACTTTTTCACCATGTCGGCTTCGGAGGCGAAGTCGAGATTGGTCTGCACCGTGCACGAGCGGAACATCATCTGGCGGCCGAGGCGGCCAACCTTGCCCATGTAATCGCGCATGATCTTGTAGCGGCCCTTGGGCATGATGGGCGTTTGCTCAAGACTCCAAAGCGGCGAGAAGCCAAGGCCGAGAAACGAGATGCCGAGCTTGCCGGCCACATCGCGCAATTGCGACAGGTGCGAGCCGGTTTCCGCGCATGTCTGATGCAGGTGCTCCAGCGGCGCGCCGGAGAGTTCAAACTGCCCGCCCGGCTCCAGCGTGATGGAGGCGCCCTCGCCCGACAGCGCGATGACGTTTTCGCCTTCCTTGATGCGCGCCCAGCCGTACTTGTCGGCCAGCCCGTTCAGCAGCGCGCCGATGCCGCGCTCGCCCTCATAAGGCACGGGCTCAAGCGTATCGGCATAGAAGGCGAACTTCTCGTGCTCGGTGCCGATGCGCCAGGTGGAGCGATCAGGCTTGGGCCCCTTCTCCAGATGCGCGACGAGATCGGCGAAGCCCGTGAGGGTCGCGGCTTTTTCTTTCGTCTTGGCCAAGCGATCCTCCGCGGCTGGGGCGCATGTGGCGGTTCCTGGGCGCGCCCGCAAGCTTTTACGCCCGGCCCCAATCGCCCCATTGCGCTTGGACAAGCGTTAACGCCGCGATGACCGCTGTTTCAGCCCGCAGGATGCGGGGGCCGAGGGAGGCCGGCGCCACGAACGGCAAGCCGCGCAGCATGCGCCGCTCCTCCGGCGTGAAGCCGCCCTCGGGGCCGATGAGAAGCGCGAGCTTGGCAGGACGACGCGACTCTCCTCCCCCTTGTGGGGAGGAGATGGAGGTGGGGGTGCGGGCGGCGCCCTTTTCTGAAAGAACACCGCCGTCCCCCCCCTCCCTGCCCTCCCCCACAAGGGGGGAGGGTCGCAACACGTCCAGCAGCAGCGGCGCGTCGCCCGCTTCGTCGGCGAAGATCAACGCGCGGGCGGGGTCCCAGCCGTCCAGCGCTTTGCCGAGCGAAAGCGGCTCGCAAATCTCGGGCGCGTCGAAGCGTTCGGTCTGCTCGGCCGCTTCGCGCACGATGGCGGCGAGGCGATCAGTGCGCACGGTTTCGGCGATGGTGCGCTGCGTGATGACAGGGCGGATGCGGCGCACGCCAAGTTCAGTCGCTTTCTCGACGATGAGATCGGTAGCGTGGCGTTTCACTGGCGCAAACAGCAGATCAAGATCGGGAACGGCGCGCGCTTCGCGCAGCTTCTCCTCGATCGCCACGCGCATGCCGCGCTTGGTTTTCTCCGCCACGCGCGCGCGCCATTCGCCATCGTTTGCGTTGAACACGCGCAAGCTATCGCCGGCGTCGAGGCGCAGCACGGTTCCGACATGGCGCGCCTGGCCTTCATCCAGCGCGATCTCCGCGCCGGCGCTAAGGGGCTGATCGATCAGGAGGCGCGGGTTGGGCATGGGAAGGCGCTGCTAGCACAAAGCAGAAGACAACGCTTCCCCGCCAAGCGCCGCACTTGATGCGGCGCGCGAGCGGGGACCCAGAACCAAGGGTTTCGCCTGTTGCTCTGGGTCCCTGCTCTCGGCCCGGCTTTCGCCGGGCTCTCGGCAGGGAAGCGATTAAGCCGCCTCGTCCGCCAACACGTCGCCCTGCGCCAGCGCATTGAGCCTCGCGTAGAGGCCGCGGGCTTCGACGAGGTCGGCGTGGCGGCCTTGCTCGACGATGCGGCCCTGCTCGAACACCAAAATCCGATCGGCTTCGCGCACGGTGGAGAGCCGGTGGGCGATCACGATCGTGGTGCGGCCTGATTTCAACTCCGCCATCGCCGCCTGCACGTCGCGCTCGGTCTCTACATCCAGCGATGAAGTGGCTTCATCGAGGATGAGGAGCGGCGCATCGGCCAGGAAGGCGCGCGCCAGCGCCACGCGCTGACGTTCGCCGCCCGAAAGCTTCACCCCGCGCTCGCCCACCTCGGTGTCGTAGCCCTTGGGCAGCTTTATGATGAAATCATGCGCGCGGGCGCGCTTGGCGCAGGCGATGATCTCTTCGAGGCTCGCATCCGGGCGGGCGTAGCCAATGTTTTCGCGCAGCGAGCGGTGAAACAGCGCGGGGTCCTGCGGCACCACCGCAATCGACGCGCGCAGGCTGGCTTGCGTGACCGCGCGCACGTCCTGGCCGTCGATGCGGATGGCGCCGCTGTTCACGTCGTAAAGACGCTGCACCAGCTTCACGAACGTTGATTTGCCCGAGCCGGTGGGGCCGACCAGCGCCACCGTTTCACCCGGCGCGATAGCGAGGGTGAAATCGCTGTAAAGCGGCTCGGCCGCGTTCTTGTAGCGGAATTCTACGTGCTCGAACGCAATCGCGCCCGCCCCGGGCTTGAACGCGCCCGCATCTGGGCGATCGACGACATCCGCGCGGTCAAGCGCGTAAGCGACGACGTCCTCGATGTCGGCGATGCCCTTTTGCAGGTTCTGCACGTTTTCGCCCAGCGTGCGCAGATAGCCGGAAACCAAGAGGAACGCGGTGATCGCGAACACCGCATCGCCGGCGCTGGCGCGCCCATGGCTCCATTCCAGCAGCACAAGACCCAAGAGCCCCGCCTGCAGAATGAAAAGCAGCATGTTCTGGATCATCCAGCTATCGGTCGAGCGATACCAGGTGCGCCGCGCCTGCGTATTCCAGGCGCCCACCACCGCATCGAAGCGGCCCTGCTCGCGCGCTTCGGCGCCAAACATCTTCACCGTCGCGTTCGAGGTGACGGCGTCGGCTAGCGAGGCGCCGATTTCGGTGTCGGCCTTGATGTAGTCGCGCAGCGGCTTGGCGATGTAGAAGCGGCCCATCAGGTACGCGGTCGCCAGGAAGGTGCTGATCGCAACGCCGGTGAAGAGCCCGATCAACGGCCATTGCACCGCCGTCAGCACCGTGACGCCGATCAACACCGCGCCCGCCGGCAGCATGAACCACACCAGCGTGTCGGAGATGATGTCGTACGCATTCATCGCGCGCGAGACGCGCCGCACCGTGGCGCCGGCGAAATTATCGGCGTGCCAATCGGCTGAGAAACGCTGCACGTCGCGGAAGCCTTCCGTGACCACGCGCTCCATATTGTTGGCCGCGAACGGAATCCAGAAGCGCACGCCGGTGTTGCGTGCGGTGTAGAAGATGAAGGCCAGGAACGCGACCGCCACATAGCCCCAGAGGGCGGCGTTCTTGCCCGCGTCCGTCGGCCCGTCGGCCAAGGCTTCCACCAGGCGCGCGGACGCGAACGGGAAAGCGAGATCCGCCGCCACCGCGAGGGCGAAAAAGGCGCCGAACCAAGCCAGCTTGCCCGGCTGGCTGGCCCAATGCCTCCACATGAAAGCAATGACTTGAGCGAGGCTGGCTTTACGCCGGCCGGGCTCATCGTCGAGATCGAATGACTCACTCATGCAAAGTCCGATGCGTCGTCCCGGGCGCGCGAAGGCGGCCGGGCGACTTTGAAAATGGGAACGAGAAGCTGGAAGCGGAACGGAGATGGTCCGATCAACGAAAGCCCAGCACGGCTCGGCGAACGGTTTTCCGCGCCCGCGTTGCGGATCGGCTCCACAAAGCATGTGCGGAAATTCGGAGCGGAAACCGCGGAACGCGGCTTCAAGGCTCAACGGCTGCCGTTCGCGGCGCCGTGCGATTTAATCGCGGGGCTTTCGGATGACCATCATCAACGCTTCTCCCTCATTGGGACGCTTGAGATAGCGTCGCATCACGCTTGCGTAAAGCAAAAGCGGCGCGCATTACGCCGATGTGAGCGAAGATTTGAAGCCCGCCGATGCCTTGCGGCAACATTGGACGAACCAGCTTCCGCCCGCATGGAAGCCGTTTGCGCAGCTTTCGCGGCTCGATCGACCGATCGGGTGGCAATTGCTGCTGCTGCCGTGCCTGATGGGGCTGGCGATTTCACGCACCGGGTACGGATTCTTCGAGATCGACCTGCAATTTGCGTTCGCCTTCTTTGCGGGCGCGGTGGCGATGCGCGGGGCGGGCTGCACGTACAACGACATTCTGGACCGCGATATCGATGCGCAGGTGGAGCGCACACGGCTTAGGCCCCTGCCCTCAGGCGGGGTGAAGCTGTGGCAGGCGTGGACGTGGCTGGGCGTGCAATGCCTGGTGGGGCTTGCCGCGCTGATGGCGTTTCCGCGCTTTGCGCAATATTGGGCGCTGGGGGCGCTGCCGCTGGTGGCGCTTTATCCGCTGATGAAGCGCATCACTTGGTGGCCGCAAGCGTGGCTGGGGATCGTGTTTTCCTGGGGCGCGCTGGTGGGGGGCGCCGCGACCGCGTGGCCCGCGCATATGCCGTGGGAGAACATTGCGCTTTATGCCGGATGCATTCTTTGGACCATCGCTTACGACACGATCTACGCACTACAGGATCGCGAGGATGACGCGCTGGTCGGCGTGCGCTCGACGGCGCGGCTGTTCGGCGATCAATGGCGCTTTTGGGTGACGCTGTTTTACATCGGCGCGCTGTTCCTCTGGGCCGTCGCCAGCGCGCTGGCGGGGGCGAGCACGTTTGCATTCGTGATGCTGGCGTGGCTGGGCGTGCTGGTGTGGCTGATGCTGAACCGGATCGACGAAAGCGCGCCCGAGAGTTCGCTCGCCGCGTTCAAACACAATGCGCCCTTGGGGATCGGCGCGCTGATCGCATTTTCGGCCGAACCGATCGGACGCACGTTGCGGCCTTTTGCAGGCGACAACATGGATTGGGTGATCGGCGGCGTGCTGGCGGCGGGGCTGACGATCTGGGCGTTCGGCTTTGGCGATTGGCTGCGCGAGAGATTAGAGAAGGATGCGCCATGAACCCGGCCGAGCAGCACCTTTCCGGCATCTGCAAGCGCTTCGCCAAAGTGCTGCCGGGGCATGAGCCCTTCCCCACGAAATTTCCCAAGAAGCGCGACCCATATCAGGCGCTGGTGCGCGCGGTGGTGTTTCAGCAGCTTTCCGGCAAGGCGGCGAACACGATCCACACGCGCATGCTGGCGCTTTTCCCAGATGTGGATCATCCCGAGCCGGCGCAGCTTGTGAAAGCCAAGCCGGAGCTGCTGCGCAGCGCGGGGCTTTCGCGCCAGAAGATCGCCGCGATTCAGGATGTGGCGGCCAAGCGCTTGGACGGCACAATCCCCGAAGCGCGCGCGCTCTCGCGCATGAAGGACGATGAGATCATTGAGCGCCTCACCGCCGCGCGCGGCGTGGGGCGCTGGACGGTGGAGATGTATCTCATCTTCACGCTGGGCCGGCAGGACGTGCTGCCGATTGATGATCTCGGCGTGCGCAAGGGCGCGGAGAAGCTTTACCGTCGCGAGTTCACACCGAAAACGCTGGGGAAGTACGGCGAACGCTGGGCGCCCTTCCGCAGCGCCGCGGCTTGGCACTTGTGGCGCGTGGCGGACACGCAGACGCCGGAGGAGAGCAAGCGGTGATTTCACTAGCGTCATTCCAGGCAGCCGGAGGCTGACCTGGAATCCAGGGCCGAGGCTTCAGCGTTTGCCCTGGGTTCCAGATCGCGCTTCGCGCGTCTGGAATGACTCTAAGGAGAATGCGCCGCACGTGAATCTGTTGGCGCCTCGTCGCGCTCGTGCATCCCGTAATCCCGCACCACCTGCGCGATGCGCAGGCGATAATCGCGGAAGACATGCGCCCGGCCGGCGGTTTGCGCGGCGCGGTGGGCTTCGAGATTGCGCCATGCGGCGATCGCTTCCTCATCGCGCCAGAAGGAGAGCGAGAGCACGCG
>CAZWQS010000062.1:3349-5460 GCA_964635925.1 uncultured Terricaulis sp. | reverse complement strand
CTCCGGAAGCGCTCGATCGAGATGAAGCCGTCGATCTCATCCAGCAGCGAGCGCAAATCGGCGGCGAGATCGAAATACGTATCCGCGTCGTTCGGCTCGACCTCGAAAATCACCGCGATCATTTCGACGCCAGTTTCAAAAACGTGCGATCCTCGCGCAGGATGAAGCGTTCGCGTTTGGCGAATTCGTAATTCTCGCGCCCGATCGGATCGGCGGCCAGGCGCGCGCGATACGCCTCGTAGGCGGCCAGATTTTCGATGCCGTACACGCCGTAAGCTAAGGTGGCCGAGCCTTCGTGTGGGGCGAAATAGCCGATCAGATCGGCGCCGCAACGGGGGATCGCCTGCCCCCATGCCCGTGCGTAACGCTCAAATTCCGCGCGTTTATAAGGATCGATTTGGTAGCGGATGAAGCAAGTGAGCATGGAAAGCCTCCTGCCCCTTGCTTAGCGCGTTGAAGGCCCCACATGGTTCGATTAGGATCGAACCATGAAAGAAGGCCCAGACATCGCCGCGATCGCCGCCCTGGCGGGCGACCCCGCGCGCGCCAACATGCTGACGGCGCTGCTCAACGGCGAAGCGCTGACGGCGAGCGAGTTGGCGCTGGAAGCCAATGTCACCAAGCAAACCGCGAGTTCGCATTTGAACAAGCTCGCCGCCGGCGGGCTGGTGAAGGTGGAGGCGCAGGGACGCCACCGTTATTACCGGCTGGCGGACGCCGATGTCGCGGGCCTGCTCGAAACCTTGATGGGCGTGGCCGCGCGCGCGAAGGCGCTGCGCACAAGGCCGGGGCCGCGCAACGAAGCGCTGCGCCATGCGCGGCTTTGCTACGATCATCTCGCGGGCGATCTGGGCGTGGGGCTCTACGATGCGTTTGTCAAAAACAAATGGATCATCGCCCCGCGCGAAGGCGGCGTGCAACTGACGCGGCTTGGCCGCGCCAAAGTCTCTTCGTTCGGCGTGGAGATGACGGCGCTGGAAGCGGGCGCGCGCCCGCTTTGCCGGGCGTGCCTGGATTGGAGCGTGCGCCGCCATCACCTCGCGGGCGCGGTGGGGGCGGCGCTGCTGGATGCGTTTTTCGAGCGCGGCTGGGTGGAGCAGCGCGGTAAATCGCGCGTGCTAGAATTCTCCAAGATCGGCGAAGCAGCGCTGAAGCGCAGTTTCGCGTTTCCGGAAAGCGCCGATCCGCGCTAAAATGCGCCCATGCCCGCCGTCGCGCGCCTTGACCCAAAGGAAATCTTCACCGCCGAAGAATGGGCGCCGATGGCGCAGCGTTCTTCCTGGCGCGGCCTCGTGCTGATCGCGGGCGCGTGGGGGCTGATTTTCGCGGCGGGCGCACTGTTCGTGCTGTGGCCAAACCCGCTAACGTACCTGCTTGCCGTGATGATCATCGGCGCGCGGCAATTGGGGCTGGCGATTTTGATGCACGACGCCGCGCATGGCGCGCTGCATGCGAACGCGGCGGTGAACGATTTTGTGGGCGAGTGGCTTTGCGCCGCGCCGGTGGGCGCGCGGCTGCAATCGTACCGCGCCTATCATCTGAAGCACCACCGCTTCACCGAGCAGCCGGAAGATCCCGACCTTGCGCTCTCGGCGCCCTTCCCGATCACGCGCAAATCGCTTTGGCGCAAGATCGTGCGCGATCTGACGGGGCAGACGTTCTTCAAGCAGCGGCGCGCGCAATTGTTCGGCGGGAGAAAACCCGGCGAGGTGGTGAACGCCAGCACGGCGCGCTTCCTTGGCGTGAATGTGCTGCTGTTCGCGGGGCTGGCGCTCGCTGGGTATTGGTGGGCCTATCCCGCGCTTTGGCTTGTGCCGATGGCGACCTGGCTGCCGCTGGTGACGCGGCTGCGCAACATCGCCGAGCATGCGTGCGTGGGCGCCAAGGAAGACCCGCTCTCCCACGCGCGCACCACGTACGCCAATCCCATCGAGCGCCTGTTGATCGCGCCCTATTGGGTGCATTACCACGCCGAGCACCACGCTTTCATGCACGTGCCCTGCTATCGGCTGGAGCGACTGAACAAGCTGCTGCGCGACAAAGGCGAAGCGCACCGCATGAAGACGTCGCCCGGCTATCTCAGCGTGCTGCGCGAAGCGGCGCCGGCTTGA
>CAZWQS010000062.1:0-3249 GCA_964635925.1 uncultured Terricaulis sp. | reverse complement strand
TGGCGGCCAGCTATGTGCCGGAGGTGCGGCTGCATCTTGCCGATGACGCGGTGAGCTTGTGGGAACTCACGGAAGAACAGCTTGGCGAACTTGGTTTGCCGCCGCCCTTCTGGGCGTTTGCCTGGGCCGGCGGGCAAGCGTTGGCGCGTTACGTGCTGGATCAGCCGGAGATCGTGCGCGGCAAGAGCGTTCTGGATATGGCTTCGGGCTCAGGGCTCGTCGCGATCGCCGCGATGCAGGCGGGCGCGGGGCGCGCGCTGGCGGCGGATATCGATCGCTTCGCCGGCGATGCGGCGCTGCTGAACGCGGCGCTGAACGGCGTGACGCTCGACACCACCGACGCCGATCTGATCGGCGCCGATGTGGCGCAGGATGTGATCCTCGTCGGCGATCTCTTTTATGACCGCGATTTGGCGCCGCGCGTGTTCGCTTGGCTCGTCGCGTTGCGCGATGCGGGCAAGCAGGTGCTGATCGGCGATCCAGGGCGCACGTATTTGCCGAAGGACAAGCTCACGCAGATCGCCGCCTACGATATCCCCGTCACGCGCGCGCTGGAGGACGCGGAGCTGAAGCGCGCGGCGGTGTGGGCGCTGCGCTAGCGTTCGCTGCTCGCCCCCGCCAGGGGGAGGTGGCGCGTGCGTCAGCACGCGACGGAGGGGCGGACGCAAGCGCTTGCGAACATTGGCGCCACCCCCTCAGTCATGCTTCGCATGACAGCTCCCCCTATCGGGGGAGCACGGGGCTACAGCCAACACACAGCCCGCTTCATTCCATCGCGCACACGCCGCCTTCGACCTGCACTTGGCGCGTGCGCGCGTCGGCGCAGACGGCGGACCAGAACGGGATCACCAGCGCATCGACGGCCGTTTGGCGCTCGGCCAACACTTCGAGCGACGGCGCGGCGTCGCCTGGTTCATTGATCCACACCGGCTCAAACGCGGGCCCGCAGGCGACATCGGTGAAGAGCCCTCGCCCGCACAGACGCGAGCGCTCGAGATTATAAGCCCACACCACTTCGCGCAGGCGCCGCGCCAGGGCGCGCGGCTCGGTCGGGTCGATCTCCACCGCGCCGGGGCGGCCTGCGCTCAATTCGCTGACCTGATCGAGCATGGCGCCATAGCGGCCGATCTCGATGTTCATGACGCCCGGATCGGGGCCGGTCGGCGCGGGCGGCGCGGCCGGCTGTTGCTGCGCTTGCCCGCAGGCGCCCAGAGCCAGAGCCAAAATCAGCGCGCGCAGCTTCATCCTCGCCTCCTCCGCAAATCAGCGGAGACGAGCTTAGCCGCACGTGCGCGGGCGCTGTTAGCGGTTTTGCGAGGGAAGCTGGGTGGCCAGAAGATTGTAGCCGACAGTGAATTCGTCAGCGACCGCGCGCATTTCGCGGCGGAAAAAGGCTATCGCGGCGATCGCAAGGCTTGAGCCTCCGACCACCGCGAACATCGCCCAAACGGCGCTCACCATCGTAGCGTCCGTCAAAACCCCAACCCCATTGCCTTCGAGGCATTTTGTTTGTCCGGCGACTATGGACGATCAGCGTGAACACGCGGTTTCCGAAAACAAAACAAAAGGTTGAAATGCAGGCGCCGCATGTTAGCGGTGAAGCGGGCAGGAGACGCGCGAATGATGCGTTTGGAAGTCGCGGCCGTTTACGTCGGCATCAACATCCTTATCCTTTTGGTTCTCTCATATCTTGTGACCGCCGGGCGGCGGCGGCACAAGATAGCGCTCGGCGATGGGGATAACGCGGACTTCATCCGCGCCCAGCGCGCCCACGCGAACGCCGCAGAATACATCCCCGCGGGCCTCGTCGGCCTCGTCGTGCTGGCGTTGCTGGAGCCCGCGGCCCCGCTTTGGCTGCTGCACGCCTCAGGACTTTCTTTGACCGTCGGCAGGATTTTGCACGGCATGGGCCTGCACCAGGGCACGCTCAATTTCGGCCGGATGGCCGGCACGGCGCTGACCTGGGCGGCGTATATGCTGATCGGCGGGGGCCTTCTTTATGCAGGCCTCAGCCAACAGCTTTGACACCCTGGGATACCGTATCCGCCGATTGCCGGGCTGGAGGGAAAGGCCCATGTTTGGGCCATGGCCTTCGATACTGATTCTCAAGCCGCCCTCACGGCCCTGATCGACTATGCCCGTAAGGCGGGCGCCGACGCCTCCGAAGCCTCCTACGCCGCCCGCGAGAGCATCTCCGCGGAGGTCCGCATGGGAGAATTGGAGGGCATGGAGCGGGAGGAAGGCCGCTCAGTCGCGCTCAGGGCCTTCATCGGCAAGCGCCAAGCCGCCGCCTCCACCACTGACCTCTCGGCCAATGGCCTGCGCACACTGGCCGAGCGGACGGTCGCCATGGCCAAGGCCGCGCCGGAGGATCGCTTCTGTGGCCTGCTGGACGAAAAATACCAAGCGCGCGGCGCCCAGCCCGATCTGGAAATGGCCGACACCGCCCGCCCCTCGCCCGAGCAATTGCTTGAGATCGCGCGCGCGTGCGAAGCCGCCTCGCTAGCAATTCCCGGCATCGCCAATTCGGCGGGCGCGGGCGCATCGAGCGAAGCGGCGCATTTTGTGTACGCGACCTCTAACGGCTTTCAAGGCGGCGAGAGCGGCACGACCTATTCGTTCGGAACCCAGCCCATCGCCGAGCGCGGCGAGGATATGGAGCGCGACTATGAGTGGCGCACCAAACGCTTCTTCGCCGATCTGCCCGCGCCCGAAGAGATCGGCCGCCGCGCCGGCGAGCGCACAGAGCGGCGCCTGGGCGCGCGCAAGATCGCCAGCCAGAAAGCGGCGGTGATTTTCGAGAACCGATTGGCCGGGCGCATCCTCAGCCCCTTTTTCAGCGGCATTTCCGGCGCGGCGGTCGCGCGCGGCGTGTCGTTTTTGAAAGACAAGCTCGGCCAGCAGATTTTTGCGCCCGGCTTTCGCATCCATGAGGACCCGTTCGTGAAGCGCGGGCTTGGCTCGCGCTGGTTTGACGGCGAAGGCGGCGCGGTGGCGCCAACAACTCTGGTCGAAGACGGCGTGATGAAGACGTGGCTGCTCAACTCCGCCGCCGCGCGACAGCTTGGGCTGGAGCCGAACGGCCACGCCAGCGCCGGCCATGGCGGCCCGCCGGGCATTGGCTCGGCCAATCTGTTCGTGAAGCCGGGCGACAAGGATCAGGCCGCTTTGATGCGCGACGCCGGCAAGGGCTTGTTGCTGACCGAGATGTTCTCGCCCTCGCTCAACATGAACACCGGCGATTGGTCG
>CAZWQS010000061.1:0-15200 GCA_964635925.1 uncultured Terricaulis sp. | reverse complement strand
GGCCGATCCCGCCGGCTATGGGCGTCTGATCGAAGGCGACGACCGCGTGCTGGAGCGCATCGTTGAACACAAGGACGCCAGCGAGACCGAACGCGCGGTGAAGCTCTGCAATTCGGGGGTAATGTGCGCGGATGCGAAGGTTCTGTTCCAACTGCTCTCGATGGTGAAGAACGAGAACGCCAAGGGCGAATATTATCTGACCGACATCGTCGCTATCGGCCGTTCGGGCGGCTTCAAGACGCATATCGTGCGCGGGCCCGAAAGCGATGCGCTAGGCGCCAATTCGCGCGCGGAGCTTGCGGCGGCTGAAGCGGTGTTTCAGCGCCGCACGCGCCTGGCCATGATGGAGGCCGGCGTTACTTTGATCGACCCCGACAGCGTGTTCTTCAGCTACGACACCGAGATCGCATCCGACGTAGTGATCGAGCCGAACGTCTATTTCGGCAAGGGCGTAAAAATAGCCAAGGGCGCTCGCATCAAGGCGTTCTGCCATATCGAGGGCGCCGAGATTGGGCCGAACGCCAATGTCGGCCCGCATGCGCGGCTGCGCCCCGGCACGAAATTGGGCGCGGGCGTGAAGATCGGCAATTTCGTTGAAGTGAAGAATTCCGTGTTCGGCGAGAAGGCGCAGGCCAGCCATCTCACTTATGTGGGTGACGCTGATGTGGGCGCGCGCGCTAATTTGGGCGCGGGGACGATCACCTGCAATTATGACGGCTTCTCGAAATTTCGCACCGTGATCGGCGAGGATGTGTTCATCGGCTCCGACACCGCGTTGGTCGCGCCCGTCACGGTCGGCGCGCGCGCTTATACCGGCACCGGCAGCGTGATCACCAAGGACGTCCCCGAAGGCGCGCTCGCGGTGAGCCGCGCGCGCCAGCAGAATTACGACGGCTGGGCCGACGCCAACCGCGAAGCCAAGCGCAAGGATAAGGGCAAGTGAGCGCCGATCTCGCCAAGCTGAACGCGGCTGAGGCCGCGCTGCAATTCGTGAAGGACGGCATGGTGGTCGGCCTCGGCACCGGCTCGACCTCGGCGCATTTCGTGCGCCTGTTGGGCGAGCGCGTGCGCCAGGGCTTGCGCGTGAAAGGCGTGCCGACCTCGGAGGCGACGCGCAATCTGGCCGAACAGGTGGGCGTGCCGCTGATCGAGATTAGCCAGGTGTCCGCCATCGACGTGGACGTGGACGGCGCCGATGAGATCGACTCCGCGTTTCGCCTGATCAAGGGCGGCGGCGCGGCGTTGCTGCGCGAGAAGATCGTCGCCGCCGCCAGCCGCGAGATGGTGGTGATCGCCGATGAATCGAAATGGGTGTCGACGTTGGGCGCCTTTCCTCTGCCGGTTGAGGTGGTGCGCTTCGGCTTCACGCTGACGCAGGCGCGCGTGCGCGACGCGATGCGGGAGGCCGGCTGCGTGGGCGCGGACGCGGTGCTACGCGTGCAGGGCAAGGGCAACGATCCGGTCGTCACCGATGGCGGCAATTATATTCTCGACGCGCGTTGTGGGGCCATCCCCGATCCCGAGGCGTTGGCGGATGCGCTAAAGCGGATCGTCGGCGTGGTCGAGCACGGCCTCTTCATCGGGCTTTCGCGCACGGTGGTGCTGGGCAAAGCCGTTGGCGCTGAGGTGAAGCGGCTCTAGGCGGCGCGCTTCTTTTTGGCCGCCTTCGGCGCGGCTTTCGATTTCTTCGTCACCTTCTTCGGGCGTGCGCTGGCGGCGGCGGCGCGTACGGGCGCTGCGGCGGCCTTCTTGGCTTGGCATTTCGCGCAGCCGCAAATCTCTTTCAGGTATTCGTTGAAATAGTTTTTGCCGTAATCGTAGTTCAGCTCTTCGCCCGGCTTGATGTTGCGCTTGGCGTGGATGAACACGCGGCCCTTGTGAATGTTGGGCTCGCAATTGGGGCGGCACGAGTGATTGATGTAGCGCGCGGTGTTCCAGCGCGGGGCGCCGTCGATGGTTTTGCGCGCGTGGATCTCAAACAGGTATTTGGAGCGGCTTTTTTCTTCCTGCTCCTTGCTGATCTCCACGCCCGTATATTCGATCACGCACGACCCCTTCGGGATCGTCTCCCCCGCGAACAGGCCAAGGCCAGTGTTCGACCGCTTCACGAGCAGGTCGAAATCGCCGGGTATGTAGCTCTTACGCGCCATGGATCGAATCCCAGATTGGAAGGTCGCCCTTAACACCCGATCGGAGGGGGCGATGGCAAGCCCATTGGCTGCGGCCTATCGCAGCGAAAGGCCGATGCTCACGATTCGCGCAGGCGCGAAGCTCTCGACGCCGGTGGCGGTCTCGCCGGTTTCGATGGCGGCGTCGACCACATTTTCAACCATGAGGTTCAACGCCGCGCGCTCCGTGAGCGCCCAGGTGAGGCGCGCATCGGCGTTGAGCGCGGCCGAGAGGCGGCGCGTATTGAGATCATCCTCCCAGCGCGCGCTTTCCCAGCGCGCATCGACGGTGAGGCTCCAGGTTGGCGTAATGCGCCAGAGCGCGCCCATGGCGGCGGTGAGCTCCGGCGCTTGGGCCGGCCGCAAGCCCTCAAGCTGCGGCGCGGCGGGCGCGCGCGTGACCTCGGCGTCGGTCGCGGCGAGCCCTGCGCGCAGATCGAGCGCGCCGAAACGCCAGGCGGCGTCCGCCTCCAGCCCCCAGGCTTCGATACGGCCCAGGTTTTGTCGTTGGCGATAGGCGCTGCCGGCGGGCAGGAAGCCCACGCGGGGAAAGGTTCCCGGCCCCGCGCCGAGCGTGACATTGCCGATCGCGTCGTCGAGGCGGTTGTAGAAGAGCGTGGCGCTCCAATTGCCGCCGCCGATGCCGATTTCAGCGCCAGCGAGGCGTTCGGATCGCAGCGCGGCGTTCGCCTCGGTCACGTCATTGCCGACGCGAAAAGGGCGATGCAGCTCGTTCAAGGTCGGCGGGCGAAAGCCGGCGTAAGCCGCCGCGCGCAGATCGATCGCGCCAAGATCGCGGCGCACGCCGAAGCGGGCGCTGGGCACGATCTCATCGGAATCGCCCGGCGTTTCGTTGAGCGTGGCGGCGCTGGTTGCGAGATCATATTCATAACGGCGCGCGTCGAACGCAGCCGCGTAATCGGCGCGCACGCCGCCGGTGAGCAGCCACGCGCCGGTGATCAAGCTCGCTTCGCCATAGGCGCCAGCCACCGTGTTCGCCCCGCCGGCGATGCGCCCGCGCGTGAAGCCGGCGCCGAGATTGCGGAAATGCTCGCGGCTTTCGCCTTCTGCGTAGCGCGCATCGGCGCCGATTTCCCATTCAAGCCTGCCGTCGCGTTCGCGATAGGCGATGTTGGCGCCGGCGCCGAAGGCGGGGGTTTCGTATTGATTGGCGGCGGGCGTTGCGCTGTTGCGATCCGCGGCGATGGCGGCGGAGCTATTGGCGAAATCGGTGAGGCTCGCCCAGGCCTGCGCGCGCCAGCCGCTGAGGATCGTGTTCTGAGCGAAGGCGACGCTGATCAAGGCGCCGCGCGCCTCGCTTTGCGCGCCGCGCACGCCCGCGCCGCGCGTTTCGTCGTAAAGGCCAAGGCGCAGCGAAACGTCGCCGAAATCGGGTGCGCCAAGCCAGCGCGCGCTCAGCGCGTAGCCTTCAAAATCCGCGGCAATATCGGCCGCGCCGCGCTCTGCGCGCACGGGCACGTCGCCGTCAAAGCGCTCCGCGCTTGCGGCCAGGGTGAAGCCCGCGCCGCTCCAGGCGCCGCTGGCGCGGGCGTAGCCGCGTTCGCCGAAGGCGGCGTTCAGCGCGCTGGGCGCATCCGCTTCGCGCAGATTGATCACGCCCGTCAGCGCGCCCGCGCCGTAAGGCCCTGCGCCCGCGCCGCGCACGATGTCGATCGATTGGATCGTCTCGGTTGGAATGGCGCTCCAGATCACCCAGCCGCCGAACGGATCGTTGAGCGGGGCGCCTTCCAGTGTCACCAGTGCGCGGCCCGCGCCGGATGGCGCGATCGCACGCAGGCTCGCGCCTTGGATCGAGGCGTTGGCGACAAGCGAAGACGAACGGCGAAACAGCGATGCGCTGGGGCTTGCGCTCAGCGCTTCATCGAGGCGCGGGGCGTTGGCGGCGGCGGCGGGCTCGATGTGTTCGATCGCATACGCCTCATCACGCGCGGCTTCGCCGAGACTTGGCGCGACGATGACGATTTCGGGGAGTGCGGGCGGCAGATCCATTCGCGGCGAATCTACCACAAGCACGGCGGTGTTGGATAAACGCGCGACGAACTGTGGTCCCCCTTCGCTAAAGCTTCGGAGGGCAACCTACGCTCCGCTCCGCGGTGCGTAGGTTGGCTGGGGCGCCAGGATTCGAACCTGGGAATGGCGGTACCAAAAACCGCTGCCTTACCACTTGGCGACGCCCCAAAACCGGGAAGCGGCTATCTAGAGGGGCTCGCATGCCGATGCAACTGCGCTGCTGGTTTGCGGGCATTGGCGCATTGCCAAAGGCCCTGACCTGGCTCTATAAGCCGCCCCCTCGGAGTATAGCTCAGCCTGGTAGAGCACCACGTTCGGGACGTGGGGGTCGTAAGTTCGAATCTTGCTACTCCGACCAGCCTTTCCCGCTCACATCCCCGCCTGTTGCAGCGCGAACCAGAGCGCGCCCAGACCCACGCCTGCGATGATGGCCCAGCGCGCGGTTTCGGCGATGGCGTGCACCATGCGGCGGAACGGGGCCAGCATCGAAAGCGCCAGCGCCGCCAGGAAGGCCGAGCCGGCGGCCAGCCAAGCCTCAAACGCGCCCATTTGGGCGTCCAGCGCGGCGATGTAGGCCAAATAGGCCATGGCCGCGCCGATGGCGAAGCGGACGAGGGCCTTGAGAATCAAGCTGCCGCCGAGGCTCGGGTCGCGTGCGGGCGGCGGCGGGGCGGGTAGTGCTGGGGCTTCCGGCGGCAAAGCGTGGGCCACGCGCATGCGCCGCCACGCCTCGGCCTCGAGCTCGGCGCGCAATTGCTGCTCGGCCATCCATTCGTCGCTGGCGACAGGCGAACGCTGAGGCATCGCCAGACCCTCCCGAAAGGCCCTCACTCAACCAAGACAATGCCTTGCTTAGGGTTTCTCGCCAAGGGCGGGCGGCAGATAGGTCCAGCCCTGATAGTTTATCATTTTTCGATAAGAAAGTTCTGGACAACGGGCGTCCGCCATATCATTTATCGATAAGCCGGCTCTTGGGCCGGGCCCGGAGGCATTCCCTTGAAGCAATTTCTGATCACGGTGGCCGGCGTCCTTGTCGGCTTGGTTCTGTTTCTCTTCATCGGGCCGATTGTGCTCGTCATGATGATTTCGGCCTCGATGCAGCCCGCCCCGCAGCCCCAGCAGATGGTGCTGGCGCTCGACCTGCGCGAGCCGATGAGCGACCAGACCCCGTCCAATCCGTTCTCTGCCTTCGGGGCCGGGCCTTCGCTGCTGCAAATCGTGACGCGCATCGATGAAGCGCGCACCGATGACCGCGTGAAGGGCATCTATGTGCGCGCCAACACGATGGGCATGGCGCCGGCGCAGGCCGAAGAGATTCGCGCCGCGCTGCAGGCGTTCCGCGCCTCCGGCAAGTTCGTGATCGCGCACTTGCAGAATGACGGCGTGCGCATGTCGATGCCCGGCTACATGGCCGTGGCCGATGCGGATGAAGTCTGGCTGCAAGCGGCCAGCGAATTCATGCCGATGGGCCTCTCGGCGGAAGTGACCTTCTTCGGGCGCACGCTGCAGCGCTTCCATGCGCAAGCGCAGTTCGAGACGCGCGAGGAATACAAGACCGCCGCGCACTCGCTGACGCAGACTGGCTTTACGCAGGCGCACCGCGAATCGACCGAGAGCCTGATGAACGGCCTGTTCGACAATATGGTGGGCGCGATCGCGGCCGACCGTGAAATCCCCGCCGCCGAAGTGCGGAGCGCTGTGATCAATACGCCGTTCACCGGCCAGCGCGCGGTGGAGCTGCGTCTGGTCGATCGCCTCGGCCGCCCGGAGGAAGCTGAAGCCGCCGCCGTGGCGCGCGCGGAAAACGAGAACGCCGAAGTGGTGGACTTCGCTGAGTATCGCCCCCGTTCGCATTCGGGCGGGCGCGTGATCGCGGTGGTGCACGGCGAGGGCGCGATCGTGTCGGGCCCCGAAGAGAACGACATTTTCGGCGACGACAGCGTCTTCAACAGCGACCGTATCGCGCAAGCGCTGCTGGATGCCTCCGACGATGAAGATGTCGCCGCGATCGTCTTCCGCGTGTCGAGCCCTGGCGGTTCGGTGGTGGCGTCCGACCAGATCCTGGCGGCGCTGCGCACCGCGCGCGAGCGCGGCAAGAAAGTCGTCGTTTCGATGGGCGATGTGGCGGCCTCCGGCGGCTATTACGTCTCGGCCGAAGCCGATGAGATCATCGCTTCGCCTTCGACCATCACCGGCTCGATCGGTGTTGTCGGCGGCAAGCTGATCTTGGGCCCCGCCTTCGATCATTATCTGTCGACCAACACCGAGACGATCACGGTGGGCTCGCCGATGGTGGAGATGTTCACCAGCGAGCGCGGCTTCAATCAGGCCGAACGCGCCGCGTTCGCCGGCTTCATCGACCGCGCCTATCAAGACTTTATCGGCCTGGTCGCGGCGGGCCGCGAACTCTCCCCCGAGCAAGTGCGCGAAGTGGCGCGCGGGCGGGTGTGGACCGGAACGCAAGCGCTGGAGCATCGCCTGGTCGATCACCTCGGCGGCTTCCAGTTCGCCGTGGGCCGTGCGCGTGAACTGGCCGGCATCGAAGCCGATGCGCGCGTGCAATTCCGCTACTTCCCGGCGCAGGAAAATCCGTTCGACTCGCTGGGCAAGTTCTTCGGCGTTTCTTCGGAAGCAGCCGAGGGCCTGGTGCGTCTGAACGCGGTGCTCTCCAATCCGCGCATGCAGCGCGCGATGGAAGCGCTGCGCGAGGAAGACGCCGGCGTGCGCGCTGAAAGCCAGCGCCTCAACGTGCAATAATCGACTGCCATAGCCCTAGCCTCACGGCCCTCGCGCAAGCGGGGGCCGTTTTGTTTTGTGCTTCCCGGCCGAGAGCCCGCACTTGATGCGGGCCGAGAGCCGGGACCCAGAGCCAAGGGCTGCGCTTGTTGCTCTGGGTCCCCGCTCTCGGGCCGGCTTTCGCCGGCCTCTCGGCGGGGAAGCGGGAGGAGCCGCACAGCGCGCGGCGCTTGCGGGGAAAGCAGGGAGAGTGGGACGCGCTCGAAGCTCGCGCGTTGGGGGGTAGTTTGGGTTTGGCGCTTAAAGCGCGTCCCACGCGGATCGTTTATCAGCCGGCGCCTGCGTGCAGCGTTCAGTGTCGCCCTGGAGGGCCATGCGTTGAGGAGACAGCGAACCGGCGAGGTCTGATCCCTCTGACAGATCGATCGCCTGATCCGTCACCGTGCTGCGACGCTGGGGTTCCAGGCGCGCTTAGCGCCTTGCATGCGTTCCCGGCTCACGTGCGGGCGAGGACCAATTCCTCGTCCCGGACCTTCGGCTTTCCTGTTTCTCACCGAAGCAACGGCCGCCTCTGTCGCCAGTCTTGGCCGCATCACGCTCAATCCGCCTCTCCATCGTCGTTCGGCATTGGTCGACCTAACGCCTCCCTGATGGAGATAAGGCGAGTATGCGGGCGGTGTGGGAGGGGTTGGATAGATTTTTGTGAGGGCCGGGGTTTTCAAGGGATTTGGCGGTGCGGGGTGTGGGATAGAGACGCTTCTGGCCCGAAGCTGACGCCACGGCCAATCTCATTGACGTCAGCTACGCTTCGAGCCGGGGCGTGATTTGGGGCGCGACGCTTCGGTTGAGCGACGAGGGTCGGCTGGTCTCAGTTGCGGTTGCTTGTGACGGTCAACCCTATACCAGCACCGACGCGGGCAGCGTTGTTACTGGGGAAGTGGTCGGCGCCAGAGCCTACGCCTACGCCGACACCACTTGTAATGATGGGCCGTTTGAACTCGTCGTGTTCACTATTCCTGACGGGGAGCCTGCGGACGTGCCCGGGCAATACCATCCCTTTGTGTTCTATTTTGCTGATCGCGAGTTCGTAAGCAGCGATCTGCGGGGAGCGGAGCACGCCAGCCCGCCGACGATTGACGAATAGGGCAGCGTCCGCTCCCGGCGAGAAGCGGACCCTCGTCATTCCGGTCGCGCCGGAGGCGCGGGCCGGAAGCCAGGGGCCAACGCCGCGCCGCTTGCCTCTGGGTTCCGGGCTCAATGCTGCGCATTGCCCCGGAATGACGCGGGAGGATACGTTACGGACGGTCTTGTTTTGCGCGTTCATCAGAGGGAGACGCCATGACCACACGCATCGCTTCGTGGAGTTGCGGGCAGCTTCGCATCGCGTGCGCGGGCGAGCCGTTGCGTATTTCCATTTGTCATTGCCTGGAATGCCAGAAGCGCACGGGCAGCGTGTTCGCCACGCAGGCGCGGTTTGCGCGGGCGAGCGTGAAGGCTGAGGGGCAAGCGTCGCACTGGTCGCGCACCGGCGAGAGCGGCGGGACGGCGACCTTCAGTTTTTGCCCGGTGTGCGCGGCGATTGTGTATTGGGAGCCGCAGGGCGCGGATTTCGTGATGGTGGCGGTGGGCGCTTTCGCCGATCCCGATTTCCCTGCGCCGCGTGTTTCGGTTTACGAGGAGCGGATGCATCCATGGGCGTTCGCGGCGGGCGAACTGGAGATGGAGCATCACGCATGAAGGCTGTGAAGAAAGCGCCCGCGAAGAAGGCCGCCGCGAAGAAAGCCGAAGCCAAGCCGCACCGCATTTATGCGATCAGCGTCGCCAGCGTGTACCCACACTACGTCACCAAGGCCGAGAAGAAGGGCCGCACGGCGGCGGAGGTGGATCAGATCATCCGTTGGCTGACGGGCTACAGGCAGCAGGCGCTCGCGGCGCATCTCAAGAATAAAACGACGTTTCAGGATTTCTTCGCGCAAGCGCCCAAGCTGAACCCGGCGCGTTCTTTGATCACTGGCGTGATTTGCGGCGTGCGGATTGAGGAGATCGAAGAGCCGCTGATGCGCGAGCTGCGCTATCTCGACAAGCTGATCGATGAATTGGCCAAGGGCAGGCCGATGGAGAAAATCCTGCGCACCCCGCCATCCTAGAGATGGGGTTGAAAGAGCTACCTTCAAGAATTGCGCGCGGGCGCGTTTCGGCGAAGCTCGCGCTTCTTTGGAGGCGCTGATGTACGCGAAGGATGTGCCCGCGGGGCAGGTTTTCTATCATGGCGCGAAGGCGGCGCTGGCGGAGGGCGATCTCATCAGGCCGGGGTTCGCCTCGAATTACGGCAAGCGCAACGCGGCCAAGTTCGTGTATTTCGCCGCGACCTTGGAGGCCGCGATCTGGGGTGCGGAGCTGGCGCAGGGCGATGGGCCGGGGCGGGTTTATATCGTGGCGCCCGCCGGCGCGTTCGAGGATGATCCCAATCTCACCGACAAGAAATTCCCCGGCAACATCACTTGCTCCTACCGCACGCGCGATGCGCTGCGCGTGGTCGGCGAGGTGCGCGGGTGGGTTGGGCATAGCCCCGAACAGCTGAAAACGATGCGCGATCACCTGGCCGAACTGGATCGGCAAGGCGTGGAGGCGATTGAGGATTAGGCGGCGCCCCTAGCGGTGCTCGACTTCGTATTTCGGCAGGTCGGCGCGCAGGGTTTCGTAGAGGCGCTCGACGAAGCGTTCGGGATCGTCGTCGACGAAATCGTCGAAATAAGCCTCTAGATTGCTCTCGAACACGTACTCGCCGTCCTCGGCGAAGATGAAGCCCAGCTCCTCATCCGTTTGCACGTGGATGATGGAAATCTGCGTCTCGTCCTCTTCCTCGCCCAACGTGAAGGCAAGGCGGCGCGAGGCGATCTTCGCTTCCAGCAAGGGTGCGAGCTCTTGCAGGGCGGCGAGATCGTCGAAGCCGGTCTCTTCCGAAAGTGCGGCTTCCAGGCGCTTGCGGGCGCTGTCGACCTCGGCGTCGAAGCCGGAGGCGGGTTGCGGTTTCTTGCTCATGCCGCTTCCATCAGGCTTTCAAACACGGCCTTGCCGCCCACGCGCCCGAGCACGGGATCGGAGGCGCGCTCAGGATGGGGCATCATGCCCATCACGTTGCCGCGTTCGTTGACGATGCCGGCGATGTCGCGCGCCGAGCCGTTGGGGTTTTCAAGATAACGGAAGACGACGCGCCCCTCGCCCTCGATCCGGTTCAGCGTTTCATCGTCGGCGACGAAGCGGCCGTCGCCATGGGCGATCGGGATTTCGGTTTCGCGCTGCTCGCGATAGGCGCGGGTGAAGGCGGTGTTGGCGTTGGCGATGGCGAGCGGGACGTCCTTGCACGCGAATTTGAGCCCCGCGTTGCGCGCGAGCGCGCCGGGCAGAAGCCGCGTTTCGGTGAGCACCTGGAAGCCGTTGCAGATGCCGAGCACCAGCCCGCCGCGCTCGGCGTGGGCGATCACGGCTTGCACCACCGGGCTCTTGGCGGCCATCGCGCCGGAGCGGAGATAATCGCCGTAAGAGAAGCCGCCGGGCAGGACGACGAGATCAATCCCCGCGGGCAGCTCCGCATCCTTGTGCCAGACCATTTGGGCCTGTTGGCCGGTAATGCGCGTCAAGGCGCGCGCGGCGTCGCGGTCGCAATTGGACCCCGGGAAGACGATCACGGCGGATTTCATGAGGGCTAGATAAAGGGCCGCGCGATTCAGGCCAAGCCCGATCAGCGCCTCGGCGCCGCTTGAAAGGGCGATTTTACGGCGCCGAACGGATTTGCCGCGCCGGGCGCGGGCCTTGTTCAAGGCGTCGCGAGGGGGTAGGCGCGGAGCATGACGATGCTCATCCTGTTCGCCGTGTTCGCCTCGATCGGCCTGACGCTGCTGCTGACGGGGGTGCTGTGGCGCTTGAACGCGCCGGCGCGCGCCGATGGAACCACCGCTCCCGCCGCGGATGGCGGGCGGCGCGAAACCGGCGATCCCGACGGACATGGAGACGGCGGCGGCGTTTAAACGCACAGCGCGCTCTCACGCTGCGCCGCTTGCCTTCCTATCTTTAGGGCATGACCACAATCAGCATCATCGCTTTGGCGATCGGGGTTGGGTTCTTCTTCGCGTTGGCGGGCGTTTCGATCGCTATCTCTAAGCGCGGGCGCAGACGCCGGCGCGGCGATGACGGGGCGATCGTCCCGCTCGGCCACGACGACGGCTGGATCGATACTTAAGCGGCGTTGGCGGCGGAATTGGGCGTGCGCGGCTGGAACGCGCGGGCGCGGGCCATGGCTTGTTCGGCCAGGCCAGGCGGGGCGGTTGCGCCAAGCTGTGCGGCGCGCGCGCCTGCTTCGTTATCGCCGCGCGCGGCGGCGACGTGAAACCAGAACAGCGCCTCGCCCAGATCGGGGCTGACGCCGCGCCCTTCCACATAGAGGACGCCGAGATTGAACTGGCTGTCGGCCACGCCGAACTCGGCGGCTTGGCGAAACCAGCGGAAGGCGGCGGCCGCATCGGCGGTTTGGCCTTCGCCTTGCGCGTAATAGACGCCGAGATCGTGCATCGCGCGCACATTGCCGTTGGCGGCGGCGCGCTCGGTCCAGGCGCGGGCGAGCGCGCCGTCGCGCGTGAGCCCTTCGCCGCGTTCAAACATTTGCGCCAGGCGATGCTGCGCCGGCGCGAAGCCGGCCTCGGCGGCGGCGCGCAGCAAGGGCAGCGCCTCGCTTACGCGCGCCTCGCCGATCAGCAGCAGCGCGGACGCGTATTGCGAAGCCGGCGCGGGCGCAGGCGCGGTTGCTGCGGCGGCCGGCGCGGGCGCCGCAACGGGCGCATCATTCTGCGCGCGCCAGAGCCCGCCGAGCAACGCAACCCCGGCGATCGCGGCGGCGGCGCCCACGCGGCCCCAATGAAAACGGGGCGCGCGCGTTTGCGATTGCGCATCAAGCTCGGCCTGGGCGGCGGTGCGGGCTTTGTCGAGATATTCGCTTTCCGGGTCGCTGGCATAGGCGGCGGTGAGCGAGCCGATGCTGGTTTCACGCGTCAGCACCAGCACGTTGTCATTGTCGGCGGCGGGCTTGAGATCGCGCGCGCCGCGCTTGGGGGATTTGGCGAAATCGGCGCCGGCGCCGCGCGCCAGGATGGCGGGATCGGCGGCGCGCTTTTTCATCACCGGCTTGCGCCCGGTCAAATCTGCGGCGAGCCCGTCGAGCGCGAGCGCGGCTTTGGACTGAGGCTCGGCTTCGCCGATCATCTGACTCCTGGTTTCGCAAAGGCCGAACAGTGCGGGATCGAAGGCGATCTGCACGGCGGGCGCTGCGCCCACGGCGTCGGTGAAATCCTTGGCGTTGATCTCGGGGCGCTTGGGCACGCCCGTCATGGACAGCGCAATGAGCGGGGCGCTTTTGCCCGCGCGCAGCGGCGCCAGCGTTTCCAACATGCCCTTGGCGTTGCGCATGCTGGCGAGATCGGGCGCGGCCACCAGCACGATCTCATCGGCGATAGCGAGCGTGTGCTTGACCCAGGCGTTCCAGGCGTGCGGCACATCGAGTACGACGAACGGATTGGCGCGCCGGGCGTGCTGCACCAGCTTCTCCACCGTCTCCGGCGCCAGATCGAACATGCGCTCAAGCGTGGCGGGGGCGCGCACGCTTTGTAGATGCTTGGTGTGCTGGATGGCCACGCGCGCGAGGGTTTCGTCGCTGATCGTCTCCGGCGCGGAAAGCAGATCGGCGAGCGCCTTCTCCTCCTCCGGGCAGCCGATATTGAAAACGCCCCCGCCAAAGGCGCAATCGAGTTCGATCAAGGCCGCGCACGCATCCTGCCGCTCGGCGATCGACCAGGCGAGATTGTGCGCGATGGTGGAGGCGCCCACGCCCCCGCGCGCGCCGATCACGGCGATGACGCGCGATTGATCGTTCTGTGCATAAAGACGGCACACCGCGCGCGCGAGATCCTCGGCGCGCAAGGGCGGCACGATATATTCGCTGACGCCGCGCGCGGCGAGTTCGCGCAAGAGGCCGATATCGTTCAGCGCGCCCAGAATGATGATCTTGCAATCGGGATCGATTGCTTGGGCGAGGCGATCGAGGCTGGCCAGCAATTCGGCGCGGCGCAAGGTGGAATCAAGGATCAGCAGGTTCGGGCTTTCCTGGCCCGTAAAACGCGCCACCGCGCTGTCGACGCCCCCGCGCGCGATATCGATATCGGCGCGCGCAAGACGGTGATCGCCGGCCAACTCCTGCAGAAGCGCGCCAATCTCGGGGCGATCCCAACTGGCGTGGATGTGGATCGGCGGCGCGGGCGCCTCGCTGCTGGCGAGCGCGGGCTGGGGCGGTTCGGTTGCGGTCTCTTCAGGCGCCAGCGGTTCCGGCGCGGTCTCGGGCGCTTCGGCGGCGATGCGCTCGAAGGTGCGGCCGAACACGTCGTCGCCATCGTCGGGCGCGTCGAAGGGCGGCTCTTCGTCGGGCGCGAAATCGGCCAAAGTGGTTTCCGCTTCGCCAAAGGGCGCGGGGTCGTCGTAAGGCGGGGGCGCCTCGCACGGATCGTCCTGATCGGCGGCGAGGGCGGCGGACGGGGCGTCGAACAAATCGCCCTGCGCGTCATCGATGCGGGCGGGCGCGAAGGCGATCACCTCGGCGATGTGCGCGGGCGCCACGAATTGGTCCTCCGCGTCGACGCAGGCGTCCTCCTCCTCTTCCAGCGCAGGGCCGCCGAAGATTTCATCGTCGGCGTCGGGCGGATCGAACGGGGGGTCTTCGTCGGTGAAGGCTTCGTTGGCGGCCGGCGGGGGCATGGGCGCGGCCTCGGTGAAATCGGCCGCGCTCAGCGTTTGCACATCGCCAACCATATCGTTGGCGGCGATCAGCGCGGGCTCGCCCAACAGGCGCGCGGAAAGCGAGGGGCGGCGCGCCCAGGCAAGCGTGCGCCGCGCGCGGCGGGATTGGTAACGGCTCATGAACCTGTGCTGCGAAGATGTTAGGCGCAGCTAAGATTGCGTGTTTCCGTTGCAAAGCGATTAGCAAGTAATGTGAACGCGGCGTTTGCCAAAATTTCGCGAACGCGGCGCGCAGACGTGCTAACAACAGCGCTATGCCAAAAGCGAACGCAAAATTCTGGGATGTGCGCGCGCGCAAATACGCCGCGAGCAAGATCGGCGACATGGAAGGCTATGAACGCACGCTTGAAGCGGTGCGCGCACGGCTGAAGCCGGGCGATGCGGCCTACGAATTCGGCTGCGGCACGGGCACGAGCGCGCTCAAATTGGCGCCCGCCGCCGCACGCTATGTGGCCAGCGATATTTCATCGGAAATGATCGCCATCGCGCGCGAGAAGGCGGAAGCGGAAGGCGCGGCGAATGTGCGTTTCGAGGTTGGCGAAGCGGGCGCGGGCCACGCGGAGGCGAGCTTCGATGTCGTGCTCGGCTTCAACATCCTGCATCTGATCGATGGGCGCGACGCGGTGCTCAGGAGCGTGCATCGCGTGCTGAAGCCGGGCGGGCTGTTCATCTCCAAGACGCCGTGCCTGAAGGAGATGGGCGTGCTGCTGCCGCTGCTTGTGCCGGTGATGCAGGCCGTGGGGCAGGCGCCTTATGTGGGGATGTTCGACGCGGCGGCGTTGGAGCGCGAGATCGCGGCGGCGGGGTTCGAGATCGTCGAACGCGCGCGCCATGGGTCGAAACCGAAGCGGGAGCCGCGGATTTATCTGGTAGCGCGCAAACTTTAGCCCGCGATCTCGACGCGGTAGCTTTCGATCACGGTGTTGGCGAGCAGCTTTTCGCACATTTCGGTGACTTGCGCCTTCGCGGTGGCGGGATCGAGATCGCCGTCGAGGCGGATTTCGATCACCTTGCCCACGCGCGCATCTTCCACCGCGCCGAAGCCCAAATCTTTCAGGGCGCCGGCCACGGCCTTGCCCTGCACATCCAAAACGCCGGGCTTCAAGCCTACGGTGACGATCGCTTTCATAAGACTCCCCCTGCGGGGGAGCAGGGAACAGTGAGTAGCGAGTAGGGAAAAGGGTGCGGCCGCACCACCATCGATCACCCTATTCCCTATTCCCTATTCGCTACTCCCGTTTTCAATGCACGCTTTCCCCGCCGCCGCCCACTGCGGCTTGCTTGACGATGCCGAGCCGGCGCGCGACTTCCACATACGCCTCGGTGACGTTGCCGAGGTCGCGGCGGAAGCGGTCCTTGTCCATTTTCTCGTTGGTCTGCACGTCCCACAGGCGCGCCGAGTCGGGGCTGATCTCGTCGGCGATC
>CAZWQS010000060.1:0-15262 GCA_964635925.1 uncultured Terricaulis sp. | reverse complement strand
CCGTTGAGATAATAGCGCGTCTCTTCGGTGGAGATCGCAAAGCGCGTCTTGTCGACGAGGCGGCCAAGCTCTGTCGGCTCGACTTCGAACTTGGTCTCGAACCCAGCGGACGGCATCGAGGGAAAATCGCCCGCCGGCAGGATCGGCAGATGCAGGCGCGACTTCCCCGCCGAGATGAACAGGCGCGGATCATCGCCAGACACGTCGAACTTGATGGCCGAGCCGTCCGGCAGCTTGCGTACGAAATCGTAGAGATAATTCGCCGGCGCCGTGGTCTGCCCCGCGCGCTCGACCTCGGCCGGCGCCTGCTCGGAAATCTCGATGTCGAGATCGGTGGCGATCAGCTTGAGATGATCGCCCTGGGCCGACAGCAGCACGTTGGATAGGATCGGAATCGTGTTGCGCCGTTCCACAACGCTTTGCACGTGATTGAGCGCCTTCAAGAGCGCCGCGCGCTCGATCGTCAGCCGCATGTTCTGATCCCTGCCGCCCTTGCCCGGGCATGAAAACACCCCCTGCAAACGGCCTTGAGTCGCCGTCCGCAGGGGGTGCGAACCTAGCAGAAGCAGCGCCAAGCCCAAGCCTTTTTGCGCAAGACCTGGGGCTTGGCCGCGCCGGCGCCCGCGAGCCTTAGGGCTCGCGGCGGATGGCGCGGATGACGCCTTCGATTTCAGCATTGAACGCGGCGTCCTTGCCCACCAGCTCGGCGATGCGGTCGCGCGCGTACATGATCGTCGTGTGGTCGAAGCCGCCGAAGCGCTGGCCGATATCGGGCAGCGACGCCTGGGTCAGCTTGCAGGCGAGATACATCGCGATCTGGCGCGGGCGCGCGATGGCGTGGCGGCGGGTGCGCTCCAGCAATTGCTGCACGCTCATGCCGTAGTGGCGTGCGACCACTTTCTGCACGAGCTGGACAGTCACCCTCCGCTCGGCGGACTCGGCGAATTTGTTTTGCAGGGCTTGGGCGGCGGCGTCGAGCGTCACTTCGGTTCCTCCGGAAACTTTCCATTCGATGAGCAATTGGCAGAGCGCGCCGTCAAGGTCGCGGCCGCTGCCGTTGATGCGCTCGGCAATCATATCCAGCGCGGCCGCGGCGACCGAGAAGCCGGGGCAAGCACGCGCATGGTGTGCCAAACGCATATCCAGAATGCGACGCCGTAACAGCGTGTCGGATTCTAAAATTTCCGTAGCCGCGGCGCCTTTGAGCTTCGCGCGCAGCGTTTCATCAAGCCCGGCCAGGCCGTCAGCGCCATGATTTGCCGCGAGAACAACGACGCCGCCGCGGCGCGTCACGTCGTGGATGGTGTCGAACGCTTCTTCCTCGGTGGCTTTTTTGCCGCAGAGGCGATGGAAGTCGTCAATGATCAGCACGTCGGGCGCGCGCACGCGCTCCTTGAACGCCGCGGATTCGCGGCGCTGCAGCGCACTCTGGAATTGTTCCAGGAAATCCTGGCCCGTCACGATCAGCACGTCGCGGCCCGATTGCGTTTGCACAGTGTGCGCGATGGCCGAGAGCAGATGCGTCTTGCCGCGCCCCGGCGCGGAGTGAACGAGCCACACTGGAAACGGCGATTGCCCGTCCGCGATCATCTGCGCAACCGCGAGCGCGCGTTGGTTGGACGCATCGGCGCAGAAATTGTCGAACCGCAACGGCGCATAGCGCGGCGCGGCCGTGGGGCGCACTTCCTCGATGCGGGCGCTCGCCAGCGCGCGCACGTCTTCGGGAATTTCGTGTTCCAGGAGAATTTCGATTCGGGCCACGTGCGGGCAATACGCGCGCATGCGGGCCTCAAGCCGTTGCTGCACCTCGGCGCGCAGCCGCTCCTGAGCGACGCGCGAATTGGTCTTGAACAGCAGCGCGCCGTTCCATTCCGCCACCAGGGTGAGATTTTCGATGTACGCCCCGAAAAAATCCGCCCCGCGCTCCTTCTGGAGCTCCTTGCGGGCCAGCTCGTAAGCCAACGCCGCCCCTAAGCCCGCCGAATCCCGGCGGGCGATCTCCTCGCCCTGTTCCATGAGCCAACCCCTGCTCAGAAAACTTCAGTTTTGCCCCGCCGCCGGGCACAGCTTTCCTGTTCGAGCCGAATGAGAATTTTCGGCCCGATGCCGCAGCACCGGAAGTCACTGGGACCTTCGAACAGGCGAGCTGGGCTCGCCGGTGAAGGGAAACGATGCGCCGAGTGAACGACGAAATCAAGCGGTTAAAAGCGGGTCGATATTAACAGTTGTAAACCTATCCACAGGTCTGTGTAACTTGTTATTTTTCAATAACTTAACAGTCAAGTCGGCGCACGGGCGCATTGTCCGTGTACAGAGCAAGTTTAACCCCTCCGCGACGGCGATTTCATCAAACTGAAATATGTGAATTCGCTCACTTTTGCGCCGTCGAAACGGGCCCGCGGAGCGCGCGGAACTTGCTTATTTCTTGGTCGAAAGCGCGGTCACGCGCTTGGACAGGCGCGACACCTTGCGGCTGGCGAGGTTCTTGTGGACCACGCCCTTGCCGGCGGCCTTCATCGTCTTCGACTCGGCGGCCTTGAGGGCTTCCTTGGCCTTCTTTTCATCGCCGGCGGCGATGGCGTCCTCGACCGCGCGCCACGTCGTCCGCATGCCGGTGCGCCGCGCCTTGTTGACCGCCGTGCGGCGGGCGATGACGCGGGTGGCCTTCTTTGCGGACTTCGTATTCGCCATGGGTGAGGACTTCCAGCCTGTGTAAATTTCGGAGTCGAAGCGCGGGGCTATAGCGCCGCCCCGCGCCTGCGGCAAGCCTTAGCGGTGCTTAAATTCGGGGGGCCGCTTTGCAATGAAGGCAGCCATGCCTTCCTTCTGATCCTCGGTGGCGAAAAGCCCATAGAACAGGCGGCGTTCGAGCTTCAGGCCCTCGTTCAGCGAGGTTTCGAACGCGGCGTTCACGCCTTCCTTGTTGGCGATCGCGGCAAGGCGCCCAAAGCTGGCAATCTTCTTGGCCGCCGCCAGCGTCTCTTCCATCAGCTTTTCGTTAGGCACGATGCGCGCCACGAGGCCGCAGTGCTCCGCTTCCGCCGCGTCCATCATGCGCCCCGTAAGGCACAAATCCATCGCCTTGGCCTTGCCGACGCTACGCGTCAGCCGCTGCGAACCGCCCCAGGACGGCATCACGCCCAGCGTGATTTCCGGCTGGCCGAACTTGGCGTTCTCAGCCGCGATGATGAAATCGCACATCATGGCCAGTTCGCACCCCCCGCCCAGCGCATAGCCGGCGACAGCAGCGATCAGTGGCTTACGCGTGCGCGGCACGCGCTCGAGATTGGCGAAGGGATCGCGCTTGTAGAAATCGCTGAACTCGCCTTCGGCCATCTGCTTGATGTCCGCGCCGGCGGCGAAGGCTTTTTCCGAACCGGTGAGCACGATGGCGCCGATTGCGTCGTCGGCCTCGAACGCATCAAGCGCCGCGTTCAACTCCGCGATCAGATCATTGTTCAGCGCATTGAGCGCCTTGGGTCGATTGAGGCGGATGATTCCGACGCCAGCATCGGTTTCGACCAGGATATTTTCATATGTCATGGCCGTTTGCTTGCGCTGGCGGCGCGCGAAAATCAATCCGCGATCTCGATCACTTGCACGCCCAACAGCCAGCGCGCACCCACGCGCTCCAACGTGAAGCTCAGCCGCTCACGCCCGCGGCGAAACTCGAGCGCGCCGTCCGCGCTTTGCGCGGGCGCCCAGCCAAGCGCAGGCAGCGTTTCGTAGTAAAAATCCCGGACGGCCAGTCCCTCGCCCGCGCCTTCCGCGCTCATGGCGAGGATGCGGCCCTCGGGCGCCTCAAACACGCCCGGCGGCGCGCTTTCGCTAAAGCCTGGCGGCAACGGCAGATCGTCCAGCGCCGAGAAATACGCCGTCTGCGCGAAGGCGGGCGCAGCGAAGAGCAACGCAATGATGAAGGCAAGGCGACTCATACAGCCACGTTAGCTCAGCGTTGGCATCGCGGGCACCAGAAGCTTGAGCGCCCGCCATGCGTGGCGCGCACGATCGTGCCGCCGCACTCTCCATTCGCGCAGCGCCGCCCTTCCTGGTCGTACACGCGGAAGCGATGCTGAAAGCCGCCTTGCGCTCCGTCAACGGCCGCGTAATCCGAAAGCGTCGAGCCGCCAGCTTCAATCGCCTCCTCCAACACCGCGCGGATGGCGTGGTAGAGCTTTTCCAAACGTTGCGCGCCGATGCGGCCCGCCTCTTTCGTGGGCGCGATCCCGGCGCGGTGCAGCGCCTCCACGACGTAAATGTTGCCAAGCCCGGCGATCACGCGCTGATCCAGCAGGGCGGCCTTCACGCTGGTTTTCTTGCCCGCGAACGCGCGCTTCAAAAAGCCCATGTGAAACTCGTTGCCCAGCGGCTCCGGCCCCATCGCCTTGAACCAGGGGTGCGCGGCGAGCGCGTCTTCCGCAATGAGATCCATGTAGCCGAAGCGGCGCGGATCGTTGAACTCAAGCCGCGCGCCGTCTTCGACCTCGATCACCACATGCGTGTGCGTGGGATCGGGCGGTTCGGCGTAATAGAAATCGCCCGGCTGGCGCTTGGCGCCGAGGATCGACCAGCGCCCGGTCATGCCGAGGTGCGTGACCCACACGTTCCCATCATCCAGCCGCGCCAAGAGATATTTCGCGCGCCGTTCCAGCGCATCGACGCGCCGGCCCTTCAGCCGCGCGGCGAAGCGTTCGGGGAACGGAAAGCGCAGATCAGGGCGCTTCGTGCGCGCGCTCTTGATGCGCCGCCCCACCAGAGCGGGCGCCAGCCCCCGCCGCACGGTCTCCACCTCGGGCAGCTCAGGCATGCGGCGAAATGTCGGAAAGCGAACGCGAAACCATCAGCCCCCGATATAGCCCCGCCCCCGCCTCGCCGCTATGGTCCGCGCCCCATGAGGACCCCATGAGCAATCCCAACGACGAGACTGTTTCCTTCGGCTTCAAGGATGTGCCGCGCGGCGAGAAGGCCTCCCGCGTGCGGGCGGTGTTTGACAACGTGGCCTCCCGCTACGACCTGATGAACGACGCCATGAGTGCGGGCATGCATCGGCTCTGGAAGGACGCCGCCGCCGCCAAGCTCAACCCGCAGCCGGGGGAGCTGATCCTCGATGTCGCGGGCGGCACGGGCGACATCGCGCGGCGTTTGAAGAAGCTGGGCGACGGCGCCGCCAAGCGGCGCGGGCTGGAGCCGCCGGAAATCCACGTCATCGACATCAACACCGAAATGCTGGAGGCCGGCCGCGTGCGCGGCGAAGACGGCCTCTTCTGGCACGAGGGCGATGCGGAACATCTGCCCGTCGATGATCACGCGGCCGACGCCTACATCATCAGCTTCGGCATAAGGAACTGCACCGACATTCCCGCCGTGCTCAAAGATGCTAAACGCGTGTTAAAACCGGGCGGGCGGTTCTATTGCCTTGAGTTCTCGCGGCTCGCCATCGGCGGGCTTGAGCCGCTTTATGATTTCTATTCGTTTAACGCCGTCCCCGCGATGGGGAAATGGCTGGCGAAAGATGCAGATTCTTACCGATATCTGGTGGAATCGATCAGAAGGTTTCCAGATCAGGAAACATTCTTGGGCATGATCGGCGCTGCTGGCTTCCAGCGCGCAGGCTATCGGAACATGGCCGGCGGCGTGGTGGCGCTGCATTGGGGTTGGGCCGTTTAGTGTTTTCGTGGATTTCTCATAGCTGGCGGCTTCTTCGCGTGGCGGCGACGCTGGCGCGCTACGACGTGTTGCTGCCGGCCGAATATTACGAGCATTATTCAACGCCGCTGCAGGCCACGCATACGTTCCTGCACATTTTCACCAAGCGCAAACGCGGCCGCAGCGTGGGCGAGCGGCTGGCCAAGGCATTCGAGCGGCTCGGGCCCGCTTACGTGAAAATGGGCCAATTCCTCGCCACCCGGCCGGACATGATCGGCGTGACGGTCGCGCAGGAACTCGGGCGCTTGAAGGATCGCCTGCCGCCCTTCTCGCACACCGCCGCGCTCGACACGATCAACGCCGAGCTTGGCGGCACCGAGGATCTGTTCGCCGGCATCTCCGAAGCCATGGCCGCCGCCTCGATCGCGCCGTGGCACCAAGCGAGCGAGACGCGCGAGGGCGTGGTGTCGATCAAGGTGCTCAGGCCCCGCGTCGAAAAGAAGATGGCCAAGGAGATGGCCGCTTTGCGTTTTCTGGCGCAGGGCATCGAGACCTTCTCGCCACGCTCGCGCCGGCTTGAGCCGGTGCGCTTCATCGACACCGTCTCCTCCGCCATGCAGCGCGAGATGGATTTGCGCCTCGAAGCAGGCGCGGCCGCCGAGTTCCGCGAAGTGGCCGAGAAAGACGGCTACCTCACCGTGCCGCAGATCGATTGGTCGCGCTCGGCCAAACGGGTGATGACGCTCGATTGGATCGACGGCGCGCCGCTGACCGATTCCAAGGCGCTCGACAAAGCCGGCGCCGATCGCAGCGAACTGGCCATCGCCATCACGCGCGGCTTCCTGGCCGCAGCCCTCGATCACGGCTTCTTCCACGCCGACATGCACGAGGGCAATCTGCTTTACGGCAAGGACGGCAAGCTCTGGATCGTCGATTTCGGCATCATGGGCCGCATCGGCCACAAGGAGCGCCGCTATCTCGCGGAAATTCTCTACGGCTTCCTGAAGCGCGATTATCGCCGCGTCGCCGAGGTGCACCAGGAAGCCGGCTACGTGCCGGAGAAGTTCACCGTCGAGGAATTCGCGCAGGCGCTGCGCGCCATCGGCGAACCCATTTTTGGCAAAACCGCCGACGGCATCTCCATGAGCCGCCTGTTGCTGCAATTGTTCGACGTCTCGCACATGTTCGGCATGCATCTGCGCCCCGAGCTGGTGCTGCTGCAAAAAACCATGGTGCAGGTCGAGGGCGTGGCGCGCGGGCTTGATCCCAAGCACGACATGTGGGCCGCCGCGCGCCCGATCGTGGAGCGCTGGGTGCAGCGCGAATTGGGCGCGGAAGCGGTCGCCAAGCGCGCTATCGATGAAACCGCGCAAGGCTTCGCCGCGCTGCGCCGCCTGCCGCACACCTTGCTCGCCGTCGAAGCCGCCGCGCGCAAGGTCAGCGGCGAGGCCCCGCGCGAGGAGCGCAAATGGTATCAATTGCCGGCCTTCTGGCTCGGCATCATGGCCGGCGCGGTGCTCGCGTTGGTGCTGACCGCTGGCGGCCAAAAGCCAGCGCCGGTGCCCGCCCCGATCGAAGAGCCGCCGCCCGTGATTGAACGCGCGCCGCTGAAGCCCCAAGTTCAGCCTGCCGATCCCGCGCCCGACGCCGCCGTCGCGCCGGCCGAGGATCAGGCGGAAACCGCGCCGCCGGCGCTGGAGGCTGCGACGCCGTGAGCGACAAGCGCGTCCTTCTCATTATCGGCGGCGGCATCGCCGCTTATAAAAGCCTTGAGCTGATCCGGCGCCTGCGCGAACGCGGGCTCTCCGTGCGCGTGATCATGACCGAGGCGGCGCGGCAATTCGTGACGACATTGGCCGCGGGCGCGCTCGCCGGCGAACCTGTGTTCACCGATCTTTTCGATCAAGCTCAAGAATTTGACGTGGGCCACATACGCTTGGCCCGCGAATGCGACCTCATCATCGTCGCGCCGGCGACGGCCGATCTCATGGCCAAAGCCGCCAACGGCTTGGCCAACGATCTCGCCTCCGCTGTTCTGCTCGCGACCGGCGCGCCCGTGCTGATGGCGCCGGCGATGAACCCGCACATGTGGGCCAACGCGGCGACGCAACGCAATTTCACGACGCTGCAAGGCGCGGGCCTGCGTTTCATCGGCCCGAATGAAGGCGAAATGGCCGAGAGCGGCGAACGCGGCGTGGGCCGCATGGCGGAGCCCGAAGAAATCCGTGATGCGGCGCTCGCAATCCTCAACGACGGGCCGCTCAAGGGCAAGAAAGCCATCGTCACCGCGGGCCCGACAATAGAAGCGCTCGACCCCGTGCGCTTTCTCTCCAACCGCTCCAGCGGCAAGCAAGGCTACGCGATCGCCAGCGCGCTGGCGCAGCAAGGCGCGGATGTCACGCTCGTCACCGGCCCCACCGCGATCCCGCCGCCGCCCGGCGTTTATGTTCGGCGCGTGGAAAGCGCGGCCGAGATGCTGAGCGCCTGCGAAGCGGCCCTGCCCGCCGACATCGCCGTGATGGTCGCCGCGGTCGCCGATTGGCGCCCCGCCGCGCGCGCGGATGAAAAGATCAAAAAAGGCGCGGCCGGCCCCCAGCCGATCGCGCTGGAAGAAACGCCCGACATTCTCGCCACGCTCTCCAAGCCGGGCAAGAAGCGTCCCAAACTGGTGATCGGCTTCGCCGCGGAGACCGAAAAGGTCGAAGAGCACGCGCGCGCCAAGATCGCCAAGAAGGGCTGCGATTGGATCGTCGCCAACGATGTGTCGGGCGATGTGATGGGCGGGGATCAGAACCAAGTGATGCTGATCACCCGCGACAGCGCCGAAACTTGGCCGCTGATGGCGAAGGCGCAAGTCGCCCAGAAGCTCGCGCAACACATCGCCGCTGCGCTCGGCGGCAAAAGTGCTAGGCGAGGCTGATGGCGCAGACACCGGAGCGCCACCCGCGAACGCTCGCTGTCATGGCCTTCACCCTGGTGTTTTGGCTCACCCTGTTCGTCGTCGCCGTCGTCCTCGTTGGCGCTTTCAATGTTGCACCACGAAGTGCAGCCCTCTTCGCACTGGCGCCAGCCATTGTGCTGGGCGGCGTCTGCGCGGCCATTCGCCCGCTGCGGCGACTATTCGGTCTGATGTTCGCGCTTGGCTGATTGGAGCCGCGACCAACGCACGCGATTCCACGATGAACGCTCGCATCCGTCCCATCACATCTGGCATCAATGCTTCTGTCATGATCAAATATCTCATCCTTGGAGCCACCATCGCGCTCACCGCCTGCGCGGGCGAGCCGCGCGATCTGCCTGTCGCCGACATCGATTGCCGCACTGGGCTTTATCGCAGCGCCGAAGGCGATGTGGTGGCGCTGACGCCCACCAGCGTCGGCGGCTATCGCTGGCGCAAGCTGGACGGAACCACCGGCGCGGTGACGCAGCAAGGCGAAGGCTGGGCCAGCACGCGCGGCTGGACCGGGGAAAGCGACGGCACGGAGATCACCCTCGGCGCCTGCGACGCGCGCGCGCTTCAGCTTGGCCCACAGGGCGCGCTGATCGCCTATAGCCGCGCGCCGCTCGACGTGCAGGACGTGACGTTCGAGCATGATGGCCTCACTTTCGCCGGCCGTCTGATCTGGCCCGCAGGCGTGGAGCGCGCGCCGCTTGCCGTGCATATCCACGGCTCGGAGCGCTGGTCGTCCGTGCGCAGCAACGCCACGCCTTATCTGTTGGCCGCCGAAGGCATCGCTTCGTTCGTTTATGACAAACGTGGCACGGGCCAATCCGAGGGCAAATACACGCAAGATTTTCACGTGCTGGCGTCCGACGCGATCGCCGCGCTTGAACAAGCGCGTGCGCTGGCGGGAGACCGCATCACCCGCGCCGGATTTGTCGGCGGCAGCCAGGGCGGCTGGATCGGGCCGCTCGCGGCGAGCCAAACACAAGTCGATTTCGTCGTCGCGCTGTACGGCATGGCCGAGGGTGCGCTGGCGGAAGATCGCGCGCAAGTAATGCTCGATGTCGCCAACGCCGGCTTCGGCGCCGAAGAACAAGCGCGCGCCGCCGAGCTCTCCGACGCCGCGGGCGTGATTATGGCGAGCGATTTTAAAAGCGGCTTCCGCGAATTCGACGCCGTGCGCAACCGCTACAAGAACGAGCCATGGTACGGCGCCGTGCAAGGCGAGTTCACCGGCGAGATGCTGCCGCATCACGAAATCGCGCTGCGCCTGATCGGGCCTTTCCATGATGTCGGCACGTCCTGGGAATACGATCCCATGCCGGTGCTGCGCGGGCTGGGGGCGCCGCAATTCTGGGTGATCGCCGCCGAGGACGCAGAGGCGCCGCCGGAGGAAACCATCCGCCGCATCCGCCTGCTGCAAAGCGAAGGGCGCCCGATCGATCTGGCGATCTATCCCAACGCCGATCACAGCATGGTGTTGCTGGAACCCTCGCCCAACGGCCCGCCTCGCGAGGTTGGCCAAGTGCGCGATTATTTCCGCCAGATCGCCGCCTGGATCAATTTGCGCGACCTGAGCTACGCGCAAAACGCGGGCGCCGAGGTGCATCGCGCCGGCGAAGCGCCAGCGCCCTAGCCCTTCCGCTTTTTCTTCCCGCGCGCAATCTCGGTCGCGAGCGCATCGAGCTTGTGTTCCCAGAAGCCGCGGAATTGCGCCACCCAGGCGTCCACCTCTTTCAGCGGGGCTGCGTCCACCACGTAAAGCCGGCGCGGCCCTTCGCTGCGCACGCGCGCGAAGCCGCTTTCGCGCAGCACTTTCAAATGCTGCGACACCGCCGGCTGGCTGATGCCGAACTCGCCCTGGATCACCTCGACGATCTCGCCCGATGCATGCTCGCCTTGCGCCAACAGCTCCAGAATGCGCCGCCGCACCGGATCGCCGAGCACATCGAACGCGTGCATCACGCCTCGCCGCTATAGAATTTACGCGTCAATTCCGCCGCCGCGCGCGCGGCGGCGGCATCGCCGCCGCCAGCAATTTCAGCGTCGCCCCAGCCGGCGCTGCTCAAGGTGATAAAATGCTTGGCCTCCGCCGAGCCCATCCAAGCCGGATCGACCTCGGGCGGCTTTTCGGCGACGGGATTTTCGATGTGCCGCGCAAGACCCATCAATCCCAAATCCCAGCCCACGCCCGTCGCGCCAGCGCCGAATTTCTCCCAATGCGGATCGACCGGCGCGATGTGGCGCAGCTCCAGGCGCGTGCTTTCGCCCGCAGGGCGCAGCGCAACCTCGACCCAGCTTGTCGCCGGGCCGAACGCCCACGTCAGCTCCAGCGCGCGCGGCGGCTCGCAGCGCGTGATTTCGCCGCTGGCGTTGCCCTCGATCTTGTAGCGCCCGCCGAGTTTGAACTCCCCGCTCACCGGTGCGAACCAGCGTTTCAGCCGTTCTGCGCTGGTGATGGCGTCCCACAGATCGTCAATGTCGGTGTCGTAATCGCGCGCGGCGACGACGACGCGCACCGGCTTGCCCTCCCGCTCGGCGTTGCGCACCTCGCGCGTCACCGCGCCCGCCAGCTTGGCCATTTCCTCGAACATCGGCGCCTCCAATCATATAAGTTTGTACTTATATGATTCCGGAAGCGGGTCAACCCTGCGCATTTTGCGCCGCCGCCGAATCGCATCAGGCCAGCGCCCATGAGCACGCTTTCGATCCAAGTCGCCCCGCTGCCGCATTTTGAAGGGTTGGCGCTGCCCGCTTATGAAACCGCTTTGAGCGCGGGCATGGATTTGCGCGCGGCCGTGCCCGCTGATGCGCCCATGAACCTCGCGCCCGGCCAGCGCGCGCTTGTGCCGACGGGCCTCACCATCGCGCTGCCGGCGGGCTTTGAAGCGCAAATCCGCCCGCGCTCGGGCCTCGCGTTCAAACACGGGATCACGTGCCTCAACACGCCCGGCACGATCGACGCCGATTATCGCGGCGAGGTGAAAGTGCTGCTGATCAATCTGGGGCAAGAAGCTTTCACCATCCAGCGCGGCGAACGCATCGCGCAAATGGTGATCGCGCCGGTGACGCAAGGCGCCTGGGAGGTTGTCACAGAGCTTTCCAACACCGCGCGCGGCGCTGGCGGCTTCGGCTCCACCGGACGCGGCTAAATATCCGCTTCCGTCAGCAGCCGCGCGGCGTAAACGCCGCGCGCGGCTTGGCTGCGCATCTGCCGGCGCAACAACACGAACACCGCGAACGCGACACTGACCGCCATCGCCCAGGGGCTCACGATCCAAGCGGCCGCCGCCAGAACGAAATAATACGCGCGCACGCCGCGATTGAACGTGGCGAAGGATGGGTGCATCACATCCGCGGCCGCCGCCGCGAAGGCGGCGTGTTTCTCCGGCGCATCATGTGACGGCGCGGCGCCCATGACGGCGAGGCTGTAATTCAACTGGCGGATCGCCCAGATGAAATCCAGCAGCCCGCGCGCCAGCGTGAGGGTGACAAGCGCAATCTTGCCCTCCATCAACCAGCCTTGCGCCGGCGCCGCGATCTCCAGCGCGTGCAGGCTTTGCCGCATCGCCTCCCCGCCGAACAGCACGCCCGCCGCCGCCGCGATCAAAAGCAGATTGGTGGATGCGAAAAATGAGGCGGAGTTGAGCAGATGCCCCAGCAGGTTCACGTCCATAAGGCGGTTGTCGCGGCGCAGAAATTCGCGCAGCCACGCCTCGCGCACCGGATACATATCCTCGCTGATGCACATGCGCGATCTACGGCCGGCCAGCGCCTTGCGGACTGACTCATACCCCACCCAGCACAGCAGGAAGACGATCAAGGCGGCGGCGTCGGACCAATGCATGCGCTGAAGCTTAAGCCGCGTCGCCCCTTTGGCAAACCACGCGCGTTCGGCTAGGCAGGCGCCATGAATGTCGAGGAACGCGAGCGCTATGCGCGCCACATTCTGCTGAAGGAGGTCGGCGGGCCGGGCCAGCAACAGCTCAAGGCTGCAACCGTGGCGCTTGTGGGCATGGGCGGACTCGGCGCCCCGGCCGCGCTTTACCTTGCCGCCGCGGGCGTGGGCGCGCTGCGCCTGATCGATGACGACATCGTGTCGCTCTCCAATCTGCAACGCCAGGTGCTGTATCGCAGCGACGAGGTCGGCGCGCTGAAGATCGCGCGCGCGGAGACCGCGCTGGGCGCGCTCAATCCGCACGCAGCGATCGAAACACGCAACGCACGCCTCACCGAAGCCAACGCGCACGATCTCCTGATCGGCGCCGATCTGGTGCTGGACGGCACGGATGATTTCGCCACGCGCTTTGCAGTCAACGCCGCGTGTCGCGCGATGGGCATTCCGCTCGTCTCCGGCGCGGTGGGGCGATGGAGCGGGCAGGTCAGCGTGTTTCAACGCGGCGGGCCTTGCTATCGCTGCCTCGTGCCGGAGGCGCCGCCGGATGTGGAAACCTGCGCGGCTGTCGGCATTGTCGGCGCGCTGCCGGGGGTGATCGGCTCATTGATGGCGCTGGAAGCGATCAAGCTGATCGCGGACGCCGGTGAGCCGCTCATCGGTCGCCTGCTGATTTTCGATGGCCTCAAGAGCGAAGCGCGCACGGTGGCGTTGCCGCGCGATCCCGCCTGCCCGGTGTGCGGCCATGAGTGAAGCGTTGCGCCAACGCCTGATCGACGCCGCGCTGCGCGATCACGAAACGCGCACGCGCCTTGCGCAAAGCGGGGTGTTGTTTGCCGGCTATCACCCCGAGATGGAGGCCGTGCATCTGGAGAACGCCGCGCTGCTGGCGCAAGCGTTCGACGCGATCGGCTGGCCGGGGCGCGCCTTGCTGGGCGATGACGGCGCGGGCGCGGCGTTTCTGATCCTGCAGCACGCCATCTCGCGCCCCGATCTGCAGCGGCGCGGCCTTGCCTTGATGCTGGAGGCGATCCCGCAAGGCCAAGCCAACGCGCTCGACGCCGCTTATCTTTCCGACCGCATCGCCGCTATGGAAGGCCGCGCGCAAACTTTCGGCACGCAATTCGATTGGGATGCGCAAGGCTTGCTCTCGCCCGCGCCAATTGCGGAACCGGAAAGCGTGGACGAGCGGCGCGCCAGCGTGGGTCTGCCGCCGATGGCCGAAACCATCGCCCACATGCGCGCTCGCGCCGCCGCTGAGGGCGAGAGAGCGCCTGCCGATCTTGCGCAGCGCCGCGCCGAAGCCGACGCATGGGCGCGCCGCGTGGGCTGGCGCGCTTGATCCAGGCGCGCACGCCCGCCAAGGTGGCGTCGCAGGGAGAGGCTTCATGTTGAGATGGCTGTTCGGCGGGCTCTTGGCTCTGATTGGCTTGGCCGCGCTTGTGCTAGCGGGCGGCTATTTCGTGCTGAAGCGCGACGACATTCCGTACGCGACGCTTGCGGCAAAGTATGAAAGCGCGGCCTCCCGCTATGTCGATCTGCCCGGCAATGTGCGCGTGCATTATCGCGACGAAGGCGTGCAAAGCGCCGATGCGCCCACCTTGCTGCTGATCCACGGCTTTTCCGCCTCGCTGCACACTTGGGAGCCATGGGTCGCGCGCATGGGCGACATCTATCGCATCGTCTCGCTCGATCTGCCCGGCCACGGCCTCACCGCCGCTCCAGCGGGGTATCAAGCCAGCACTGAAGCCTATCGCGACATTGTGGAAGCCTTCGCGCGCGCGCAGCGGCTTGAGCGTTTCATTCTCGCGGGCTCCTCCATGGGCGGGCATGTGGCGTGGCAATATGCGCTCGCCCATCCCGAGCGTGTCGAGGGCCTGATCCTTGTCGACGCCGCCGGCTGGGAAGACGCGCGCTTCGCGGACGATGAGCCGCAAGTGTTCAAGCTGCTGCGCTCGCCCGCGGGGCCGTTGTTGATGCAATTGGACAATACGCGAATCATCCGCCAGGGGTTGCAAGCGAGCTTCTATGACCCTGCTCTGGTTGATGATGCGATGGTCGCGCGTTATAGCGAGCTCGCCCGCGCGCCGGGGCATCGCGACATCTTGCTGCAAATGTCCACCGGGCGGCGCACCTACGCGACGCCGGAAATGCTGGCGCCGCTGGCGTCAATCCCCGTACTCATCCTGTGGGGCGACACCGACCGCCTCGTGCCGGCAGAGCACGCACAGAATTTCGCCAACGCGATCCAAGGCTCCACCTTGGTGATGTACGAAAACACCGGCCACATCCCGCAAGAAGAAATCCCCGACCGCTCCGCGGCGGACGTACGCGCGTTTGTCGACACGACGCGGGTGCGCGCGAACGTGGCGAGCGTGAATTAGCGCACGGTTCCCGGCGCGGGCTCTTGATTCAACGCGCGCGCTTCTGCAAGCCTGCATGGCATGACTGACTGGCTTCGCGGCGGCGTGATCTACCAGATCTATCCGCGCTCCTTCCGGGACTCGAACGGCGACGGCATCGGCGATCTCAAAGGGATCGTTGAGAAGCTTGAGTATATCGCCGCGCTCGGCGTCGATGCGATCTGGATTTCGCCCTTCTTCAAGTCGCCTATGCGCGACTTCGGCTATGACGTCACCGACTATTGCGACGTCGATCCGATGTTCGGGACGCTGGCGGACTTCGATCAACTGGTGGACGAGGCGCATCGGCTTGGCCTGAAAGTGATGATCGACGAGGTGATTTCGCACACCGCCGACGACCATCCCTGGTTCAAG
>CAZWQS010000059.1:0-15344 GCA_964635925.1 uncultured Terricaulis sp. | reverse complement strand
GCGGGCTTCTCCTTGCCAAGTGCGGCGGCGCTTCATAAGCGGGGGCGCGCGGCTTGGGGAGCGGAAATGGAATCGCTGCACACGATCGGGGCCGATCATCCGGCCTTGCCGGGGCATTTTCCCGGTCATCCGATTGTCCCGGGCGTCGTCATCCTCGATCGCCTGGTCGAAGACCTCGCGGCGCGCACAGGCGCGCGGGCCGCGGGCGTGAAGCGGATGAAATTCACGCGCCCGCTGGCGCCGGGGGAAGAATTCAGCGTCGAATGGGGCGAGCCGCAAAAAGGCGGCGTGCGATTCAGCGTGAAAGTGGGCGCCGAAATGCTCGCTTCAGGGCAATTGGTGTTGGCTGTAACCGGCTGAGTGCGCTGCGGCAGAGGCGCCGCAGGCGCGAGCAAATGCGCCCCTTTGGGTTGCCGGGGGCGGCGTTTACGTGTTCAGTCCGGCGCGAGCGGGATGGGTTAATCGGGTATGAAACGGGTTCTGGCGGTTTATTTCTCGCAGACGGGCCAGTTGCGGGAAATTCTCGACGCCACCCTGGCGCCGCTGCGGCAACGCGACGATTTCGAGGTCGATGTGATCGAACTCGCGCCGGCGAAGACGTATCCCTTCCCTTGGCCGGTGCTGCGCTTCTTCAACACGTTTCCAGAGACGATCTACGAAGACGTCACCCCGATCGAGCCGCCGATCGATGCGGCGAAGGACTACGATCTCGTCATCCTGGCTTACCAGGTGTGGTTCCTGCAGCCGTCGCTGCCGACGACCGCGTTCCTGAAATCGCAAGCCGCCGCGCGCCTCTTCAAGGATCGCCCCGTGATTACGCTCTGCGGGTGCCGCAACATGTGGCTGATGGCGCAGGAGCGGGTGAAGGAAATCATCACCGGCTTTGGCGGGCGCATCGTCGACAATATCGTGCTGACCGACAGCGCCCATAGCGCCTTCACCTTCTTCTCCACGCCGATGTGGCTGCTGACCGGCTACAAGGGCCCCTGGTTCAACGGCTTCATCCCGCGCGCGGGGGTCTCGGCCGAAGACATCGCCGGCTGTGCGCGATTCGGGCGCGCGATCGCGGCCAAGCTGCCCACGCGCGCACGCGATGATACCGCACCGATGATGGAAGGCCTCGGCGCCGTGCATGTGCGCGAGGCGCTGATCGAATCGGAAAAGACGATCAAGCGAAGCTTCAGGTTGTGGGGCGCGCTGATGCGCGGCGCAGGGCGCATCGCGCCGGTGCTGCGGGGCTTTGTCCTGCTGCTCTACATTGCTTTCATGTTCTTGATCGTCTTTACGCTCGTGCCCTTGCTTGCCGTGATCAAAGCGCTGCTGAAGCCCTTGACGCGCAAGGCGATCGGACGGCAACGGGCGTATTTCGCGGCGCCATCGGGGGAGTCGATGCATTTGCTGGAACGGGGTGGGGTATGACGCAGTCGGTGTACGTGACTCAGACGGCGTCGTTCCTGCCCAATGCGCCCGTCGACAATGACAATATGGAGCGCGTGCTGGGCCAGCCGGGCGCGCGGCCCTCGCGCGCGCGGCGCACGGTGCTGCGCTCCAACGGCATCAAGACGCGCCATTACGCGATCGACCCCGAGACGTTGGCGCCCACGCACTCGAACGCTTCGCTCGCCGCCGAGGCGGTGCGCAAGCTGGGCCAGCATTATGATCTTGAGCAGGTGGGCGTGCTTGCCTGCGGCACCTCGATCCCCGACCAGATCGTGCCCGGCCACGGCGTCATGGTGCATGGCGAGCTTGAACTGCCGGCGTGCGAGGTCGTTTCCACCAGCGGAGTGTGCATCTCCGGCGCGGCTGCGCTGAAATACGCGTATTTCTGCGTCGCCTCCGGCATGCACCCAAGCGCTGTGGCGACGGGCTCGGAGCTCTCCTCGGCCGTGTTCGGCGCGAAGAATTACAGCTCGGAGGTGGATGCGAAAGTCACGGCGCTGGAAGGCAATCCCGAGCTTGCGTTCGAGAAGGATTTTCTGCGCTGGATGCTGTCGGACGGCGCGGGCGCGGTGCTGCTGCAGAACACGCCGCGCGAAGGCGCGCTCAATCTGCGCCTCGATTGGATCGAAATCCAATCCTATGCGGGCCAGATGGAAACCTGCATGTATGCTGGCGGCGTGAAGAACGAGGACGGCTCGATCACCGGCTGGGCGCGCTTCGACGGCGAAGAGCGCGCGCGGGAATCGGTGATGGCGGTGAAGCAGGACGTGCGCCTGCTCAACGAAAACATCATGCATTATGCGGCCGAGAAGCCGCTGCAATATTGTATGGAAAAGCACAATCTGAAGCCTGAGAGCATCAATTGGTTTTTGCCGCACTATTCGTCGGAATTCTTCCGCCCGCGCTTGCGCGAAGCGATGCTGAAGGTCGGTTTTGACGTGCCGCTGGAGCGTTGGTTCACCAATCTGACCACGCGCGGCAATACCGGCGCGGCCTCCATCTACATCATGATCGACGAACTCGTGCGCAGCGGAAACCTGAAGCGCGGCGAGCGCGTGCTGTGCTGGGTGCCCGAAAGCGGGCGCTTCAGCGGCTGCTTCTTCCTGATGACCGCGGTGTGACGCGCCGATGAAGACGGACGAAGTCCCCCAAGATCCCACCACGACCTATGGCGGCGTGCGCAAGCTGCTCTACGCGGTCGATGAAAAGGGCGAATACACGGGCGTGCGCTCGCAAGGGTGGGACGTCGAAAATTACGTGACGCAGGCGGCGGTCGAGGAATTGCATCGCTTGTCGGAAGCGGCGCTGGCGCGCGCGCGGGCGGGTGAAACTTCGCCGCTTGAATATCACATGTTCGCCCAGCGCATGGATTTGGCCACGCTCTCGGCCACCACCGGCATCTGGGCTTGGCGCGTGAAGCGCCATTTCAAGCCCGCGGTGTTCGCGCGGCTGAGCGAGAAAATGCTGGCGCGCTATGCATTCGCCATGGGCGTGACCGTGGATCAATTGCGCCATTTGCCGAAGCAGGGCGCGTGATGTTTGACGCCGCAGCGCCCTTCCAGCATCGCCAAAGCGCGCATTGCGAAAGCGGGGTGGTGTCGAACCTGCTCACCCATCGCGGCTTGCCGATGAGCGAGGCGATGGCGTTCGGCATCTCCGCTTCGTTGACGTTCGCCTACATGCCGATGATTAAAATGGCTGGCATGCCGGTGATCGCTTATCGGATGTTTCCGGGCTCGATCATACGCGGGGTGGAAAAGCGCCTCGGCATGAAATGGGTGCGCAAGCAATTCTCCGATCCCATGGCGGGCGCCAAGGCGCTGGATGCGCATGTGGAGGCGGGGCGCCCGGTGGGGCTGCAAACCTGCATCTTCTGGCTGCCGTATTTCCCGGAAGAGATGCGCTTCCATTTTAACTCGCACAACATCGTCGTCTATGGCCGCGAGGGTCAGGATTATCTGATCAGCGACCCAGTGTTCGAGGATGTGACGCGCTGCGAGGGCGCGGCGCTCAACCGCGCGCGATTTGCGAAGGGCGACATGCAGGCCAAAGGCTTGCTCTATTATCCCGAGCACCTGCCGAGCGAGATCGACTACGAAAGCGTGATCAAGAAGGCGATCCGCTGGAATTATAAAACCATGAACGGCCCAGTGCCGATCGCCGGCATTCGCGGCATTCGTTTTCTGGGGCGCAACATCGTCAAAGTGTCCAAGCAGGCGGATGCGGAAAAATATCTGCCGCTTTACCTCGGCCATATCGTGCGCATGCAGGAAGAGATCGGCACGGGCGGGGCGGGCTTCCGTTTCCTCTACGCCTCGTTCCTGCAGGAAAGCGGCAAATTGTTGAACAATGCCGCGATGCTTGACGCGTCAAAGGCCTTCACGGACGCGGGCGATGAGTGGCGGCGCTTTGCGCTGAACGCCACCAAGATGTGCCGCGGCCGCGCCAAGATGGACGTGCACAAGCTGGAAGCCCAGCTCAATCACGTTGCCGATCGCGAGCAAGAAATGTGGGCTCAGCTTCGCGCGCTGTGACCGGCTCCTTCGCGGGCGCAGGCGCGACGGAGTCCTTCTGACCCAAACGTCCCTTGGCGGTGCGCTTTGAACCGCGCGCTTCAACCACGCCCATCGCTTTGCCAAGGCCGTGTTCGGGCATGTTCACGTACAAGCATTCAAAATGCTTGCGGTCCTTCAAGATGTAGGTCTCGTGCCAGGTGCCGACATCGCCGTTGAGGCCGACGGCTTTGTTAAGCTTCAGCCATTCGGGCAGGTGCAGGCGCTTGGGGTCGGTCGCCCAGGCGTGCAGCTTTTCCCAGCTTTCCCAATATTGCACCACCATCATGGTGCGCAGACCGACGTGATTGCGATAGTGCAGCAGGCCGAGTTCGGGGTGCTTCATCAACTCGTGGTTCATGCGCGGCATGGCGATGAACACCGGCAGCCACTTCCAGATCTTCCAGAACTTGTTGATGCGCATGCCAGTGAGCAGGACGACGAAATCGCCGTCCGTGTTCGCGGTCATGTAATTGGCGTGAACCTTCGCCATCCAAGCCCCCCGGCTTTTGCTTACCCGCCGATCCTTCGCGCCACGAACGCCGCGTAGCGCTCCTCCGGATCAGCATTTACATGCGCCAGCGTGGCCGCGTCGAGATCGCTCGCGCGTTTGAAGGCGCCGAGGGCGGCGCCCGACTGGCCGTCGTAATAGGCTAAGCCCTCCCGGTAAGCGAAGGTGCGCGTAAAGCCGATCTCAGCGGCGATGGCGCCGGCGTCGGCCGGCGGAAGAAATTGGCCGGGCGCGAACAGGGTGCTTTCGGGCGCGAAATTGCGCGCCTTGAGCCAGGCGGTCAGCGCGGTGCGGTCGGCGAAGGCTTCCACGGCGTCCAGCACGAGATCGCCCGGCCGTGCCGCGCCTCGCTCAAGCCAGAGCCAATGGCTCGCTTCGCCCACCAACGCATCGGGTGCGACGCCCAGCCGCGCGCGGTCGATGTCCAGGGGCGCGGCGACCGTATCGAGCCCGCCGACGAGGGCGGAGCGCGCGTGGCCCATTTCAAAATCCAACAGCGCGGCCTGTAGCGCCATTTCAAAACTGAAGCACACGCCGGTGACGAAACACGAGCGCCCGTGCAGGCCGAAATGGCGCGCCACATAATAGCAGGAGGCGTTGGAGACGGTGTTGATGAAACTCAAAGGCTTGGGCGTCTGTGCGCGCGCGAACAATTCCTCCAGCACCTCGATATTGGTTTCGAGATCGCCGCGGCGCGAACTCATATAGATCGCGGTGTGCGCCGGCGGCGCGGCCTGGCCGACGCAGCGCGCCGCGCCGATCAGCGCCAGATGAATGAAGCGGCCCACGCGGCGCACTTGTTTGCCAAGCGTTTGCTTGGAAAGGTCGCGCACGTCCGGCGGCGTGTCGTTGACCGGCGCGTAATAGTCGCCGTGCGCGCGCAGGATGATGTCATCCGACATTGGCGATCACCAGCGAAGTGTTGTTGCCGCCGAAGCCGAAGAAATTGAGCTGGAAAACGCCAGGCGCGATCGGCGCGGGGGTTTGCGGCAGGCGGATGTCGAGATCGCTTGGTTCGGCGCAAACGCCGGGCGTCGCGGGGAAAAACCCGCGCTCGGCCATGCCGCGAAACAGGATCAGTTCGGTGACGCCGCAGGCGCCGAAGGTGTGGCCGATAAACGGCTTGAGCGCGCACACAGGCGGCAGGTTCTGGAAAACCAGACGCATGCCGGCGGCCTCGGCTTCGTCGTTCAGCAAGCTCGCGGTGCCGTGCGCCTTGATGCCTGAGATCTGCGCCGCCTGAAGCCCCGCATCGGCCAGCGCCATGCGGATCACGTCGGCCACGGTGGAGCCGTCCGGGTTGGCGGCGGAGATGCCGAAAATGTCGCACAGATTGGCGCTGCCGCGCAGATGGAAATCGCCGTCCTTGGTTTGCGCGCCGACGACGAGCGCGGCGCAGCTTTCGCCCAGCGTCAGCCCCCCGCGTGCGCTGTCAAACGGCTTCATGCCGCCCGGCGCCAGCAAGTCGAGGCCGTGAAAGCCCAGCGCGGTGATCTTGTTGAAAATCTCCACGCCCACGACGATGGCATGGCGCACGCGCCCGCTTTTGATCAGCGCGTCGGCGTAGATCAGCGCGTTGGCGCTGGCGGTGCAGGCGGTGCAGATCGTGTAGTCGGGGCCGCGTACGCCATGCGCCTGGCGCAAGCGTTGGGCGAGGCGCCCCATCGTGCTGTTGGCGGTGAGCGGGTGGGCGTCGGCGCCCTGCGCCAACTCGCCTTCATAGATCGCTTCGCTGACCGCGATGTCGAGCGATGACGTGCCGAGCACGAGTGCGGCGTCGCGCACCTGTTCGGCGCTGAGGCCAGAGGCGGCGATCGCTTCGCTGACGACCGCTTCCGCCGCGGCCCAGAACCGCGCCTCGATGTCGGCCAGCGGGCGTTCGTGCAGCAGCAGCGCGGGCACGCGCACGGTTTCTTCGCCAACGCGAATCTCGGCCGCGCGCGCTTTCGGCGGCGGCTCGAACAGGGCGTCTATGTTGCGCGCGAGGCCCGCGCCCAACGCGGTGTGCAGCCCCGCGCCAAGAAAGGCGCTGCGGCTCATCCGTTGGTCCGCGCCTGGATGAATTGAGCGAGCGTGGCGAGGCTTTCAAACGCAGCGCGCGCATCAGGGCCGCCTTCGATGCGAATGCCGTAACGCTCCTTCACCGCCAGCGAAAGCTGAAGCGCGTCGAGCGAATCCAGTTCGAGTTCGCCCCCGATCAGACGCCCGTTTTCATCGATGTCTTCCGGCGCGACATCCTTGTCGCACTCGGTGATAATGACCTGCTTCAGCTCGGCGATCAGGGCGGCGGTGTCGGTCGGTGCGGGCATACTCACTCCTGCGGCCGGTGCAGCGCCCACGCGAGCGCCAAGGCCGCCAAACCAAAGGCGGTTAATTTTAGCAATTCCGATTGAATGTCCAGAACGCCGCCCCCGCGCAGCAGCAGCTCCAGGAAGCCGTCCACGCCCCAGGCCATGGGCGAGAGCGCGGCGATCGCCTGCATGGCTTCAGGCATGACGAATTTCGGCACCATCACGCCGCCCACCGCCGCCAGCACGATATTGCCGACGCCGGCTGTCAGCGTGGCTTGTTCGCTGGTGCGCGCGATGACAGCGATCAGCATGGCCAAGCCTAAAGCGGCGACCGAGAGCGCGGCGGAGAGCAGCACGAACGCGGCCGGCGCGCCGTTGATGCGCAGCGCCTCCCCGCCCAGCAGCGGCACCAGATACGCCCCCGCCAGCAGCATCAGCACGACCTGCAATTGGTTGATGGCGAAATAGGGCGCGAGCTTGCCGATGAATTGCGTGCCCGCGCCGACATTGGCGCCGCGCAGGCGGCGCAGCGTGCCTTGCTGGCGCTCCTTGATGAAGGCGTTGGAGAACGGCACGGCCACGAAGAAAAGCGCGAACACCAGCCAGGCTGGCACATTCTGCTGCACGGCGGTGGGCGCCTCGGCGGCGGCGGCTTCGCCTTCATAGGCGTAGCTCAACGCGATGCGCTGGGCGGCGGCTTCATCCTCCGACGCGAGCGAGGTGACGCCCATGCGCGCCAGCATCACTTCGGCGCGTTCGCGTTGCAGCGCTTCGCGCAAGGCGGCGGTGAAGATGAGTTCAAGCTGGCGGCTCGTATCGGCGGCGGCGGTGACGCGGATGAGCGGCGTTTGCGCCGCGGCCGCCGCGGATTCGCCCAAGCGCGCGCCGTAATCGGCCGGCAGGTCGATTGCGAACGCGTATTGGCCCGCGCGCAATTGGCGGCGCACGTCATCCGCGGCTGGCGCCGCCGTCACGCGCGTCAGCGCGAACGCCTGGTTTGCGGCGAGGCGATTATAAAGCGCCTGCGCCGCTTCGCCGCCGTCGCGATCGATCACCAGGACGCCGATGCCCGCACCCGTGCGCTCGGCGTAAAGATCGCGCATCGCCAGCGACATGATGAGGATGAACACGAGCGGCAGCACGAACAGCAGCGCAAGCCCATGGGGATCGCGCGCCAGCAGGCGCAATTCCTTGACGATCGAAGCGAGCGTGGCCGAGCGCTTCATGCCTCGGCTCCGCTATTGGAGATGAGGCGCAGATACGCCTGCTCCAGCCGCGCGACGCCATATTGCATATGCGCGATGGCCGCGCCGCTTTGTGTCAGTGTTTCGAGCGCGCGGGTCAGGGCCTGGGCGTCGGCGGCGGGGATGTCGGCGCTGCGGGAATCTTTCCAACGCGCGCCAACGGCTGCGAGCTGCGCGCGCAGCGTCTCGGAGGCGGGCGCGGCGAGTGTCAGCTCCAACGCGCTCTGACCATGGGCGCGCAGCACGTCGTTGATCGGCCCCAGCGCGCGCACGCGGCCCTGATCAATTACCGCGATCGAATCGCACAGCGCCTCGACCTCTTCCATGTAATGGGAGGTGTAGATGATGGTGGCGCCGCCGGCCTTCAGCGCGGCGATGGCGTCCACGATCATGCGCCGCGAGCGCGCGTCGATGCCGACGGTGGGCTCGTCCAGATAAAGCACGCGCGGGGCGTTGAGCAGCGCGATGGCGAGATTGAGCCGGCGCTTCAAGCCGCCGGAATAGGTTTCCGCGCGCTGATTGAGTACCTCCGCCAATTGGCAGACCTCAACCGCCTGCGCGAGGCGTTCGCGCCAGATCGCTTTGTCCAGGCGATAGGCGCCGGCGAAGAAATCGAGGTTCTGGCGCCCGGTAAGATCGGGGTAGAAAGCGAGGTCTTGCGGCGCGAGCGCGCCTTGGGCGCGCATCGCTTTCACATCGGCGCGCGCGGAGACGCCGCCGACGCTGATCTCGCCTTGCTGGAGCTTCAGCACGCCCGTCAGCAGGCCGAACAACGTGCTCTTGCCCGCGCCGTTGGGGCCGAGCAGGCCGAAGCAGGTCCCTTGCGCGACCGCGAAGCTGACGCCCGCCAGGGCTGGGCGCGCGCCGCCGCGATAGGCGTGGGCGACCCCTTCAACGCGGATGAACGGAGCGCCCGCCGCGGTCGCGGGGCTGGCGGCGGGATTCATGGCGCGCGCGAACAGGGGGCCAGGCCGACACAAATCAAAACGCGCACGCACATCCCCTTCGCGGGCGCGACGCTAGCCTAGTCCGCCGCCCGCGTCATCGGGGGTGCGGCTTGACTGGGTTTGTAAAAATATACGTTAAAACAATTAGATGTGATCCGGCTGCGGAAATGTGACGCGCGTAACATCCAATCGGGCGCCTGGTTGGCATCCTCTCTTCAAGGACAGCGGCGCAGCCGAGGTCCGGAGGAGGAAACCCAGATGACCCACGTTGCGCACGCCGCCCGCTCCGCCTGGACCCAAGTGCAAACGCTGGCCGTCTTCACCCTCTGCATCGGCGCTGGCATGGTTCTGCCCGTCACATTGGTTTCAATCGGCTTTCACACGCTCTGAACCCGGCGTAATGTTTCGGGGCCGTTGGGACGGTAGAGGGGGCCGCCGCGATGCCAAGATCGATTCTGCTCGCTTTGGTGTTTTTCGCGGCGTCGGCCGCGGCGCTTCCTCCCGCCGCGGCGCAGACCCCGCTCTTTAGCGAGAATTCCGAACTCGAAATTCTGGTCGAAGGCCCGGTGCAGACGCTGGTGCGGCGCGCCGCGCGCAACACCGATCCGGTCGAAGCCACGCTGTCGGTGACCGGCCATGAGCCACGTTGGGCGATTCAGCTCGAGCCGCGCGGCATTTCGCGGCGCACGGGCGGGATCTGCAATTTCCCGCCGCTGCGTCTCGATTTCGGCGAAGGCACGCGCGACACCATTTTTCGTGGCCAGAACCGCATCAAGGTGGTCACACGCTGCAATGGCGGCGCTTCGTTCGAGCAGCTCACCGTGCTCGAATATCTGGCCTACCGGCTTCACAACGAGATCACGCCGCTGAGCTATCGCGTGCGCCCCGCGCGCATCACCTATCGCGATCGGCGCGACGAGACGCAGTATAATTTCCTGATCGAGGACGTGGACGATCTCGCCCGGCGCAACAACCGCCTGGTGGCGCTGGACGTGATGAGCGGGGAAATTCGCGCCGTGCAATTGAACGCCGAAGCGGCTGCGCGCTACGCGCTGTTTCAGTTCATGATCGGCAATCTGGATTGGGACATGGTGACCGGGCGCGCCGGCGAGGAATGCTGCCACAACAGCCGCCTCCTGGCGGCGACCGCCGAGACGCGTGAGAACCTGATCCCTGTGCCCTATGATTTCGACTATTCGGGCTTTGTGAACGCGCCGTACGCGATTGCGCCGGAATCGCTGCCGGTGCGCAATGTTCGCCAGCGTTATTTCCGCGGCTATTGTCGCTTCAACGATCAATTGCCGGGCGCGATTGCGCATTTCCAATCGCGGCAGGCCGCGTTGCTGGCGGTGATCGACAACGAGCCGCGCTTGGCCGGCCCGCGCCGGGCGGCGGCGCGCGATTATATCGAGGACTTTTTCGCTATCATCGCCAACCCGCGCGAGGTGGAGCGGCAATTGATCGGTCGCTGCCGGGGCTAGCGCATTTCTGACCAGACTGCGGGTTCAACCCTCGTCATTCCGGGGCGTCGCATAGCGACGAGCCCGGAATCCAGGGAGTGTCGAAGCGCGGTGCGTTTTGCCCCTGGGTTCCGGGCTCAATGCCGCGCATTGCCCCGGAATGACGAGCGCGGATGTGTCCGTTTTTTTTGCACGATGCTTCTAGTTCTCGTCCGCGCCCACGAGGGGCGTGTCGCACGATTGCGCCAGAGCCGCGACCGGCGAGCCGGCCGGATCGAGCGCGGCGACGGCCGCGAAATACGCGCACCGCGCCCGCGGCGTCGCGGCCGTGATCGGCACGCGCTGGCCGCGATGGATCGCGATCGCCTGGCCGTTTTCGATCACGACAAAGGCGTGCGGATCGCTGTGGTTGCGCGGAACGGCGATATCGGCCACCAGCACGCGCCCGCCGAAACGCGGCACGACCAGCGGCGCAAGCTTGGTGTGGCCCACCACGATGCGCGCAACGCCATGGCGCGCCAGCAGCGCTTCGAGATTGGCGGTTTCGCTCGTCTCGTCGTTGCGCGCGAGGCCGCGATACCAGAGCGGGCCTTCCTCGTTGGTGACGATGTCTTCCAGGCCGGCGACCGGGCGCAGGCGCAGCGCGCCCGACACGGCGCGGTTCATCAGGTCGCGCTCATAAGCGGCGAAGCTTGGCCCCAAGCCGCCATGTAGGAAGAGCGTGTCGTTGATGCGCAGCACGGCATTGTGGCTGGCGATCCAGCGGCCGTAACGGCCCGTCGGCGCCCAGGCTTGACGGTGCTCGACCCAGCCGAGGGGATGTTCAGCCTCCCATTGCGCGCGCCAAGCGTCGTCGAAGGTCGGCAGGCCGCCTTCGGGCGGATTAGCGCGCAGATGGCGCAGCGTCTGCTGATAATATTGATCGCGCACGCGCGCGGAGTTGCGCGTTGCGAACGCGGCGTATTCGCCTGGATGCACGTAGCGCAGATCGCCTTCGACGTTCATGGCCTCGTGATTGCCGATCAGCGCATGCACGCGCCCGCCGGCGCGGCGCGCCTGGCGTTCAAGCTGCATCAGATGATCCATGATGGCGCGGCTGTTGGGGCCGCGATCGGGGATATCGCCCAATTGCACGAGATGGGCGCGCCCGCCGATCCAATCGCCCTGCGCGTCGATGAGGCCGGCGGTGCGCAGCATGTCGAGATATTTTTCGTACGCGCCCTCCAGATCGCCGATGGCGACCACGCGCGGCGCGTTCTCGTGCGCCGATTGCGCATGCGCCTGGGGCGCGGCGAGGACACAAAGGGCGGCGAGCGCGCCGGCTATGGTGCGAAGAAGGGTCATCATGGGGTGCGAGCATACCGGCTTAGCGTGGCTTGGCCACCGGAAGCCTCGTCGGAAATGATCAGCGCGCCGTCGGGGGCGACGATGACGCCCTCGGCCTGCGCGTGGCGGGGCCCGAGCGCGCGCGCGGCGAGCACCGCGCCGTTGCGGTCGAGCTCGGCCAGCGCGCCGTCATTGCCGGAGAGCAACAGGATGCGCCCGCTGACCGGATCAAGTTCGACGCTGGAGGGGCGGAAGCGCTCCACGCCCGCGCGGGCGGCGAGGTTGGCTTCCGGCAGCGCCAGCCACGGCGCGGCGGGCGTATCGGGCGCGCTGGGGCGCCACGCATAGAGCGACACGGTGTTGCGCATGGCGCGATCGTTCATGCGCTTGCAGGCGATAATGAGGCTGTCTTCCGCCGCGACATAGGCAAGCCCCTCCACCTCGCAAACCCGATGCAGGCCGGTGTCGATGGTGTCGAAGCTTATATGCGCGCCGTCGGCGGCTTCGCGGAATGTATAGAGCAGGCCGCGGCTGGTGATCATGTAGAATTGGCCGTCGCCCGTGATCGCGAGCCCTTCAAAATCACCCGCCTCGATCGGATCGCCCAGCGCGAAATTCTTGATCAGACGCCCCGCCGCGACGTCGATCTCGTAGATGATCGCGGTTTCGTCGTCATGCGCGAACACGCGCCGATCAGGGGTGACGGCGAGGCCGGAAATTTCGTTGAGCTTGGCGGGCAGGCGCCATTGCTGTTCAGGCGCGGGTGCGAACAAGGAGCCCTCCGGGGCGGGCTCAGCCGCCGGCGCGGGCGCGCGCATGCAGGCGAACAAAACAAGGGCGGCGGCGATGGTGGAGAAGGCTCTAATCGTCGTCGTCATCTTCGCCCTTCTTTTTCTTCGTCTTGTGTGGTTCGGGCTCGGACTCTTCCTTGCCCATCCATTCGTGTGAGAAGCTTTGCTTGCCGGTGGATTCCGCGCCGTACTCGGTGGCCCAGAGGCCAAGCACCGTATAATTGAAAAAGATCGAGACGATGGCGGCCACCTCAACCGCGTTGATCCCGCACGCGAGGCCCACGGCGATGGCGGTGAACAGATAGGTCGTCTCGGCGCTGTCCTTCAGCGTGTGACGGAAGCGCACGCCCGCGACGATGCCCGCGAGACTGAACGCCAGCGCCAGCGAATTGTGCACGATATGCACCACGCCGGTGATGATCATGGGCAGAACAAGGATGGTCTGGATGAAGCTTTGGCTCACATCCTTGCGCCGGCGCGCGCCCATGCAAATCCACGTCACCGGCAGCATGAGCAGGAACGCAGAGACGATCGAGAGTGCGAGTTTCACGCTTTCCGTCAGCGTCGATTCGGTGGGGCGCAGCGCGCGGTTCACCGGCTCGAACGCCGACTCCCCCACCGCGCCAAAACTCGCCGCCCCGCCAATCGGCAGGAATTGCAGCAGGCGCGGCCAAAGCACCAGCAGCAGCGCCAACGCCACCGCGATGGTCGCGTAATAGCTGGAGATATAGAGATACGGCTTCAGCAGCTTCGGCATCGCGGCCGGCTTGGCGCCGCTTTCCGGTTTCTGATCTTCCGCGCCGACGGCCATTTTATCCTCGAAAGGCGTTATAGCCTGTTTGGCCGCCGCGTCGCCCCGCTTTCAGGCGAGCGGCCGCGCGGCTAGGATCGGGCGAGGAGAAGCGATGAGCCTGACGACCAAAGCGGTGTCCGCGCCAGCGGGAGAGGCCCATGAGAGCGATGTGATCATTGTCGGCGCGGGGCCGGCGGGGCTGTTCGCGGTGTTTGAACTGGGGTTGTTGGACCTCAAAGCGCATCTGGTGGATGTGCTCGATCGCCCCGGCGGCCAGTGCGCGGAGCTTTATCCAGAAAAGCCGATCTACGACATTCCCGGCTTGCCGGTGGCGACGGGCCAGGAGCTCACCGACCGGCTGATGCAGCAGATCGCGCCGTTTCACCCGACATTTCACCTCGCGCAAATGGCCGAAGCGCTGGAGCGCTTGCCCGATGGCAAATTCAAGCTGCGCACCGAATTGGGAACCACGATCACCGCGCCGGTGCTTGTGATCGCCGCGGGCGGAGGTTCGTTCGTGCCGCGCAAGCCGAAGATCGACGGCATCGAGGCGTTCGAGGGCAAGAGCGTGCATTATGCCGTGCGCCAGATGGAGCGCTTCCGCGGGCGCGACATTGTTATCGCGGGGGGCGGCGACAGCGCGCTCGATTGGGTGCTGAACCTCCAGCCGATCGCCAACAGCACGACACTGATCCATCGCCGCGATGATTTTCGCGCCGCGCCCCATTCGGTGGCGCAGATGCGCAAGCTGGTCGCGGAAGGCAAAGTGCGCCTGGAGATCGCGGAGCTGAAAGGTGTGACCGGCGCGGGCGATCAGATCGGCGCGATCCAGTGTTTCACCAAGGATAAAGGCGCCTACGAGATCGCCTGCAATGAGCTGCTGGCGTTTTACGGCCTCACCATGAAGCTTGGCCCGATCGCGGATTTCGGCCTCAACCTTTACGAAAACCTGATCCCGGTGAACACCGAGACGTTCGAAACGAGCGAGAAGGGCATTTTCGCCATCGGGGACATCAACACCTATCCCGGCAAGCTGAAGCTCATCCTCTGTGGCTTCCACGAGGGCGCGCTGATGGCCCAGGCCGCATTCCGCATCTGCCGGCCCGGAGAGCGGCTGGTGTTCCTCTACACCACCTCTTCCACTGATTTGCAGAAGAAGCTCGGCGTGACATGAGCCTCTGCTAAACCGACGCTTTAGCTGAATTGGGCCCGAAGCGGCTTGGACGCGCGGCCAAAACGCGCCAGATGAACCCCATTCAGGAGTTTGAAATGCCTTACGCCTCCGTGCTCGACGCCATCGGCAACACGCCATTGATCAAGTTGAAGCGCGCGTCCGAAGAAACCGGCTGCACCATTCTGGGAAAGGCCGAGTTTCTCAATCCGGGCCAGTCCGTGAAGGACCGCGCGGCGCTGGCGATCGTGAAAGACGCCGAGGCCAAGGGCCTGTTGAAGCCGGGCGGGGTGATCGTGGAAGGCACGGCGGGAAACACCGGCATCGGCCTGGCGCTGATCGGCGCGGCCAAGGGCTATCGCACCATCGTGGTGATGCCGCGCACGCAGAGCCAGGAAAAGAAAGACGCCGTGCGCGCGCTCGGCGCGGAATTGGTGGAGGTGGATGCAGCGCCTGCCGCCAGCGACAATCATTATCCGAAAGTCGCGCGCCGCATCGCCGAGGAAAAAGCCAAAACCGATCCGAACGGCGCCATCTGGGCCAATCAGTTCGACAATGTCGCCAATCGCCAAGGCCACATCGACACCACCGCGCCGGAAATCTGGGAGCAGACGCAAGGCAAAGTCGACGGCTTCATCTGCGCGGTCGGCTCAGGCGGCACGCTCGGCGGCGTCAGCATGGGCCTCAAGGCGAAGAACAAGAACATTGTGATCGGCATCGCCGTTCCGGGCGGGGCCGCACTCTTCAACTATTACAAGAACGGCGAACTGTAAGCCGAAGGCACGTCGATCACCGAGGGCATCGGCCAAGGGCGAATC